>DFPL01000173.1 GCA_002377245.1 Enterobacteriaceae bacterium UBA3516
ATGAACAGAGAAACACTTCAGCGCAGTCAGTATGTCATCGCCGACAACGTCGGGCTGGCCGCAGGCCTCGCCTGGGAACTTAAACGGAGCGATATCATGCTGTTTAATTTTGGCGGAGAGCTGAAATATGGTCTCGATTACCCGGATGCGAAAGGTAAACTGATCAGAGCGCGCGACTTCAGCGAATGGCTGGCAACGCACCGTCAGGACGGCACCACCTCACTGGTGGTGCTACTGGCTAAAAACGAAGATGTCAGCGATCTTGCCTTGCCGCCTCCCACCAGCGTGTACGTCCAGGGACGCATCGCACTGCTTGAATATGCGCCTCTGCCATGACCTGGAGCTTATTGATTCTCGCCAGCCTGCTCAGCGTTGCCGGGCAGCTGTGTCAAAAACAGGCCACCCGCCCACCTTTAGGGGCGGATCGTCGCCGCCATCATCTTCTGTGGCTGGGGTTAGCGCTGGTCTCTCTCGGTCTCGGCATGCTGCTCTGGTTGAGGGTGTTACAAAAAGTGCCCGTTGGGCTGGCCTACCCGATGCTCAGTCTTAATTTTGTCTGGGTGACGCTGGCGGCATGGGGGATCTGGCGGGAACCGGTAAGCGCTCGTCACTGGCTGGGGGTGGCCCTCATCATCATCGGGATTATTATGTTGGGAGGGATCGCCTGATGGGCATCGTCTATGCGTTAATCAGCGTGTTGTTGACCAGCGCCGCGCAGCTCGCCATGGGCTATGCCATGTCCTCCCTGCCACCGGTTTCAGAGTATGGCGCGTTTGCCAGTGCGCTCTGGCCTGTTCATCTGCCAACCACACTGCTGCTGGCCGGTCTGGGGGGGTACCTGGCATCCATGTTTGTCTGTTATCTGGCGCTGCACCGCCTGGCGTTGAGTAAAGCCTATGCGCTGCTCAGCCTGAGCTATGTGCTGGTGTGGCTGGCATCGCTGCTTTTACCGGGGCTTGAGGGCGTCTTTTCGTGGCAATCGCTGGCCGGCGTATTAACGATTACAGCCGGGGTGTGGGTGATTTTTTTGCCAGGAAGAAGTCAGCAGGGTTAAGGTGGGTGGTTGTGATTGCGATGATGAATCTGCTTTTTATTTCTCTAACCGGGTTACTGTTCGGTGAATACGAACCTCAGGGCGTTTCTGCTCATTCAGCCTATCCCACCCTTGTTGCTGGTTATCTCTTTAATAAAGGGTGGGATTTTATGCAGCATGTTTAACGTGAGCGCAAACATGCCCTTAACGACACCGGTTCCGCAACTCGCTATTTATAAAAAACGAAATGAGAATCTAAACAATTCTCAACAATATAGTGCGAATTTAATTCAGCCCCTGCTTTGTAAATACGATACGCCTTTTGCCGTCGGCATATAGAGCGCGACAACATTAAGAAAACCTTAAGAAAGGCACCACCAGGGATTATTTTTGTCTGCCATACTCTTTTTAAGCCGATGGCCTTTTCTTCCCGGGCATATAAAATTAATATCATGACGTCTGCGCGTCAGCCTGGATACAACAAAAGATAATAAGAGGCTAACAGATATCCACATGAAAGACAGGAAAGTAGATCCCATCGCCAAAATTGCCATGCGCAGTCGGGGCATCACCGTAAAAGAGCGGCGGGTGCGTTTTCAGGGCGACATCATTGTCTTTAAGTACAATGAAGATCGTTACGATGTTTATCTCAATCAGGTGAAAGTCGGCGATATCGTCACCAACAACATCAATGACGCCATCGCCGTCTGGAAACAGCGCAAGTCAAAACTCTGACGTTCAGCTGATAATATGCTTGCGCTCTTCGCGTAAAAGGTTCCCTCTCTTAAGGCAGCATGATGTCATTATAAAGTGATGTCAGTCGGCCACGCAGATAACGTACCGCTTTATGTTTTCGCGATAACAGGGTCTGCACTGGAAGACCCGTTTCAAGCGAAAGCTGTTTAAAGCTGTAATTCTGCAAAGTGGTTTTTTCAAACACCTCCCGCTGCGCTGGTGGTAAAGCAGCCAGCGAACTTTCCAGTTCATCCCAGAAAAGTTCTTTTAAACGGGTATCTTCCGGGCTACCCGCCTCGCTGAATAATATGGCCTGACAATCATTCTCAATCTCTTCATCATCAGAAAATAACCACTCCCGCTTTTTACGTGAGCGATCCACCATTTCATTGCGTGCGGCGCGAAAAAGCCAGGCAGAGACATTCTCAACAGGCTGCTCAACATTTATTAATTGCAGCGTAACATCCTGAAGAATGTCGTCGACATCTTCCCGTACGGGAATACGACGACGGATAAATGCCCTGAGCTTTGTCTGGCATGCTAACAAGGCATCCAGGATTCGTCCTGAGGAGGCGTTATCGGCATTGTCCATCACGATTACGCATTATCAAAAGGTTTTGCCGGTTCATTATTTTTGTCAGGCGTTTTATCTTCATCATGACATCCCCAGCCATGACGATGCCCACGATGTTGACGCCTGGCAAAAAATGCCTGCTTATCTTCTTCGCTCATATTCATCCAGCGCTCATGTAATTGCCGGTTATCGCGTGCCATTTTGAACATCATTGGCCCCATTCCCATGCCGCCGAATAAAACCCGGCAAAGCACCAGTAAACCCAGCGCACTCCAGAAACTGATGCTTTTAAGACCGAACAGCTCGGGCATTAATGCATTCCATAGCGACATTACCAGCAGCGTCATCACCGCTGTGATAATAATAAACAGTAATCCAAACTTGCCGGGATGACGGCGACGGGGGTTACCAAAATGTCTCATTGTCTCTCTCCACTTACGTTAGTCGTATCGAGGTAGACGAATCAGCAATAAAAATATTGCTACAAAACGCAAAAAATTTTTGCCTTAAGCGCAAAAAATTTCTTGCTCGCTCACAACCTGGCGGAAAAGACCTACGTTTTTGCAGGATATAAGCGATACGCTGCGCTTTTGTGGGGCAACACGTCATATTTATACAAGTGATATCTGAAATCGCTGTGCAGAAAAATATATCACGATGTTAAAAACTGAGCGCCGTTTTAAAAAATAATGCGTTATCGCTAAATTACTCTCTATTCCGGTATTGATTTTTACTCAATAATAACTAAAAATTGTTTTGTTAGATTTTAATTTCCAGGACAAGGAGTAATGTGATGTCAGAAGCACTAAAAAACCTTAACAACATTCGCACCCTTCGCGCACAATCTCGTGAAGTTTCTCTTGAAACTCTTGAAGAGATGCTCGAAAAGCTGGTTGTTATTGTTGAAGAACGTCGTGAAGAAGAATCTTCACAGAAACGTGAACTCGAAGAGAAAGAAGCCAAACTGGCTGCCTTCCGTCAGAAATTACTTGATGAAGGTATTGATCCGACTGAACTTCTCTCTTCTCTGAAAACGACCACCACTAAACGTAAGTCAGTGCGTGAGCCGCGTCCGGCTAAATATAAGTATATTGATGAAGACGGCAGCGAGAAAACCTGGACTGGCCAGGGTCGTACCCCTAAAGCAATTACTGCCGCTATTAAGCAAGGCAAAAAACTCGAAGATTTCGCTATCTGATTTCTTTAGTGGGGAGTTTACTGACTCCCCACTACCCTTTCCTTACTTCCCCACCCATTTTCATTACTCATGTTTTTGTGCGTTTTTACGTACGATTCAAACCGACTCTCTCCTGAGACGCATTGCTTTTCTTAATGATTCATTCACGCTACGTTTCATCTTCATCCCATAAGCACGGTCAAATTATCGCCGCACGCATTGATAAAAATTCAGAAGTATCCTGAATATTTAATCAGCCAGGCGCATGATATTTCTTTCGACACTGACAAATTTGCCACAAAGCTGCCAGTCACGCGTTCGCATCCTCACACTATTATCCCTTCGGCAAACACGTGTTTTAAAGCAGGAATAATGTTTGTCTGATAAATACCCGGTTGCATTCAGAAATACTTCCAACACAGTTTCTGCTTTTTTCAAAAAGGTATTTAAGATGCCTGGTGTTTAAGATTCCCCACTCAACGCGTTTCGCCTGAGTCGATAAGAATGAAAATTGAGGAAAATATCGCGGATACTGTCTGCCCGCAGTGATAATAAACCGACAGTATTAATGCATATTTAACCACACGAGCCGGGGCAGGATGATGAACTGCCTGTCCCCTGTGCAGAAATAATATCTGTCCCTGACGGGCCACACGTACTTACGCCGGGTTAAAGCAAGCCAGCTAAAAAGGCGAGCAGTTCGCTGCACTGCTACAACCGGGTCACGCCGCGCCTTATCGCGTCATCACGCCAGTCCAGTAGCACCCTGTAGGCCTCTCGCCTGACCTCACTGAAACCGTCAATACCGTGCGCGGCGCAAACGGCCTGGTGTGCTGCGTCACTTACCAGCTCATGCAGAGCGTCGCGTAATAACGAAAGGGTTTGTGGCGAAGTTAACGGCGAAGTCACCAGCGGTAATCCCGGCGCCAGCGGGCTTTGGTCGATAATGACCAGTCCATCGAGCAACGCGGGTTGATGCCGTTTGATCAGTGCCCAGGTCACGCAATCAATCGCGGCGATATCCGCTGCTCGCTTTTTTAGCGCAATGAGCGACTGACGGTGACTGCCGCTAAACAGAACATGAGAGAAAAACGCCCCGTCCGCGGCCAGTGGCGTAATCATTTTTAGTAATACGTTGTAGCCGGACTGCGAATCTGCGCTGTTACAAACCACGCGGCGGCCGCGGAAGTCGGCAAACTGCTGGGGGAGCTCTTCCCGGCGCGCCACGATAAAACTGCGATAATGAGTCCCTTCACAACCGGGGGCGGCATAGTGAAAACCGCCCACCAGTTGCAGGTCCGGCAGTTGCGTCATCAGCGGGAAACCACACGTCTGGCTCAGCAGCAGATCGTCACTGCGCCAGTGGTCAATAAGGTTCGACGTCGGCCAGCAAGGTTCTGCCGTTAATCCTCTTTTAGCCAGCAGAGAACGTAGTGTCTGTATGAACGCTTCGCTGTCCGGTCGGTGCAGACTGTACATCGGAAAGGCTATCTGATGGGGCATGTGCTTTGCTCGAATGAAAACCGGGGTGGGCATTGACCTCCACCGATCTGAAGAAAAATTGCTTTACCCATTCACCGTAACCGCGCACCACGAACCCATGATTGCGTTGCTGATAATCAGCACGATAAAGGAGGTAGAGAGAACGTAAACCATACCAGGGCACGCCTGGCAGGTCATGATGCACAGAATGATAGTTCAGGTTGAGAAACAGGACCCGCCACGGCCATGCTGCTTCATTGATCACTGAGCGTGCCAGCGGATCATCGGCCACGCGATGCTCAAGGAAAGAGCGAATCTTGGTAAGCGCCAGCGACGGATAGCTGACCGCCAGTACAAACCAAAGGATCGAAAAATCACAGTGGGCAATCCAGACAAAAGTAACCACCAGCAACATAAAGTGGACCATCCACATCATGAGGGCTCTGGGCTTCCGTTGACGAAAGTCCGCGACAATCCCCTGCATCATTGCCACGATATCGAGCAGCGGTGCAATAAGGAGGCGACCAACAAACGTATTGCGCAGATGAATAATTTGACGTTGCCAGCGGGGCAAACGCCGCCAGTGACGGCTAGAAAAATAGTAGGATTCGGGGTCTTCGTCCGGCAGCGTCAGGCTATGGGCGCGATGGTGCGCCAGATGCGAATCACGGTATAACCCAAACGGATACCAGACTGCGAGCGGCATCAGGCCGAAAAGCTGATTCAACCAGGGCCAGCGCGTCGGATGACCATGTATAAGTTCATGTTGTAACGACATATACCATGTGGTGAACCAGATCAGTAACAACGTTGCCGGTAGCAGACCCACCGTTTGCCAGTACGCCAGCGTGCCAAACCAGCCGCCGTAGACCACGCCGATTAATCCCCAGGTCGGCCATTCGGTGCGCCACCGCCAGGAGCGGGACAGATTCTGAATGAATATCCGCTGCTGCTCATGCAAATACGCCGTTGTCTTTTTTGTCATTCACTCGTACACCTTTGGGCCATTACGCTTTGGCGACGATGTGAGAAAAGCGCAGAAATAACAAAGTATTTAAATGGATTAGCTCATGAAGAAAATGGCTTTTACACCTCCTATATTCATGTGCCTGTTTACGTCAGGTCTCCTGCGGGAAATAAGCGTTCGCTAAGAAAGTCGATCAGTGCGCGTAGCTTGGGAGAGGGGTGTTTGCTTGCTGGCCAGAGAAGATGCATGACGCCGGTATGGTTAGCATAATCAGATAACACTTCGCGCAGCGTACCTTCTTCCAGCCTGTCGCGGATGGCGAAGTCTGGCAGCCAGGCGATGCCGAGCCCGCGCAGAGCAAAGCAGACTCGGGTTTCAATATTGTTGCAAACCATAGACGCGGGCAACGCTAACTCGACTTCCGCATCATTGCCACGCATCAACCATCGTTCCACTTTACCGCTCGATGGAAAACGGTATTGCAGGCAAGCGTGATCCAAAAGCGCGGTGGGCGTTTGCGGTTCCCCACGCAAGGCGAGATACGAGGGTGCGGCAACGGTTATAAAACGAAAATGGCCGAGCTTGCGTGCTGAAAGGCGGGAATCTGAGGGGTGGCCGATGCGTAATACGGCGTCGAAACCTTCGGCTATTACATCCACCATCCGGTCACTGAAATCCAGTTCCAGCTGAATGTCCGGGTACTGTCGCATAAATTCCCCTAATACCGGTAGCACCAGTGTTCCGACCAGCGGCAGACTCACGCGAAGTTTACCCATCGGGCGCGCCGAGGCCTGGGAGAGCTCCTGCTGGGCGGCATCGATTTCCGCCAGGATGCGTCGACTCCGTTCCAGCAACAGGTGCCCTTCGGCGGTGAGCGTGATGCTACGCGTACTTCGATGAAACAGGCGCACCGCCAGTTTCTCCTCCAGACGGGCGATGCTCTTCCCTACTGCCGACGCCGAAATCCCCAGGTGTCTGCCTGCGGCAACAAAACTCCCCGCTTCAGCGACCTGCACAAAAACCATAAACCCATTGACGCTCTCCACCTGCCCTCCTATTACGGAATTTTTGTCCGCACAGAGATGAAATATACCCCTCTTTTTCCGTAATCACGAAGTCTTTACTGTGAACGCGTTGATATCAGAGGAGATAAGCCCATGCATGATTTTATTATGAATGTCATCCGCCAGGCGCTGGCAGAACAACGTCTGGTCGGCGTTGAAGTGATGATTAACCATCACGGAAAAACGGTTTTCCACAGCGCGTCTGGCTTTGCTGACCGGGAAAATCAGCGACAGATGGAACGCCACACCCTGTTTCGTCTGGCATCGGTCAGCAAGCCGATTGTGACCACCGCCGCAATGGTGCTGGTCAAAAAGGGCGTGCTTGATCTTGATACGTCTGTTAGCCATTACTTACCCGTTTTCAGCCCACGCCTGGCGGAGGGCCGCGCCGCGTCACCAACACTTCGGCAGTTGATGAGCCACACGTCGGGCCTCGGTTATCGTTTTCTGGAAGAGAGCGCTGACGGCCCTTATGCCCGGGCAGGCGTCTCAGATGGGATGGATAGTTCCGCGTTAACGCTCGTTGAAAATATGCAGCGTATCGCCTCGGTGCCGCTGCTTTTTCCCCCTGGCACCGCGTGGTGCTATTCACTGGGGATCGATGTGCTGGGCGCGGTCATTGAGCAAGTGCAGGGGCAGAGGCTGGATAACGCGGTAAAAACACTGGTGACCGATCCGCTGGGCATGCATGCCACGGGCTTTTTTGCCTCACCCGAGCAGCAGGTGGCCGTTGCATATGTAAACGACCAGCCGCAGCCCCATCCCCTGGAAGAGGGGGAATATGTTGCTCCCTTCGAGAATACTGTCGGCGTTTGCTACAGCCCGGCGCGTGTTTTTAACCCACAGGCTTATCCGTCTGGTGGCGCCGGAATGGTGGGAACGGTAAGCGATTTTATGCGCCTGTTAGAGACGTTACGCATCGGCGGGGGGGAAATCTTATCAGAACAGTGGGTCGCGGAAATGGGCCGCGACCAGATTGCGCCACTTGAGATACCAAATGCGCCTGGCGTCGGCTTTGGTCTTGGTTTTTCTGTGCTGCGCGACCCGCACTCAGCCCTCTCACCGGAGTCGCCCGGTACCTGGCGATGGGGAGGTGCCTACGGGCATGCCTGGTTTGTTGACCGTGCACAGGAGCTCAGCGTGGTCGCCTTCAGCAATACCTTATATGAAGGCATGTCCGGGCAGTTTGTAAATGACCTGCGTGATGCGGTGTACCGTGGAATTGAGGGAATGAAATGAGCCAGGTTGCCCAACGGTTACCCCTCATGCCGCTGCTGGCAATGTCCCTGGCGGCGTTTGTTACTATTTTGACCGAGGCGCTGCCTGCCGGGTTGCTGATCCCGATGTCCGCGGATCTTTCCATCAGTTTGGCAGCTGCGGGTCAGAGCGTAACCGTCTACGCCATCGGTTCTTTTGCCGCCGCCATTCCATTAATGTCTCTCTTGCAAGGGTGGCGGCGTCGGCGATTGCTAATCCTCACGCTGGCGGGTTTTACCCTTGCCAATACGGTGACTGCCTTGACGCATGATTATGCCACGATGCTGGCTGCGCGCGCAGTGGCGGGAATTGCTGCCGGCGTGCTGTGGGCGCAACTGGCGGGTTATGCCGCAGCCATGGTGCCAGCGCATAAACGGGGTAAAGCGATTGCTATCGCGATGGCAGGCACACCGCTTGCCCTCTCGCTTGGCGTTCCAGTTGGCACATTTATGGGCAATTTAATCGGCTGGCGGTTCTGTTTTGCCGCTCTGAGCGCCCTGTCGTTATGCCTGATGCTTATTCTACGGCTGAGTGCGCCGGATATCGCAGGGCAGCCTCTTAAGCAACGTCTGACATTACGCGATGTGTTGCGATTACCTGGCGTAGGCAGATTATTACTGTTGGTACTTACGTTTGTGTTGGCTCACAACCTCCTGTACACCTGGATCGCGCCCTTCATGGCACCTGCGGGTCTGACGGCACGAACCGATGCGGTGCTGTTGTTGTTTGGTCTTTGTTCGTTGTTAAGCATTGTACTCACCGGCCTGCTGATCGACAGCCATCTCCGCCGTCTGACGTTGCTGAGCATCGGTCTGTTTTTAATGGCGGCACTGTTGATGCAACTGAAAATTACCTGTGCGCCTGCTATCTGGGCAGCCGTGGCGCTCTGGGGCCTGGCCTTTGGCGGCGCCGCCACGCTGTTTCAGACCGCCATGGTGATCCGTGCGCAGCCAGCAACCGATGTGGCACAATCCATGCTCGTCACCGTGTGGAATGTGGCGATTGCAGGAGGGGGGATACTAGGCGGGCTTATCTTAGAGAACGCAGGCATCACGGGGATCGCGCCCTGGCTGATTATTTTGTTAATAGCGGCTATGTGGCTGGCCCGGTCGCCAGCCTGCCAAACCTGAATCCCGCTCACTGCTTAACCGGTAATCCCTGCGCAACCAGGTGGGCAAATTGTGATGAACTGACCGCCGGAGAGAAATAGAACCCCTGAAAAACAGAACAGCCGTACTCTTTCATCATGAGCCACTGCTGTTCTGTTTCAATTCCTTCAGCGACCACCTCAAGCCCCAGTTCGCTTCCCAGCCGCGCAATGTTCCTGACGATCACCTCGCCTTTTTGATTTTCACTGGCGCTGGAAATAAAGCTGCGATCAATTTTGATCTGTTCCAGAGGCAATCCGCGCAGGGCGCTTAACGATGAGAATCCCGTTCCGAAATCGTCAAGTGAGAACATAAATCCAATGGCTGCCAGCTCATTCATTCGCGCGGCAACAGTATCCGGATCGGAGACGAAAACGCTCTCGGTTAATTCCAGGTGTACCTGTTTACAAGGAATATTTTCTTGACTGACCCGGTTCAGGAGTTTGCGAACGAAATCAGGCTGCATCAAGTGGTCGGCAGTGATATTGATAGAGACGGATAAATGGCGTGTATCTGCCGAGGCCTGCCATTTCAGTAACTCATTAAAGGCATGCGTGATCACCCACTCTCCTATCATCGGCATCAATCCCGCATCCTGAGCGTCAGGAATAAAGGCGGAAGGCAGCAATAAGCCAGAGGTGGGATGATTCCAGCGGATCAGGGCTTCGGCCCCCACCACCTGGCCGGTGCTATCAACCAAAGGCTGGTACATAAGCATAAATTGCTCATTGTATAACGCGTGATGAATGGCTTTGGCTCTCTGCGCCCTTCGCGAAAAATCAGTATGCATCGCCACGATGCCACCAAATAAAAACAGGGTCGCAAGCACCGGATTCAGCCATGCACTGACGACGCGAAAGCTTCGTGAAACAGGATTATCAATAGAAAAAAGGCTATGGTTACTGCAGTAAAAAATGAAAGCAATCAAACTTGCCAGGATAATGATTATCTGGAGGCGAGAGCGGTACCGCTGATAATTCATATAGCCGACAAGGGCAATGACGGGCAGATAAAGATGGGTTGTTCGTTGAACGGTACTGTCGGACACATCATACCGATAGCAAAAAACCACCACAAAAAGTAAACAAGCAATCTGCGCGCCCATCAACCCGGTGGAAAAATGCCCTTTTAATGCCAGTCGCCAGCAGGGCAAAATCACCACGGCCAGAATAAGTAAGGAACAGGCCAGTTCCCAATCCTGCAACGACATGAAAAATGCGAGCCATCCCAAACACACCACGAATCCGGTCCAGGCCGCAACACGGCACAGAAAAGCAAGGTTTTCAGATGCCGGAGTCATTATGGGATAGCGATGACGCATTTTATAAACACTCCTTACACAGTCAGAATTTCAATATAAAACGCTCGTCTGAAAACTACCAGCAGAGGAATATAAAAATTCAGTTAACCGGTCGTAGATGCATGATAACGTAGGAAGCAAAACATATTATCGCTCTATTCCCTGTTATCCAGAGATGTCACAGCGTGACGGCGACCCAATTTATTTCAATGAATATTAGCATGTGAAGTTTGCCAAAAAAAAGTGCTACTGTTAATTTGCCTTTAATACAACAACAGACGCGTGCTGGCATGGCGATTATCTTTTCGGAAATTCCTTACTACCCTACCTGATGTAGCAGGATAAATCGCCAGGCCTGTCCTGATTAAAATTGCTTTTGATTGGTGTCTATGTTTTGATCAAGGACTGGATAAAAAGTTGTCGTCTTTTTGATTTGCACGGATGTTTATGTTCAGAAGAAAATTCCATCTCCGCACGTTGATGCTGGCGCTCTCCGTTGGGGGGATATTGCTCACTTCTTTGTTACTTCTCAGTGCGTTAACGCTGTTTCAAAAAGGCAACATTGAAGACAGTTTGCTGGAAAGCAACCTGGCCTATGCGCGAAAACTTGCCGATACCACCGACCGCTATCTTATGACGGCACAAAGAGAACTGGCATACAGCGCCAGTCTGATTGAAAATTTTAACGACCCTAATCAGTTGAAACAGGAAGCAAATCGCTTACGGTTGCAGTCAGGTTTTTTCAATTCTGTCGTCATTGTGAGTGCAGATGCAGTTATTACCGCTGCCTCGCCGGAAAGTTTAGGTTTGATTGGCTTGAAGTTACAATCACAAACCAGTGAACAGGCCATCAACGCAAAAAAAGCATTTATCTCCGAGCCGTTTACTTCTGCCGCAGGTAATTATGTTGTTCTCGTCTCGCAGCCTGTATTTGCTAAAAACGGGAAATATCTCGGTTATTTAGGGGGTACTATTTACCTCAAAAAAGAAGGCATACTCAGTGAAATACTCAGTATGCATTTTTACGATAATAAAACCGATGTCAGCATCGTGAGCAGTAACGGGAAAATTATCTTTAACCAGGACACCAAACTTATCAGCAAAAATTTCAAACCAGGCGTTACGCTTAAAGAGAAATTAAACTCAAACCGCAATGGTTATTTTTATGATAGCGATGGTAACGCCGGGGAACTGGTGGGTTATGCGAGCATGAACCAGGCGAACTGGAAAATTATCATCTCCGGCGCACCGGATAGCGTTTCACGTATATTATTGCAAACGGTGATAAATGCCTTTTGGTTTACCCTCGCGATTATTGCCCTGACCGCAGCAACGGTCACCTTCTTTTCAGCGAGAATATCTTTCCCACTCGAAAGGCTGGTTGAATTCGCCAAAGAAGAGGACAGCGAAGTTACGCTGAAGAAGCTCTCAAAAATAAATGCCTGGTATAACGAAGCCGATCGTCTGCGCGAGGCGGTGATGTTCCATTTACAAATGGTGACGCGCAGAGTGAACAAGCTCAGCGATGAAGCCATGACCGATCCCCTCACCGGGCTCTATAACCGTAAAGGGTTTGATGTGCTGGTTAAACGCCATGCCACCACCCATGAACACTGCATCATTGCCATTGATATTGACCACTTTAAAAAGATTAATGACAAATATGGTCACACTGCCGGTGATGCTGTACTGGTTGCATTAAGCGCTCGCTTAAAGAGTGTGTGTATTGAAGACGAGATCATCTGCCGGTTTGGCGGGGAGGAATTTGTGGTATTTCTGCCAGACACCCCGCTCAGCGAGGCCGTTACGGTCGCAGAAGGCATGCGCTCACATATCGACGATGAAGATTTCCCTTACACCGGCAACGTGACGATTTCACTGGGTGTCGCGAGCGTGCGTAAAAACGGCAACGACATAAACCTGGCACTGCAACAGGCCGATGAGGCGCTTTACGCCGCGAAAAGTGCGGGAAGAAATCAGGTCGTGGTCAGCCAGGCGCAGGCGTCATAGGGAGGCGCCACACGAATTTGCTTAACCCGCCTCCTTCAGGGTGCTAGGGTATGCCCATTCCGATACTTTGCGCAGCATGCAAAAATGATGACACCCGCATTTGCTGAATACCTTGCTGTTTTCGCCGATGTCGTGCGTGCGGGCAGCTTTTCCGCCGCCTCCCGCCAGCGCGCTCAAACGCCCTCTGCCGTGGTACGGCAAATCGATGCGCTTGAGCAATCCCTCGGCACGACGCTTTTTATACGCTCTACCCGCTCGTTGATGCTAACGGATGCCGGGCAGAAACTTTACCAGCGCGCCCAACGCCTGCTTGATGAACTCGCCGATGTACATGCCGAGGTTTCAGCATTCGATACTGCCGTCGCAGGCACGCTGCGTATCGCCTGCCTACCCTCGTTCGGTAAACGCTACGTCCTGCCCGTTATCGCCCAACTGGAAGCGGAGCACCCGCATTTGCGCGCTGAACTGGATTTGACCGAGCGCCTTTACGACCCGGTGACGGAACGGCTTGATGTGATGATTCGCATGGGCGAGTTGCCCGACAGTACGCTGATCGCCAGTACGCTTGCCCCCTTACATCGCTTTCTGGTGGCAAGTCCGGCTTATCTGGCTCGTGCAGGCACACCAGTCTCGGTAGACGAGCTTGCCAGACATCGGCTTATCGACAAACTTCACGGCGCTGATTTACTCGGCTGGAAAGATCTGCCGGGCTTTTCATCAGAGGCGGCAGAGAATGCAGGCGTCTTTTTCCGCTGTGATGATTTTGAAGCCTTACGTAGTGCGGCTCTGGAGGCGATGGGGATTGCTTTTTTACCAGCCTGGATGGTGGGTCACGATATCCAGTCTGGCACGTTGAAGCGCCTGAATTTAGAGGGCGAGTGCTGGAATATTAACGCATCACGTATTCATCTTCTCCGGGCGCTACCGCAGCCCGGTGCAAAAGTTCGCGTCTTCATTGAGGCGCTGCGTCAGGCGGTGGGCAGCCCTCCCGTCTGGGGACCCTGACGCAACATCTTTGCAATTTACGCAAAGATATTGCGTCAAAAACGGCGTTATCGGCGCGGCCGTGCGCAGTTACAGTGATGGCACTTACCTCATACGGGAATGTTGTCATCATGATTACCGTCACTAAGCAGTCCTGCCCGCTCACCTCCACCACGGTTTTTCTCATGGCGGTGGCCTGCGCCTTTGCCGTATCGACTCTTTATTACAACCAGCCTTTACTCGCCAGCATCGGCGCAACGTTTGGCCGTAGCGATGCCGATGCAGGGCAGATAGCTATGCTTACCCAGTTGGGTTACGCCACCGGCCTGCTCCTGCTGGTTCCTCTGGGCGACAGAGTGGATCGCAAACAGCTGATTCTTACTCTGCTGATATTCAATATGGCAAGCCTGCTGGCCGTTGCGCTCGCGCCAGGATTTGGACCACTCAAACTGGCAAGCTTTGCGGTAGGGGCCAGTGCCGTTACCGCGCAAATCATTATTCCGGTGGTTTCTGGCCTGGCCTCGCCGCAAACACGTGGGCGGGTCGTGGGTACGCTGTTGAGCGGTCTCTCAGCTGGATTGTTGTTCGCCCGCACGTTAAGCGGGTTCGTGGGGGCATGGGGCGGCTGGCGAACAATGTTTTTTCTCGCTGTCGCCATTGATCTGGTCGTCATGGCCGTGGTCATCGCCCAGTTACCCCAGACCGAGCGTGTGACTGCCCTGCCCTATACTGCACTGCTCGCCTCGCTGGGGTCGCTACTGCGTAATGAACCGGTTCTGCGTGCCGCCTGCGTCACCGGCTTTCTGATGTTCGCTGCTTTTTCGGCATTGTGGTCAACCCTTGCCATGCTTATGGCGCGTCCCCCTTATCATTTTGGCCCTGATACGGTGGGTGCTTTTGGCTTTGTGGGTATTGCCGGATTACTCGCTTCACCGGTGATTGGCCGACTGGTCGACCGCGTAGGCTCACGGCGTATGCTGCTCGCAGGGGCATTGATTCTCAGTATCGCATTTCTGCTGGTCGGTATCAGCGCCTCGCATCTTTGGCTGCTGTTAGCGGCGATGGCACTGATTGATATTGGTAACCGGGCTGGACTGGTGGCGAACCAAAGCCGCATTACCGCACTCAGCATCACCGCCCGTAGCCGTTTGAATACGTTATTCATGACCAGCTATTTTCTCGGTGGCGCCACCGGAACCGCCGTCGGGGCAGGCATGGCGGCGATATGGGGCTGGCATGGGCTGGCAATAACCGGGTTTGTGTTTGCGCTCGCCGCACTCTGCGCCCATCTTTTAATGACACCTTTTGCAGCCATGCCGTCATCGACGCATGCCTGACGTCTGACTAAATTTAAGGGGAGTACCATGTCTGAGCAATATGGAAACCTGCCGTCAACCATGACGGCGATTGAGATAACGGAACCCGGAGGGCCGGATGTTTTACAGGCCACTACCCGCCCTGTGCCGCAACCTAAAGAGAATGAGGTTTTGATCCGCATTGCCGCGGCAGGGGTTAACGGTCCGGATATTATGCAGCGCAAGGGGCAATATGCGCCGCCTGAAGGGGCATCGGATATCCCCGGTCTCGAAGTCTCCGGTGTGGTGGTTCAGACCGGCGAGCGGGTACAAAACGTGAAACCGGGCGACCATGTGGCGGCCCTCATCCCCGGCGGTGGCTATGCGCAATATTGCGTGGCGGATGAAAGCAACACGTTACCGCTCCCGCCAGGGTTAAGCCTGATTGAAGCTGCCGCCCTGCCGGAGACGTTTATGACCGTCTGGCTAAACATGTTTGAACGCGGTCAGTTTAAAGCAGGCGATATTATTCTTATCCACGGCGGTGCGTCGGGTATCGGCACCACGGCAACTATGCTGGCCAAAGCCTTCTGTGCCGGGAAAATCATAACCACCGTCGGGTCTGAAGCCCACCAGCAGGCCAGTCTGAAACTGGGAGCCGACGTTGCCATCCTCTACAAAGAGGAAGATTTCGTGGATGCCACCCACCGGGCGACTGACGGACACGGTGCCGATATCATTCTCGACATTGTGGCCGGTGACTACGTGGCGCGAAACTATGCGGCGGCAGCGATGAACGGGCGCATCGTGCAGATCGGCGTGATAGGCGGCGTGGCGAAAGAGGTGAACCTGTTCCCGATGCTCAGCAAACGGCTCACTCATATTGGTTCGACCCTGCGCTCACGCTCACCCGCAGAGAAAGCAGAGCTTATCAAAGCATTGAGCGATAACGTCTTGCCGCTGGTCGAAACCGGCGCGGTGAAGCCACAGGTGTTTAAAACCTTCCCACTGGAGAAAGCGGGCGAGGCGCATCAATTGATGGATGCCAGCGGGCACATTGGTAAGGTTGTCCTGATCGCTGACGAAACGATTCGCTGATGCGGTGACCGGTAAGTCTAAGAGGCGCAAGGAAATACGTGTCCGTATCGTTCAGTTTTAGAACAAATAATGAACGAAAAAAGTCCCCTTGAGCCTCTTCGTTATAATCTCCTGACAGCAATTGCGTTTCGCGCTTATATTTTAACCAAACGGTAACATGGCCTATTTTCCTATCTTACTGATTTCACTTGCCTTATGAATTCTAACTTGATCTAAAAGACATGTTATTAAAGACAGTATTGACAGCGTCATAAAAATGACTAAATTAGATATTAACAGCACGCAACATTAATTCGCTGTTAGTAGTAAAGATGTTTAAATGCTCTTTAAATATTCTGCGATAAAGGCCACGAAGTATATTTTGTATGGGTAAGTCGCGGCGGGAAAAAGTATCCTCCCCGCGTGACAATGCTTTCAGGCCACGTAATCAAACTCGACAATCGAGACAATCGCAGAGGGTGTGGACCAACGCGCGATGATGTAAGGCCATGTTTTACTGTATATTGTTGCGAATGGGTTGAGTAAGTTTCAGGTAATAAAGATCGCAACAGCTGTCAGGCTACGCATCAAAGAGTTTATATCGCGCCGGGAGATGTACTTGTTTGTCCGCTGTATTTTCAGGCATCAACGAAGCCAGCGGAGTGTTTAACCGATAACTAGTGGGAGGAATTTTTTTATCTTTTCAGTACCCAATATTATCAGTGATAAACGCGTACATTTAAGGTTGTACAAATAGCAGTACGAACCGATTAAGTGTATTAATGTTAAACAATGAGTTAGTCGTAACGTAAAAAGCCCTGACGTTCACCGTTGGGGCTTTTTTATTTGCTTCGTAAACTCACCGACGTGAAAAATCCCCTTCCGTTTGCGCATCGACATAAACCAACTGATAGCCTTTATCCGTCGCGTATACATGCGCAAATCCCGGTTTCCCAAAATGCATCCCGGCAACCAGCCAGTGGTACCGGCTCGCCTGCGCCATGATCGCCTCACGCGTCTGCTGCGCCAGAACCGGGTCGCCATCAAAGGCTATCGAC
>DFPL01000174.1 GCA_002377245.1 Enterobacteriaceae bacterium UBA3516
CTGGCCACAATCCCGATAAACATAAACTCGGAAGCCCCGGCCAGCACCAGCATAGAGAGAGCAAGGGGGACCCAGAGCGGGAAACCGTAGGCCATCGCCAGCGATCCATAGGAGACGCCCACCACGCCAACGGCGAGGCAGACCAGGAAAATGGCTCTGATGGTGTCGCTTTTAAGACTTGAAAAGTGATGTCTGAACATAGGTTTTTTAGCTATATCGAACGAGAATCCATTATAATGAACACACTGACATCGTTTTTCAAGAAGAACGATTCGTTCATTATATAGAACACTGGAGCCGTGTCATGACACAGCCTATTAGCGTCATTGCCAAAAGCCTGGTGCGGGAACGCCTGCGAACCGGGCTGTCGCTGGCGGAGATCGCCCGCCGTGCCGGGATTGCGAAATCGACGCTTTCGCAGCTTGAGGCCGGGAACGGCAACCCCAGTATCGAAACCCTGTGGTCGCTATGCGTGGCGCTGGACATTCCTTTTGCGCGCTTACTGGAACCACAGGCTGCAAAAACGCAAGTCATTCGCCGTGGCGAAGGCACTAAAATGCTGGCGGAACATGCGAACTATGAGGCGATCCTGCTCGCCACCTGCCCGCCGGGCGCGCGCCGCGATCTCTATATTCTGACCGCCCAGCCTGGCGCTGACCGTGTCTCGCAGCCGCATCCGCCGGGTTCCGTTGAGCATATTATTGTGACCCGTGGTCGTGCGATGGTCGGGCTGACGGAATCGCCGGAAGAGCTAAGCGCCGGCGACTATATCTGTTACCCGGCCGACCAGGCGCATATCTTTAAAGCGCTGGAGCCGGACACCGAAGCCGTGATGATGGCTGAACAGAACTGAGCCATTGCGCTGGACTCAGCCAGGGGCTTACAGGACACTAGCGCTAATGCTGTCCGCAGACAGGGAAAGGTATGTCACTTAAAGCAATCGCAAAACAACTCGGTATCTCCGTCACCACCGTCAGCCGTGCGCTGAATGGCTACGATGATGTGTCGCAGGAGACGCGCGCCCGTGTGCAGGCCGAAGCGGACAGACGCGGCTATCGCCCCAATACCCTGGCCCGTCGTCTGAAAATGGGCAAAATCGATGCCGTCGGGCTGGTATTTCCGGTGCATCCGGTACCGCTCAACAACAGCGTGTTTATGGAGATGGTGGGCGAAATCAGCCGGGAGCTGGCGAACCATGATATCGATTTACTGCTGATTGCTGATGATGACCTGGCGGACAAACACAGCTATTTGCGCATGGTGCAAAGCCGTCGTGTGGATGCGCTGATTGTTGCCCACACGCTGGATAACGACGCCCGGTTGGCGCAGTTGCAGGCCACCGGTTTTCCCTTCCTCGCGCTGGGGCGAAGCCAGCTTGCCAGGCCCTATGCATGGTTTGATTTTGATAACTACGCCGGAACCTATCGCGCCACCCGCTACCTTATTGAAAAAGGGCATCAGCGCATCGCAATGCTGGGTGAGAACAATAATCAGGCCTTCATCACCCAGCGACGCCAGGGCTACCTGGATGCGCTGCAGGAGAGCGGCCTTTCCGATGAATGGCTCCGCATGCTGCCGCCTTCACGCCGTGCGGGCTATCAGGCTGTAGAAGCACTGCTGGCGCTGCCAGCGCCGCCGCAGGCCATCATTACCGACTGCAACACCCACGGAGACGGGGCCGCCATGGCGCTTCTCAGGCAAGATAAGTTGCTTGGCGACGATAGGGTGGCGCTGGTGGTGTATGACGGATTACCTGACGACAGCATTGTCGACGTGGATGTCGCCGCCGTGGTGCAGGCCACCCGCGAAGCGGTAGGGAAGCAGATTGCCGACATGGTACTTCAGCTTATTGCAGGCGAGCCTGTAGACCAACTTCAGGTGCTCTGGCAGACCGAATTTCGCCCCGGTATCACCGCCTGATTCTCCATTAAAGCATCAATAAAGTTTTGTGCAGATCACATAACCAAAACGTTTCGGTTGTTATCCGAAACGTTTCGGATCAAGGATAGCGGCATCCCGATTCTGGAGACGCCCAATGGAAACTCGCTATCTGCGCCTTGAAAGCGCCACGACCGATGTCATTATCAAAACCCACCCGTTTGCGGAAATCATCTACTGGGGGCCGCATCTCCAGCATTTCTCAGCACAAGATGCCCAAAGCCTGATCCGCCCCGTTGCTAATGGCCGACTGGATGTGGATTCTCCGGTGACGCTGATGGCGGAATCCGGGCATGGCCTGTTTGGTTCGCCGGGGCTGGAAGGGCATCGCAATGGCCTCGACGGCTCGCCCATTTTTACCACCGTTGACGTTCAGCACAACGGGCAGAGCCTGACGCTTATCAGCGAGGACGATGTCGCGGGGCTGCGCCTCACCAGTGAGCTTCATCTTGATGTCAGCGGTGTACTGCAGCTACGCCACGGTCTGACCAATCTGGCCGACTCGGCCTGGCAGGTGAATCGTCTGGCCGTTACGCTGCCGGTGGCGGAATACGCCCGCGACGTGATGGCGTTTCATGGACGCTGGATCCGCGAATTTCAGCCGCACCGCGTCACCCTCGAACACGATAGTTTTGTGATTGAAAACCGTCGCGGGCGCACCTCCCACGAACATTTCCCGGCGCTGATGGCCGGCAGCCGCCATTTTAGTGAATCGCAGGGCAGCGTCTGGGGCGTGCATCTGGGCTGGAGCGGCAACCACCGCCTGCGTGCAGAGGTCAAAACCGACGGCCGCCGCTATGTTCAGGCCGAGGCGCTCTACCTGCCTGGCGAAATGGCGCTGGCAGTCGGGGAGACGTTATGGACGCCATGGCTTTACGGCAGCCACTCTTCGCAGGGGCTGAACGGCATGAGCCAACAGTTCCATCAATTCCTGCGTGCCAACGTCATCCGCTTCGTCGAGAACAAACCGCGTCCGGTGCATCTCAACACCTGGGAAGGCATCTATTTTGACCACAATCCGGCGTACATCATGAAGATGGCAGATGATGCAGCGGCACTTGGCGTAGAACGTTTCATCATTGATGACGGCTGGTACAAAGGGCGTAATGACGACTTTGCCGCACTCGGCGACTGGTACCTGGATGAGGGAAAATACCCGGATGGGCTGCGGCCCGTTATCGACCATGTAAAAGCGCTGGGCATGGAGTTCGGCATCTGGGTTGAGCCGGAGATGATCAGTCCGAACTCAGATTTGTACCGTGCCCACCCCGACTGGGTGCTGGCGCTGGAGGGCTATTCGCAGATCCTTGGCCGCCATCAGTTGGTCTTAAACATCACCCTTCCCGAGGCTTTTGATTATCTGCTGGCGCGCATGAGCTGGCTGCTTGGCGAGCATGAGATTGACTACGTGAAGTGGGACATGAACCGCGAGCTGGTGCAGCCGGGCCAGGGGCGCCGTGCCGCCGCGGATGCGCAAACCCACGCCTTTTATCGTTTGCTCGACACCCTACGTAGCCGGTTCCCGCACATTGAATTTGAATCCTGCTCGGCCGGAGGCGGGCGCATCGATTATGAGGTGCTGACCCGTTGCCATCGCTTCTGGGCGTCGGACAACAATGATGCCCTGGAACGTAATATCATCCAGCGCGGCATGGGTTATTTCTTCCCGCCGGAAGTGATGGGCGCGCACATTTGCAACCACCGCTGCCATGCGACGTATCGCCAGCACAGCATTGAATTCCGTGGCCTGACGGCATTGTTTGGTCATCTGGGGCTGGAGCTGGATCCGGTGAACGCGGATGCCAAAGAGCGTGAAGGTTATCGTCATTACGCCGCGCTGTATAAACAGTGGCGCGAAGTGATTCACAGCGGCACGCAGTGGCGCATTGATATGCCGGATAGCACCACGCTGGTACAAGGGATAGTGAGTCAGGATAAACGCCAGGCGCTGTACACCGTGAGCCAGCTTGCGATGCCGGACTATACGCTGCTGGCGCCCCTGCGGGTGGCCGGTCTGGAGGCACAGGCGCGATATCGCATTACGCTTCTCGATCACCCGAACATCCGTATTACCGACGAGGGCGGGCACACCATGCGCCAGCTTCCGGCCTGGATGACGGCGCCGCAAATCGCCAGCGGAGAGTGGTTGATGCAGGCGGGGCTTGCGCTGCCGGTGCTCGATCCGGAAAGCGCTATTTTGATAGGTTTTGAACGCGTGTGACCCTAACGGGGCCGCACTGCGGCCTCAACTCTGAGGATAATAATAATGAACACGACTCCCTGTACCCATAAAAACAACCCGACGTTCTGGATCTTTGGCCTATTCGTTTTCCTGTATTTCTTCATCATGGCCACCTGTTTTCCGTTCCTGCCTATCTGGCTCTCGGATGAAATTGGCCTCAGCAAAACCCACACTGGCATTGTCTTTTCCTGCATGTCGCTCTCGGCTATCTCTTTCCAGCCGATTCTGGGGGTGGTTTCTGACAAGCTTGGGCTGAAGAAAAATATGCTGTGGGTGATCGTCAGCATGCTGGTTCTGTTTGCCCCGTTTTTCCTGTATGTTTTCGCCCCGTTGTTGAAATTTAATATCTGGGCCGGTGCGCTGGCCGGGGGCTTATACATTGGCTTTGTCTTTTCTGCGGGCTCGGGGGCGATTGAAGCCTATGTGGAGAAGGTAAGCCGCCACAGCCATTTCGAATATGGTAAAGCACGCATGTTCGGCTGCCTGGGGTGGGGGTTATGCGCCTCGACGGCGGGCATCTTGTTCAGCGTTAACCCGGCGTTTGTCTTCTGGATGGGCTCAGCGGCAGCCGTCGTATTAATGGTGTTGCTGGCGCTGGCGAAAGTCACTTCGCAGGAAACGATCTCTTTTGCAGGCGACGGCAGCCGCCCATCAACCATTAACACCCGAATGGTCATCGACCTTTTCCGCATGAAAAAAATGTGGATGTTTATTCTGTACGTGGTGGGCGTGGCCTGCGTCTATGACGTGTTCGATCAACAGTTTGCCACCTTCTTTAAGTCCTTTTTTGATACCCCGCAGGCCGGCACAAAAGCCTTTGGTTTTACCACCACGGCTGGGGAACTCTGCAACGCGGTCATCATGTTCTGCTCGCCGTGGATCATTAACCGCATCGGTGCCAAAAACACGCTGCTGATTGCCGGGTTGATGATGACCACACGCATTATTGGTTCGTCGTTTGCCACCACGGTTTATGAAGTCATCGCGCTGAAAATGCTCCATGCGCTGGAAGTGCCGTTCCTGCTGGTGGGGGCGTTCAAGTACATCACTGGCGTCTTTGATACCCGACTGTCCGCCACTATCTACCTGATTGGCTTCAACTTTGCCAAACAGCTGGCGGCGATTTTCCTTTCGGCGTTTGCTGGCAATATGTATGACCGCATCGGCTTCCAGGACACCTATTTACTCCTCGGCTGTTTCGTTCTGGCCATCACGCTGCTCTCCGCCTTTACGCTCAGCGGCAGGCAACCTGCGGTGGTGGCGGGCAATACGCTGGAGGCGAGATAAAGCCGAAAAACGCAGCTCTTAGGGTGGCAAAACAGCATAAAGCTGTTTTAAAATGTAAGAATAGTTCTTACATCTGGAGCAGGTATGGCACGTACAATGACTGTAGATCTGGGCGATGAACTTCGTGAGTTTGTTGAGTCGCTGATCGCTACCGGGGATTATCGAACGCAAAGTGAAGTGGTTCGTGATTCCTTAAGACTGCTACGCGAGCAGCAGGCGCAATCGCGTTTAAATCAGCTAAGAGCGTTGTTAGCTGAAGGGCTGGAAAGCGGTGAAGCGAAAAAATGGGAGCAGGATGCTTTCCTCAGAAACATCAAAGCCAGGGTGGCGACAAAGGATGAGAGAGATTGAGTTAATATTCTGGTAATAGCTCTCCTGCGGGGCTGAGAGATCTCCACAAAAAAATGCGAGCAC
>DFPL01000176.1 GCA_002377245.1 Enterobacteriaceae bacterium UBA3516
CAGCGATCCTGCACCGTCTGCCCGCGCCACCAGGGACAAATGTCGTGCAGCACCCGTTTATTCTCTTCACTGACTGCGAAACCGGCTCCTGGACGATCCGCCAGGTCATCAATCTCTTTTTCAATCCACGACACGGTGTATTCCGGGAAGATGGGGGCGGCGCGCACTTCGCTTGCCTGATTGCCGACAATCAGCTCGTCGTGTTTGATCCAGATAGTCCGTGCAGCCAGATGGTGTGCCAGCGCCAGGGCGCGACGCACCGGAATGGGCTTGTCCATATGCGCGCGATACATCTCGGTGTAGTGCTGCGCGCGCTCGGTACACACCGGCGGTTTAACAATGTGTACCAGCGCGTTTTTATGCGCCTTGATGCGTTCGGTCAGGGTGGTCAGTTGCAGAGTGGTCATGGCGTTATCCTCGTAAAGTGGCGGTGAGTCCTTTCTGGCGGGCGTAATCCTGGGCAAATGCCAGTAACGCGGGCGCATCAAGCGGCTTGTCCGGCGCGGTGTAGGGTTGATTGAGCAGGGTGTATTTGTTCATGCCTAATGTGTGATAGGGCAAAAAATGGATCTCGCGGACGTTGAGTTCGTCAGCGGCGAAGCGGGTTATGTCGGTAATGGATTGTTCGTCAGCGTTGAAGCCTGGGATCAGCGGCACGCGGATAGTCATCTGCTTCCCGGCCTGGGCCAGACGCCTGAGGTTGTCCAGCACGCGTCTGGCGCTGCCGTCGGTCCACTGTTTGAAGGTTTTGCTGTCGACGTGTTTCAGGTCTGCGAGGAAGAGATCCACATAGGGCAATGACGGTTCAATGTAATGCCATGGCACATGCAGGCAGGTTTCCACAGCGGTGTGAATGCCCTGTTCGTGGCTCGCCCTGAACAGCGCAAGGGCAAGATCCGGGTGCATAAACGGTTCGCCACCGGACAGGGTAATGCCGCCGCCGCTGCGGGTGTAGAAGGCTTTGTCACGCAGCACTGTCGCCATGATTTCCTCGACGGACTGCGTCTCGCCGCAGACCGTCAGTGCCTGGGTCGGACAGCAGTCGGTGAGGGTATCCAAATCTGATTCGCTGAGTCTGTCGCGCTGGATCAACAGACCGTTAAGTGCGCGGGTGATTGCCGTTGGCGCTGCCTGTTGGCAAAGGTCACACCCTTCCAGACACAGTCGGGCATCAAACAGCACTTCGCGACCCCGCGCCCGGCTTTCCGGGTTCTGGCACCAGCGGCAGCCAAGAGAGCAGCCTTTCAGGAACACCACGGTGCGTATACCGGGGCCGTCGTGGGTGGAATAGCGCTGAATATTGAAAATCATGGGGTATCCTCATATTGCGTATGAAGATTAAATTACTTTCGAATGAAAGTTGAATTGATGGGGATCAACTCCCTGGCAGGTAATGTCTCGTCAGTGTGAAAGCGTGTGTGAGGTCACATATTGAAAGGAGAGGGGAAGGGGGAGGTGCGCGTTGATGCCCTCACCCCGGCCCTCTCCCACGGGGAGAGGGAGAAAGAGAGAACGGTGCAATACCCTCACTCTCGAGGGCTGAGGTATCCCCACAAAAATTGCGAGCCCGATCAGTCCCCTCGCCCCTGTGGGGATAGGGTGAGGGGGAAAATGNNCGGATACGCTTCGTCGATTTTCAGCCGGACCCAGTCATCGCGGTGACTTATTTATTCTCATTGGGCAATATTATCGCTGTAACGCCTTGTATTGCTGGGACTACTCAGCCTACAGGAGAGGGAGGAAGGCCGCTCGGTGCGGTCCCTTCTCCCTTGAGGGAGAGGGTTAGGGTGAGGGGGAAATGTGCGCTCTCACCCTAACCCTGGTCCTGTTAACCTCCACACACCTCACACTCAGGATTGCGCATCAGCTTCATCTCTCTGAACTGGCAGGTCAGCGCATCGTACATCACGATTTTGCCTACGGCGGGCGTCCCATAATGCGTTAACACCTTGATGGCCTCCATCGCCTGTAATGAACCGATGATGGCCACCAGCGGGGCCATCACGCCGGCTTCCACACAGGTTAACGCATTGTCGCCAAACAGCCGGCTCAGGCAGCGGTAGCAGGGTTCGCCTTCGCCCCAGGTAAAGACACTGATTTGCCCCTCCATGCGAATAGCCGCCCCGGAAACCAACGGAACCTTGTGCGCAAAACATCCGGCGTTGAGCTGGTTACGGATGGTCACATTGTCGGTGCAGTCCAGCACCAGGTCGTGAGCGGCAATCTGCGCAAACAGCGCTGGCTCATCGAGCAGCGCATTGAGGGTATCGAGCTGAACGAGAGGGTTGATGCGGGCAAGGCTTGCCTTCGCCGATGCCACTTTCGGCTGCCCAATTGTGGCATCGCTGTGCAGCGTCTGGCGCTGGAGATTGGAGAGCGCGACGGTGTCAAAATCCAGCAGCGTCATCTGGCCCACGCCTGCGGCGGCCAGGTATTGCGCCGCCGCGCAGCCAAGACCGCCTAAACCGACGACCAGAACGCGTGACGCTTTCAGTCTCTCCTGGCCCTCAAAATCAAATCCACGCAGGATAATCTGCCGATTGTAGCGCAGCATTTCCGCATCGCTCAGCGCTTCCACGATTAACCTCCGAACAGATGATTAAAGGTCTCGACCTCGACCCACTCACCCACCTCAACGTTGCCGCGTTCGCGCTCCAGCACGATAAAGCAATTACCGAGGCTAAATGAGGTGAAGATATGTGAACCTTGTGGGCCGGTGGTGCTGACGGTCAGCTCGCCGTTCTCATCACGGCTGAGCACGCCGCGCTGGAAATCAAGACGCCCGGGACTTTTCTTCAGTCGCGTGGCGGCGCGGGCGCGCAGACGCACTGGCAACGGGTTATCAGTGTTACCGCTCAGTTTTGCCAGTAATGGCTGCACCAGCTGATAGAAGGTGAGGGCGGCTGAAACCGGATTGCCCGGCAGGCCACAGAACCAGCTGTTTTGCAGGCGACCAAAAGCAAAAGGTTTCCCTGGTTTGATGGCCAGTTTCCAGAAGGTGATTTCGCCCAGTTCGTCGAGCATCGCCTTGGTGTAATCCGCTTCACCCACGGAGACGCCGCCGGAGCTTAATACCACGTCAGCCTGCTGGTCGGCGGCGATAAAGGTTTCGCGCAGCTGCGCCGGGGAATCAGGGATGATGCCAAGGTTAATCACCTCGCAGCCCAGTTGTTCGAGCATCAAATGCACCGCCAGACGGTTGGTGTCATAGATTTGCCCGTCGGCCAGCGGTTGCCCTGGCAACTGTAACTCATCGCCGGTGGAGAACAGGGCGACGCGGATTTTGCGCACCACCTTCACCTCAGGGATGCCCAGCGAAGCCAGCACCGGCAGCTCTGCGGCGGTCAGTTTAGTGCCTGCTGTAAACACTACCGCACCGCTACGGATGTCTTCGCCGAGATAGCGAATGTTTTGCCCGGCGCGCACGCTGGCGGTAAAACGTACGCCTGCGTAGGTCGCCTCGGTCTCTTCCTGCATCACCACCGCTTCGCAGCCTTGAGGAACCGGCGCGCCGGTCATGATGCGCACGCAGGTGCCGGTCGGCCATTCGCCGTTAAAAGGTTGTCCGGCAAACGCCTTGCCTGCCACGGGTAACGGTTTACCGCTGTCGATGTCCGCCATACGTACCGCATAACCGTCCATCGCGGCGTTATCAAAACCCGGCACATTCAGGGGAGAAATCACATCCTGCGCCACGACGCGACCAAAACAGGCCAGCAGCGGCAAGGTTTCACTTTGTTCAAGTGGGGTAATGGCCGACAGCATTTGAGCCATGGCCGAATCGAGAGGGATCAGGCCCGCAGTGTGTTCCATGGTGCGCTCCAGTCATACGGATGAAAGGGGCCATTATGGCAAAAAGTCCCCTCCGCTGCATGTACTCCTCCCGAGCGAGAATGCGACGGGTGCTTTACATAGCTGTAACGTCTTTCTATATTCAAAAATTGTATGAAGTTGTGACGACGATAATGATATTTATAGAAAAAGCAGCAAGCCACCTGACCGGGCGATGAAAAAATGACCAAAGCAGTAATTGCAATACACGGTGGCGCCGGGGCCATTGCCCGCGCGCAGCTGAGCCCGGAGAAAGAACGGCACTACATCGACGCCCTGTCGTCCATCGTTGAATGCGGCCAGCGCATGCTGGAGGCGGGAGAAAGCGCACGGGACGTGGTGACGGAGGCCGTGCGGCTGCTGGAGGAGTGCCCGCTGTTTAATGCCGGTATTGGCTCGGTCTTTACGCGCGATGAAACGCACGAGCTGGATGCCTGCGTGATNNGAAACCCTGCTGGCCGGCGCCGTGGCAGGCGTCAGCCGCGTGCGCAACCCTATTCTGGCCGCACGTCTGGTGATGGAGCGCAGCCCCCACGTACTGCTTGTGGGTGAAGGCGCTGAGAAATTTGTTTTTGCCGAAGGCATGGCGCCGGTGTCGCCAGAGATTTTCTCGACGCAGGAACGTTATCAGCAACTGCTGGACGCCAGGGCGAGCGGTGAAATGCACCTCGACCATGGAAATGCGCCGCTGGACGAAAGCAAAAAGTTTGGCACCGTTGGCGCCGTCGCCCTTGATAAACAAGGCAACCTGGCGGCGGCGACTTCCACCGGCGGGATGACCAATAAGTTACCCGGCCGCGTCGGCGACAGCCCCTTGCCCGGCGCGGGCTGCTATGCCAATAACGCCAGCGTGGCCGTTTCCTGTACCGGTACCGGAGAGGTCTTTATACGTACGCTTGCCGCTTACGACATTGCGGCCCTGATGGATTATGGTGGTCTGAGCCTGCATGAAGCTTGCGAGGCGGTGGTGATGGAAAAACTTCCGGCACTGGGCGGCAGCGGTGGCCTGATTGCGGTTGACCGCGAAGGCAACGTGGCGCTGCCCTTTAACAGCGAAGGCATGTACCGGGCCTGGGGTTACGCAGGCGATGCGCCGAGCGTCGGGATTTATCGTGAATAAGGGGAGCACTATGTCGCAAGGATTCGAAGCTGACGGGCAGGATGTACTGGACGTCAGCAATCTGAATATTGCTTTTCACCATGAAAAGCAACGTACCCAAGCGGTGCGCGATCTCTCTTTTACCCTCAAGCGGGGCGAGACGCTGGCGATTGTGGGTGAGTCGGGTTCCGGCAAATCCGTTACCGCTATGTCGCTGCTCCGTCTGCTGGAGCAGTCCGGCGGCGACGTGCAGTGCGATCATATGCTGTTGACCCGGCGCAACGGCGAGCGGGTCGATCTCGCTACCCTGAGTCGCTCTCGCCTGCACGGGGTCCGTGGGGCCGATATCGCGATGATTTTCCAGGAGCCCATGACCTCCCTGAACCCGGTGTTCCCGGTAGGTGAGCAAATCGCTGAGTCGATACGTTTGCATCAGGGATTGAATAAAGAAGCGGCATTGGTAGAAGCCCGACGCATGCTTGACCTGGTCCGTATTCCCGAGTCGCAAGCTATCCTCTCCCGCTTTCCACACCAGCTTTCAGGCGGCATGCGCCAGCGTGTGATGATCGCGATGGCGCTCTCCTGTCGTCCGGCGGTGTTGATAGCCGACGAACCCACGACCGCGCTGGATGTTACCATCCAGGCACAAATTCTCCAGCTCATCAGCGTGCTGCAAAAAGAGATGGCGATGGGGGTGATTTTTATCACTCACGATATGGGGGTCGTGGCGGATATCGCCGATCGCGTGCTGGTGATGTATCAGGGCGAGGCGGTGGAAACCGGCACCGTAGAACAGATTTTCAAAGCGCCGCAGCATCCCTATACCCAGGCGTTGCTGGCGGCCGTTCCACGCCTGGGGGCGATGAACGGTAGCGATCTACCGCGTCGCTTTCCTCTGATGTCACCCCAGCAGCCGGCGGTGCAGGAGGAAGAGACAGAGCAGGACACGGTGGTGCCCGGTGAACCCATTTTACAGGTGCGGGATCTGGTGGCACGTTTCCCGATTCGCACGGGCATTCTTAACCGCGTGACCCGCGAAGTGCATGCGGTGGAAGGGGTGAGCTTTGATTTGTGGCCAGGGGAGACCCTGTCGCTGGTGGGGGAGTCCGGCAGCGGCAAATCCACTACCGGGCGGGCGCTGCTGCGCCTGGTGGAGAGTCAGAGCGGGCAGATAACCTTCAAAGGCGAGCGTATTGATACGCTGCCAGCCAACAAATTGCAGCCGCTGCGCCGGGATATACAATTTATTTTCCAGGATCCCTATGCGTCTCTCGATCCCCGCCAGACGGTAGGGTATTCGATCATGGAGCCGCTGCGAGTGCATGGGATCATGGGTGAAGAAGAGGCCCAGCGCCGCGTGCTGTGGCTGCTGGAGCGGGTCGGATTAAAACCGGAACATGCATGGCGCTATCCCCACGAGTTCTCCGGCGGGCAGCGCCAGCGCATTTGTATTGCCAGAGCGCTGGCACTCAATCCACGGGTGGTGGTGGCCGATGAGTCGGTCTCGGCGCTGGATGTCTCCATTCGCGCGCAGATAATCAACCTGCTTTTGGATCTGCAACGTGAGATGGGCATCGCCTTCTTGTTTATTTCCCATGATATGGCGGTGGTCGAACGCATCAGTCACCGGGTGGCGGTGATGTATCTCGGGCAGATTGTGGAAATTGGCCCTCGCCGTTCGGTGTTTGAAAACCCCCAGCACCCTTACACGCGAAAACTGATGGCCGCGGTGCCGGTGGCGGATCCGTCGCATCATCGTGCGCAGCGTGTCCTGCTATCGGACGAACTGCCCAGCAATATTCATAAGCGCGGCGACACCGTCGAACGCGTGCAGTTATACCACGTTAGCCCCGGGCACGCAGTCGCACGCACGACACCCGGTAATACTCAATCCCGTTTTTGACAGTTCCAGGCAGGGACACTCAGGAGAGCAAGATGACGCAATTTGTATCACGTAAATGGCAGGTTGGGGTGGCGATTGCCGCCGCACTCGCCGCTGCGCCGGCACTGGCTGCCAAAGATGTTGTGGTCGCCGTGGCCTCGAACTTCACCACCCTGGACCCTTACGACGCCAACGACACCCTGTCACAGGCGGTGGCGAAGTCCTTCTATCAGGGGCTGTTTGGCCTTGATAAAGACATGAAGTTGCAGAATGTGCTGGCAGAAAGCTACACCGTTTCCGACGACGGTCTGGTCTACACCATCAAACTGCGTCAGGGAGTGAAGTTCCAGGATGGCACCGATTTTAATGCGGAGGCCGTTAAAGCCAACCTCGATCGTGCCAGCAACGCCGACAATAAACTCAAGCGCTATAACCTCTACAAAAACATTGCCAAAACCGACGCTGTCGACGCCACAACGGTGAAAGTCACCCTTAAAGAGCCGTTCTCGGCGTTTATTAATATTCTTGCCCATCCGGCGACCGCCATGATCTCGCCAAAAGCGCTGGCGCAATATGGCAAAGAGATTGGCTTCCATCCGGTGGGGACAGGGCCGTACAGCCTGGAAACCTGGAACCAGACCGATTTCGTCAAAGTGAAGAAGAACCCGGACTACTGGCAGAAAGGGTTGCCAAAACTGGACTCCATCACCTGGCGACCAGTGGTCGACAACAACACCCGCGCAGCCATGCTGCAAACGGGTGAAGCGCAGTTTGCCTTCCCGATCCCTTACGAGCAGGCAGCTTTGCTGGAGAAAAACAGCAAACTTGAACTGGTGGCCAGCCCGTCCATCATGCAGCGCTACATCAGCCTGAACGTGACGCAAAAACCGTTTGATAACCCGAAGGTCCGTGAAGCGATCAACTACGCCATTAACCGCCAGGCGCTAGTGAAAGTGGCGTTCGCGGGTTATGCCACCCCGGCAACCGGCATCGTGCCGCCTACCCTGGCGTATGCCCAGAGCTATCCGGCCTGGAAATACGATCCCGCAAAAGCGCGCGAGTTGCTGAAAGAAGCTGGTTTCCCGAACGGGTTCAGCACCACGCTGTGGTCTTCACATAACCACAGTACGGCGCAAAAGGTGCTGCAATTCACTCAGCAACAGCTGGCACAGGTGGGTATCAAAGCGCAGTTGACGGCGATGGACGCAGGGCAACGTGCTGCCGAAGTGGAAGCCAAAGGGCAGAAAGAGAGCGGCGTGAGAATGTTCTACACCGGCTGGTCGGCATCGACCGGTGAAGCTGACTGGGCGCTGTCGCCGCTGTTCGCCTCCCAGAACTGGCCGCCTACCTTGTTCAATACCGCCTTCTACAGCAATCCGCAGGTGGATAAAGATTTGGTGGATGCGCTAAAAACCACAAATAGCGAAGAAAAAGCCCGCCTGTACAAAGACGCTCAGGATACTATCTGGAAAGAGTCTCCGTGGGTGCCTTTGGTTGTCGAAAAACTGGTTTCTGCGCACAACAAGAACCTGACCGGGTTCTACATTATGCCGGATACCGGTTTTAGTTTTGACAACGCCGACCTGAAATAAAGAAACTCATGCCCGCCGCCAGCGTGGCGGTGGGGTGAGGGAAAAAAGACATGCTGAATTATGTTTTAAAACGCCTGCTGGGGCTTATCCCGACGCTACTGATTGTGGCGGTGCTGGTGTTTTTATTTGTCCATCTGTTACCCGGCGATCCGGCGCGGCTGATTGCCGGACCGGAGGCTGACCAGCAGGTGGTGAACCTGGTGCGTCAACAGCTGGGGCTGGATCAACCCCTGTATGTCCAATTCTGGCACTACATTACCCACGTTCTGCAAGGCGATTTTGGCACATCGATGGCGTCGCGCCGCCCGGTGGTTGATGAAATTGCCAGCCGTTTTTTCCCGACCTTCTGGCTCACTATCGCCAGTATGACCTGGGCGATGCTCTTCGGGCTGATTGCCGGTATTGCCGCCGCGGTATGGCGTAATCGCTGGCCAGACAGGCTGGGTATGGCGCTCGCCGTCACCGGGATCTCTTTTCCGGCCTTTGCGCTGGGCATGCTGCTGATGCAGGTCTTTTCCGTTGAACTGGGCTGGTTGCCTACGGTCGGCGCCGACACGTGGCAGCACTATATCTTGCCGTCGATGACCCTGGGCGCTGCCGTCGCAGCGGTGATGGCGCGATTTACCCGTGCTTCGTTTGTTGAGGTCCTCAATGAAGACTACATGCGCACCGCCCGTGCCAAAGGGGTAAGTGAACGCTGGGTCGTTCTGAAGCACGGTTTGCGTAATGCGCTCATTCCGGTCATTACCATGATGGGGCTGCAGTTTGGTTTCTTACTGGGCGGATCGATTGTGGTCGAGAAAGTGTTCAACTGGCCGGGGCTTGGCCGCCTGCTGGTGGATTCTGTTGAGATGCGCGATTATCCGGTGATTCAGGCGGAGGTGCTGCTCTTCTCGCTGGAATTTATTCTTATCAATTTAGTGGTGGATGTGCTGTATGCCGCCATTAACCCCGCTATCAGGTACAAGTAAGATGCGACTGTTAAACTGGCGTCGGCAGGCCATGTTAAAGGCCATGCCGGGACTTAAACCGGATCAGATCCGCACTCCGTGGCATGAATTCTGGCGGCGCTTTCGTAAGCAGCCGGTGGCGATGACCGC
>DFPL01000308.1 GCA_002377245.1 Enterobacteriaceae bacterium UBA3516
TAGTTTTGCAGCACCAGTCCGCCCTGACGCAGCGCCATAATTTCAGCATGCGCGGTAGGATCGTGACGGCCAATCGGACGGTTCCACCCTTCCCCAATCACCTGGTTGTTATGAACCAGCACCGCGCCCACGGGCACTTCGCCCTCGTCCCAGGCGCGTTGAGCCAGCGCCAGCGCGTGACGCATCCAGTATTCATGATTCAGTTCGGGATTGGACAAGGGAAGGCACTCCGGTTAACAAGCGGGGCGCATTATACACACCCGCTATGTATTACACATCTCTCATTCAAGTTGCTGGAGTTTACCCTGCGGCGTAACCCGCCAACGGTGCTGGCAGAAATAGAGCAGCGGGTTATCCTGCTTGCTGTCGCTGTACCCGCTGTATAACCGCAGCGGCGTACCGATTTTACGCTCAAGCTGCGCCACTTTTTCATGCCCCAGACAGCGCATCGTAAGCACCCAGCCGCCATAACGGCGCCCAATCTGGCTGGCGATAATATTCACTCGCGGCAGCCAGGGCGTATCAAAATAGACCTGCTCCACCAGCGGCTGGGGTGAACCGGTAATAAGCCAGATATCGGCATCCGAGGCCAGAAGGTATTTGGTCAACCGGTCCTGAACCACCGGAAACGCGGTCACCTGCCCGCGAAACCAGCTTGCAAACTTCTGTTCCAGCTTTTTCATATGCGCTTCGCTATAGCCAAAGGTGCAGGCCCATAGCAGCAGGCTCATAGGCCAGCGTGCCGCACGCCCTTTAACCAGAAGAGCAATGCCGATAACCGGTAATACAGGCAGTACCAGCAAGACATTAAGCGGGTGATGACGCAGGACATAGCGCAGAAAGGTGCCAAACATGTCCTGCTGGTGCAAGGTGCCATCTAAATCAAAAAAAACAACGCGACGCTCGCTGGTAGTCAAATGTTTCTCCTCAGGATCGTTAAAACCTAACAGCCAGGTAAACAGGAAGCCGGCAATTACCGCCACTAAATAGCCTAACAGATAGATCATCACTTTTCCGGTAACGATGGTTAATGCCAGCGGCAAACCGGAAATACCAAAGGTGATGACGGTCGCCACTTTAGCGTAACTAATGAGCGCGCCGCCAACCGCACCGCCCAGACAGGCCCCTAAGAAAGGTTTGCCCAGCGGCAAGGTGACGCCAAAAATCAGCGGTTCACCGATACCCAGCAGCCCAACCGGCAGTGCACCTTTGATCACTTTCTTAAGTCGGGTATTGCGGGTTTTCATCAGCACGGCAATCGCCGCCCCGACCTGTCCAACACCCGCCATGGCAAGAATGGGTAGCAGCGCGTTGTACCCGTGCGCCTGCACCAGTTCAACGTGAATGGGCACCAGCCCTTGATGCAGCCCCGTCAGCACCAGCGGCAAAAACGTTCCTGCCAGCACCGCCCCCACCAGCACGCCGCCACGATCGATAGCCAAGGTCGCACCGTGGGCAATGGCCTCTGAGATAATGCCGCCTAAAGGTTGTAAAGCGACAATCGCCACCGTTCCGGCAATCAGTGTCGTCAGTAAGGGGTTGAGAATGAGTTCGACGGAGCCAGGCAGGACGCGACGTAGCCGTTTTTCAATCCAGCACATCAACACCACCACCAGCAGCACGGCGATCACCCCACCGCGACCAGGTTGTAATGCTTCGCCAAACAGGGTGATTTGGGCAAGCTGCGGGCTGGAGAGGATACCCGCCATCACGCCGCCAAGCGCCTGAGAGCCGCCGAAGACTTTTGCCGTGTTCACCCCCACCAGAATATTCATAATGGCAAAAACGGCGCTGCCAAAAATGCCCAGTAGCCCCAGCATGTTGGGGTATTGGGTCGCAAAGTCTCCGACAATATCCGGGCGCTTAAGGATATTGATGATGCCGGTGATCAAGCCCGACGCGATAAACGCCGGGATCAGCGGAATAAACACATTCGCCAGTTGACGCAGCGCATCGCTCATCGGCGCTTTGTATTTGGCTTTCGCCTGCGCTTTGATGCGTTCAGCCTCGTCAAAGTTCGGCGTCATGGCGTCTGCGGCCATAAGCGCCTGCATCGCATCCACCACCTGGGCCGCTTTACCGGGGCCGACAATAAACTGATGCTGCTGACCCTGCTTCACGTAGCCGCTGATGCCTGCCAGCTGTTTGATGCTCGCCAGATCCATGCGGTCATCATCGTGGACCTCCACCCGTACCCGCGTCATACAGTTTTCGAGCCGCAGAATATTATTCTGGCCACCGACGCCTGCAAGGATGCCGCTGGCGAGCGCTGCTGTCTTTTCCATAGCTGCCCCTTTAGTTTTCTAATGCTGCCCGTAAAAAACCGTGGTGAAGGTCAAGTTTGGCTCTCGCTGATGCCGCATCAAGACCGCTCAGGACCATCAAAATGGCCGGTTTGACCTCATAGTCTGTCTGTTTGAGGACAATTTCCGCCTCCTCACGCGAGGCGCCCGTGGCTTCCATTAACATCCGACAAGCACGGTCCACTAACTTCACGTTGGTGGCTTTCATGTCCACCATCAGGTTCTGGTAAACCTTACCAAATTTGACCATTGCCCCGGTGGAGATCATGTTCAGTACCAGCTTTTGGGCCGTACCGGACTTGAGGCGGGTGGAGCCGGTTAAGGCTTCCGGCCCGACCACCGGCGAGATAGCGATGTCGGCCTCATGGGCAATCGGGGAGTCCGGATTACAGGATATAGCGACCGTGGTACAGCCTGTCTGACGGGCAAATTTCAGGCCGCCGATGACATAGGGGGTTCGCCCGGAGGCCGCCAGGCCAACAACGAGATCGTCCGGCGTCAGATTGAGTGAAACCAGATCGTCCTCACCCAGTTGCGCATTGTCTTCAGCCCCTTCCACCGCTTTTAACAGCGCGCCAGGCCCCCCGGCAATGAGCCCCACCACCCGCCCGTGCGGTACGCCAAACGTTGGCGGACATTCGGATGCATCAAGCACCCCCAACCGCCCGCTGGTTCCGGCTCCCATATAGATGATGCGGCCACCGGCTTTAAGCGACGCGGCAGCTGCATCGACAGCGTTCGCGACTTGCGGCAGCGTGGCTTTGACGGCATCAGCGACCAGCGCATCCTGCTGATTAAAACGACTGACTAACTCGATAGTGGTTAATGCGTCTAAATCCAGGGTTTGCGGATTACGCGTTTCTGACACCAATGTACCAAGATTCATTTTTTGCTCCTGAGGAATTTTTAATTCATAATAACCGCAATAATTTGGAATATAAAATTCATCTGCCTGCGTGAAATGCGTTTTTTGTAATTGATGTCACATTTTGCTTCGGGAGACTTATGAACTGCTTAATACACATTCGCCAGCGATATGCCGGATTTTCGCAAAGTGACAGGAAGCTGGCCGATTTCCTGCTCGCCAATCCTGAACAGGCGCGTCATTTGAGTTCGCAACAGCTTGCTGCCGATGCGGGCGTGAGCCAGTCAAGCGTCGTAAAATTTGCTCAGAAACTGGGTTACAAAGGATTCCCGGCGCTGAAGCTGGCGCTCAGCGAAGCGCTGGTCGGCAACCCCGACCCGCTCTCCATCACCGTCCATAACCACATTCGGGGTGATGATCCCCTGCGCGTGGTAGGTGAAAAGCTAATTAATGAAAACCTGAGCGCGATGCGGGCGACGCTTGATGTAAACAGTGAGGAGAAACTGCGTGAAAGCGTAGACATGCTGCGCCATGCCCGGCGCATTGTCATTACCGGCATCGGTGCCTCGGGGCTGGTGGCGCGAAACTTCGGCTGGAAGCTGATGAAAATTGGCCTTAACGCGGTGGTGGAACAGGATATGCACGCCCTGCTGACCATCGTGCAGGCGATGTCACCGCAGGATCTGTTGCTGCCTATTTCCTATTCCGGCGAACGTCGCGAGATCAATATGGCCGCAGATGAAACGCTGCGCGTGGGCGGTAAGATCCTCGCGATCACTGGCTTCTCACCCAATGCGCTACAGCAACGCGCGACGCGTTGCCTGTATACCATTGCTGAAGAGCAGGCGACCCGCAGTGCGGCTATCTCTTCAACCAGTGCGCAAATGATGCTGGTGGATGTGCTGTTTATGGCGCTGGTGCAGCAAGATCTGGACCATGCACCGGACCGGATTCGGCATAGTGAGGCGCTGGTAAAAAAACTGGTCTGAAGGACTCCTCTGGCAAGTGTCAGAGGAGCCTGTTCAGTTACTGATTTTCTTTGGCATGAATCAGTTTTGTCAGTAAAAGATTAGCGGTGACCGGAATGTTGTTGGCAAGCCCAATGCGGGCGATGGCGCCGTTAAGATAGTCGATTTCCGTCAGCCTTCCCTTTTGCAGATCCTGATGCATTGAGGGGTAATGGTGACCACTTTCACGCGGATCGAACACTTTTCTGACGGTCTCCAGCACCATCTCTTCTGTCAACGGGATCTGCTGGCTTCTGGCGACCTGGACAAACTCGCTCACCACCAGGGTGGCTAATTCGAGGGCCATGGGTAATTGACCAAATTCACCCACGTTACAGTTAAGCAAAGCGCAGTACGTATTCATGACGCTGTTAAATGCCGCTTTTTTCCAGATGGATAAAAGCACATTCTCGCTGATATGCGCATTCAGGCCTGCACGGTTAAACATCTCAATGATGTGGGTTTCCATTTCAGAATTGTGACTGGCAATCGGCTGTAACTCGGTATTGCCGGTACCCGTTGCACGAATATGCCCAGGCCCTTCCAGCTCACAGGACAATAACGTCACGCCCGCATAGATGGTTTCTTTTTTTACATATTTCTCCAGCGTCTCAATATTTCCAAGCCCGTTTGAGAGAGTCATAACCACTTTTGCGGAAGCAAGTACCGGCGCAATGCTTTTAAGCATTGCATCCATTTGCATAGCTTTGGTGAATAGTATTACTACATCGAACGGGCCCTGAGCGTCATCAGCCATAACCGCAGGAATGGGATAATATTTCTGCGTTGTTTCTGTTTCGACGAATAACCCTTTTTTACAAATAGCCTCGATATGCTCTTGCCATCCATCAATAAGCGTAACATCTTCACCAGCGTCCATTAACATAAAACCAAAACGACACCCCATCGCCCCGGCACCCGCGATTGCAATTTTCATACAATATTCCCTTATAGAGTTTGATTAATTTTATTAACGATTCTTGTTGCATACACTTTTGTTGCTAATATCAGCACAACGCCGATGAGCAACAGTGCGATTGTCAATATAAATACCGGATTATAGGTGCCGGTAGATTTATCAATTGCGGAGGTAATATAGGGGGCAATGACCGCACCGACGGCAAAACCAAAATACATAAACCCATAGTTCAGCCCCTGGTTGCGCATGCCGAAATTTTGGCTGGTTAACCCAGGGAAGATAACTAATATCCCGGCATAAGCGAAGCCTACACCGAGCGCGCTAAAATAGAAGACTGATAAATTACCATTGAATAACAACAGTAATACAAAACATAAACAGGTAAACAGATAAACAATGACCAGCGTATTATAGCCGCCGAGCTTATCCGAAATGCCGCCCCAGAAAAGCCGCCCAACAGAGTTGAAGATGGAAACCATACTGACCACAATGGCACCTGAGGCCAGCCCGTACTGCGCCATCCCAATCTGCGCAGAGGTTGAACTGATCACCATCCCGGAGAAAACGCCCAGCGCCAGTATGGAGAAAAGCAGCCAGAAGCGCGTATCTTTGAGCATGTGCCGATAATCTTTATCCATAGGCGAAGATGCGATACCGCCGCTGTCTTTGGCGGGCGCGCTGCGGATAAAAAATTGCACCACAAAGATGACCACCAGGTAGACGATACCTAAATAAAGCAGCGCACGACTGACATCATGGGTAAGCGCCATGAAATATTCAGCAAGTTTTGTGCAAAGCAAGGTACCACAGCCTACGCCTGCCAGTACTATTCCACTGGCCAACCCACGACGGTCGGGAAAAAACTTAAGTATATTATTGAGATTTCCGGTAAAGGCCAGGCCTGAACCCAACCCGGCAATTAACCCATAGGTAACAAATAGACCAGGCAACGTTGTTACAAAACCTGAAAGAATAAAACCCGCGGAAAATAATATCCCGCCGATAACGATAGCCTGTTTTCCTTTGCCATTATCAATCATTTTCCCGCCCCAAATCATAGGCAGCGGAATAATTCCCATATTGATGGAAAATGCCAGCGCCAGCGTTGCGGGATCCCAATGAAACTGCTCCATAAGGGGAGTCTTGAAGAAACTGAATGCATAAACACCTCCCAGCACAAAATTGATACAGACATGCGCTGCAAGCATTCCCCATCGATTTATTGATGTTGCCATAATGGTTACCTTTTTAAAAATATTGATCACATTCTAAAAAATGCACCATAGGCAAACAATTAGGTATTTTTTATAATCGCAATAAGAAACGTCTATCTATGGGATATTCCTGACTATGAATATTAAACAGCTCTACTCATTCCTTGTACTTTGCGAGGAGCAACATTATGGAAGAGCGGCGAGTCGGCTTTTTATCACCCAGCCATCATTGAGCCAACAAATAAAGCAGCTTGAAACATCACTTAAAATTATACTTTTTAAACGAAAAGGAAGAAATATTGAACTGACAAAAGCCGGAGCCGTGCTTAAGCAGCATGCGCTTAAAATAATGGATGATTTGAAAAGTGCGGAAAATGACCTTCGCCCCTGGCGTAACCAGCAACGAGACAGCATTGCTATTGGAGTGTCTGGAAGCCACCTTATTCTCCCCGTCTTTCAGAGCTTTATTGGTCACTACCCTGACATCTCTTTAACGGTTAAAGAGCACTCTTCTGAACAAACGATTAAGAAAATCACCGATGGCTCACTGGATATGGGCATTGTTTATCAGATGCCTTTACCCTCACACCTCAGCGCAACGCTGCTTTTTGAAGATGAAATTATTGCCGCTATCCCACTGAGTCACCCGTTGGCAGGTCAGCACGTTCTGCAACTTGAGGATTTAAACGATCAGCCTCTGATTGTGCTTAATGACGCACTCTTATTACGCACTGTGATCACTAATGAACTCAACAAAAAGGGGGTCGTCGCCAATATCATCTGCGAACTTGATAACCACTACTCATGCCTGGAGTACGCGGAAGGGCAAATTGGTATTGCCCTTATTGCTCGCTCGCTGACAGCCCTGACGCCTCCCAAAAATGTCAGACTCGTCTCTTTCACTGTTCCCGCGTTTTTTCATGGCGTCATGCTTGTGCATGGGAAAGACTTACTTCTGGACGACCCCGTGCTCTGCCTGCTCGCGCAAATAAAAGCCTTTCATGATCGCTCTTAACCTTTGCACAGAAAATGGCTGGCTGGCCTGGCAAATGCGCGTATAATGCCCGCCCTGTTTGTGTGAGGTTTCTGAGATTTTCCTGATGGCGCTGTTAATCACCAAAAAATGCATCAATTGCGATATGTGCGAGCCGGAATGTCCGAACGAGGCCATTACGATGGGCGACAGCATCTATGAGATTAATAGCGATCGCTGCACGGAATGTGTCGGGCATTACGAGACGCCGACCTGCCAGAAGGTGTGCCCGATCCCCAATACCATTTTGAAAGATCCGGCACATATTGAAAACGAAGAGCAGCTTTGGGACAAATTTGTCCTGATGCATCACGCCGATAAAATCTAACTTTCGAGAATCACCGTCGCGCAGGCATAGCGTCTTTCATCCGCCAGCGTGACATGCATCGATGCCACGCCCAGTTTTTCGGCAAGTAACAACGCCTCGCCCCATAAGCGTAAGCAGGGCTTACCCAACTCATCGTTATAAACTTCAAACTGATTAAAGGCGAGCCCGTTACGAATGCCGGTGCCAAAAGCTTTGGCAGCCGCTTCTTTCACCGCAAAGCGTTTAGCAAGAAAACGCACCGGCTGCTGGTGCGTTTCCCAGATAGCCCACTCGTTGTCGCTGAGCACACGTTTTGCCAGCCGATCGCCACTGCGGGCGATCACCGCTTCAATGCGCGCAATCTCAACGATATCGGTTCCCAGCCCCAGAATCGCCATTACCGACGTGCTTCCACCATCAGGCGTTTCATTTCGGCCACCGCTTCTTTCAGGCCGCTCATGACCGCACGGCCGATGATAGCGTGACCGATATTGAGTTCATGCATTTCCGGCAGACGCGCAACCGCCTGCACGTTGTGATAGGTCAGCCCGTGACCTGCGTTCACTTTCAGCCCCAGCCCTGCTGCATAGGTTGCCGCTTTGGCGATGCGATCGAGTTCTTTCGCCTGCTCGACTTCATTTTTAGCCTCTGCATAGCAACCGGTATGAATTTCGATATAGGGTGCGCCGACGTCGGCTGCCGCTTTGATTTGTGCAAAATCCGCATCGATAAACAACGAGACCAGAATGCCCGCGTCTGCCAGGCGTTTACAGGCATCACGCATTTTGTCGAGCTGCCCTGCCACATCAAGTCCACCTTCGGTGGTGACTTCCTGGCGCTTTTCCGGTACCAGGCAGCAGAAATGCGGCTGCGTTTCGACGGCAATCGCCAGCATCTCTTCGGTTACCGCCATTTCGAGATTCATACGGGTGTCCAGCGTCTGACGCAGCACACGAACATCGCGGTCGGTGATATGGCGGCGATCTTCACGCAGGTGCACCGTAATGCCATCAGCTCCCGCCTGCTCAGCAATAAATGCCGCCTGCACCGGATCAGGATAAGCCGTACCACGCGCGTTACGAAGGGTAGCAATGTGGTCGATATTGACGCCTAACAGTAATTCAGACATGACAATCCTCATTCTTCATCATTCGTTTTGGTTGCTCGCTTCGGCACAAACTGCCGGAACAATTCCCGACTCTTCAGCGGTTTGCCCCCAAGATACGGCTTTAGCGCTATGCGGGTAAAGCGTTTCGCCGCCCTGAGGGTATCGCCATCAGGAAATTCACGTTCCGCCAGCGCGCGCAGATGCCGACCGGTAAAGGTGGTGTTATCTATCACCACGCTGGCGATAAACCCTTTTTCTTCGCGGTAGCGGTAGGTCATGGTGTCCTCCACCGCCTCGCCACTCCCGGCACAATGCAGGAAGTCAACGCCGTACCCCAGATGCCCGAGCAGCGCCAGCTCAAAACGGCGCAGTGCGGGTTCAGGTGAGCCTGTTGCGCCAGCCAGCGCCTGGATGCAGTGAAGGTAATCGAAAAAGAGTTCGGAAAAACGGGTTTCCTGTTCCAGCACGCGAGCGATCAGCTCGTTAACATACAGGCCGCTATAAAGCGTGATACCGCTGAGAGGTAGCGCCAGCGAAACGGCTTCAGCGCTACGCAGCGTTTTAACATCGCCACGGCCACCGAAGCGCACCAGCAAGGGGGTAAAGGGCTGTAATGCACCTTTAAGGTTAGAGCGTTTGGAGCGTGCGCCTTTTGCCACAAGACGCACACGGCCTGACTCTTCCGTGAAAACGTCCAGCATCAGGCTGGTTTCGCTCCAGGGACGACTATGCAGGACGAAAGCGCGCTGCCAGCCTTCCATTAATGCTTATACTCAAGAGCTTTCGAGTTACAGTAAGGTGGCAAGCTTGCGAGCTCCCGGGAGCATAGATGACTATGTGACCAGGGCGAACAAGCGTAGCCAACGTATCTGCGGCTTGAAAGACGCCGAGTATTAGAGATCGTCGACGTAACCGAGACTACGAAGCGCACGTTCATCATCGGCCCAGCCGGATTTCACTTTGACCCACAGCTCAAGGTGTACCGGCGCTTCGAACATCTCTTGCATATCTTTGCGCGCTTCGATACCGATGGTTTTAATCTTGGCCCCTTTGTTGCCAATCACCATCTTCTTCTGCCCTTCACGTTCCACAAGGATCAGACCGTTGATGTCGTAACCACCACGTTCATTAGAGACAAAACGCTCGATTTCAACGGTAACGGAATACGGCAGTTCAGCGCCCAGGAAACGCATCAGTTTTTCACGAATGATCTCTGATGCCATAAAGCGTTGTGAACGGTCGGTGATGTAGTCTTCCGGGAAGTGATGAATGGCTTCCGGCAGATGTTTACGCACGATGCTCGCGACGGTATCAACGTTAAAACCGGTCTCCGCAGAAATCGGCACAATGTCGAGGAAGTTCATCTGGCTGCCGAGGAACTGCAGGTGCGGCAGGAGATCCGCTTTTTCCTGCACGTTGTCCACTTTGTTGATCGCCAGAATGACCGGTGCTTTACCGTCACGCAGCTTGTTCAACACCATTTCGTCGTCCGGCGTCCAGCGTGTACCTTCCACCACGAAAATGACCAGCTCAACGTCGCCGATAGAGCTGCTCGCCGCCTTGTTCATCAGACGGTTAATCGCGCGTTTTTCTTCCATGTGCAGACCGGGGGTGTCCACATAGATGGCCTGATACGCCCCTTCAGTATGGATACCTACGATACGGTGACGCGTGGTCTGCGCTTTACGTGACGTGATAGAGACTTTCTGCCCGAGCAAATTGTTCAGCAGCGTCGATTTGCCAACGTTGGGACGGCCTACGATAGCGATAAAGCCGCACCAGGTTTTTTTTTCAGTACTCATTCCAGCTCCAGATTTTTCAGTGCCTGTTCGGCGGCAGCCTGCTCAGCCTTACGGCGGCTCGACCCTGTGCCAACCACCGGCTCTTTCAGGCCACTGACCTGGCAGTGGATAGTAAATTCCTGATCGTGCGCTTCACCACGTACCTGCACCACCAGATAAGATGGCAGCGGTAAGTGGCGACCCTGCAGAAACTCCTGCAAACGCGTTTTCGGATCTTTTTGTTTATCGCCCGGACTGATTTCATCCAGACGCGTCTGATACCAGTTGAGGATCAAACGTTCGACGGTCTGGATGTCGCTATCCAGAAAAACACCACCAATCAAAGCTTCAACCGTATCGGCCAGAATTGATTCACGGCGGAAACCACCGCTTTTCAGTTCGCCTGGCCCTAACCGCAGGCATTCGCCCAGCTCAAATTCGCGGGCAATTTCTGCCAGCGTATTCCCGCGGACCAGCGTTGCACGCATACGGCTCATATCACCTTCGTCTACCCGAGGGAAACGATGATAAAGCGCATTGGCAATCACAAAGCTTAAAATGGAGTCACCTAAAAATTCCAGGCGCTCGTTGTGCTTGCTGCTGGCACTGCGATGGGTTAATGCCTGCTGCAACAACTCCTGATGTAGAAAAGTGTAGCCCAGCTTCCGCTGAAGCCGATTTATTACGATGGGGTTCATGCGATACCAATAAATGAATGCGTCAACAATGCAGCACACGAAACCGACCTGTAATAACCAACGCGGTTTCGTGTGCTGTGGCACCCGTGGGAGCCAGCCTTAAACGTCGGGGGAATATTCTATACGTAACGACAAGGTATGTCGTTAGCCTGGAGGATTTATAACGGAAATAATTTGGGGCGCAGAGGAATCACTACGCCCCAAATAAAATTAATGAATACCGCCGATGCGACTTAAGCGCACACCTGTTGGCCATTCACCTTCCTGCTTCTCGAAACTCATCCAGATAGCCGTTGCCCGACCCACCAGATTCGCTTCCGGCACAAACCCCCAGTAACGGCTGTCGGCGCTGTTGTCGCGGTTATCGCCCATCATGAAATAATGGCCCGGCGGAACAATCCAGGTCGCCAGTTGCTGACCTTGTTGCTTAAAGTAAATGCCCAGTTGATCCTGCGCAATTGGCACGGTCAGAATACGGTGCGTCACATCGCCCAGCGTCTCTTTACGTTCAGTCAATCGAACGCCATCATCACGGGTTTCGCTTTTGGGTAACTGGAAGAAGCCACTGTTGGCCTCACCACCGTCACGACGACCAAATGTTTGCACGAAATCGCTAGGCTCAACATTGCTGTAGGTGATAGGCAGTGCATTAGCACATGCCTGGCCAGAACTGCAATTGGGTTGAACTGTGACCTGTTTGGTCACCGGATCGTAGCTGACTTTATCACCCGGAACACCGACCACACGCTTGATATAATCCAGACGCGGATCGTCAGGGTATTTAAAGACCGCAATTTCACCCCGTTTCGGATGACCGGTTTCGATCAACGTCTTCTGGTAAATCGGATCTTTAATGCCGTAGGCAAACTTTTCCACCAGGATGAAATCGCCAATAAGCAGCGTTGGCATCATCGAACCTGACGGGATCTGAAAAGGCTCATAAATAAACGAGCGCACCACCAACACAATAGCCAGCACCGGGAATACCGATGCGCCTGTTTCCAGCCAGCCCGGTTTCGGGCCAACTTTTTTCAGCGTCTTTTTATCAAGTGCATCGTTCGTCGCCAACTGTGCTGCAGCCTGTTTCTCACGACGTTTGGGTGCAAAAATAAATTTATCCAGGCACCATAACAACCCTGTTACCAGGGTCGCAATCACCAGGATCAGGGCAAACGTATTCGCCATGCCAACTCCTTAGAGGTTATTTGCCGTCTTTCCCAACGTGCAGAATGGCAAGGAACGCTTCCTGCGGCAGCTCGACGTTACCGACCTGCTTCATACGCTTCTTACCTTCTTTCTGCTTCTGCAACAGCTTTTTCTTACGGCTGACGTCACCGCCATAGCATTTTGCCAGAACGTTTTTACGTAACTGTTTAACCGTAGCACGGGCGATGATGTGGTTGCCGATAGCCGCCTGAATCGCGATATCAAACTGCTGACGAGGAATCAGCTCTTTCATCTTCTCAACCAGTTCACGACCACGATACGGCGCGTTATCGTTATGGGTAATCAGCGCCAGCGCATCAACACGTTCGCTGTTGATCAATACATCAACACGCACCATGTTAGAGGCCTGGAAGCGTTTGAAGTTGTAGTCCAGTGACGCGTAGCCACGAGAAGTGGACTTCAGACGGTCGAAGAAGTCGAGTACCACTTCTGCCATCGGAATTTCGTAGGTCAATGCGACCTGGTTGCCGTGGTAAACCATGTTGGTCTGCACGCCACGTTTTTCGATACAGAGGGTGATAACGTTGCCTAAAAACTCCTGCGGCAGCAGCATATGACATTCAGCAATCGGCTCACGCAGCTCATGAATGTTGTTCAGCGGCGGCAGCTTAGACGGGCTGTCGACGTAGATAACTTCTTTCGACGTGGTTTCGACTTCGTAAACCACCGTCGGCGCGGTGGTGATCAGATCCAGATCGTATTCACGTTCCAGACGCTCCTGAATGATCTCCATGTGCAGCAGGCCGAGGAAGCCGCAGCGGAAACCAAAGCCCAGCGCTGTAGAACTTTCTGGTTCATAGAACAAAGACGCATCGTTCAGGCTCAGCTTGCCAAGCGCGTCGCGGAAGTTCTCATAATCATCAGAACTGACCGGGAACAGGCCCGCATAAACCTGCGGTTTCACCTTTTTAAAGCCCGGCAGCGCTTTGTCAGCGGCATTACGCGACAATGTCAGGGTATCCCCTACTGGCGCGCCGAGAATGTCTTTAATTGCACAGACCAACCAGCCCACTTCACCGCATTTCAGTTCGGTACGGTCGAGCTGCTTCGGCGTAAAGATCCCTAAACGGTCGGCGTTATAAACCTGACCGGTGCTCATCACTTTGACCTTATCGCCTTTACGCAGGGTGCCGTTTTTCACACGGATCAACGAGACAACGCCCAGGTAGTTATCGAACCAGGAGTCAATAATCAGCGCCTGCAGCGGCGCTTCCGGGTCACCTTCCGGCGCTGGAATATCGCGTACCAGACGCTCAAGGACATCAACCACGCCCACGCCGGTTTTCGCGGAGCAGCGAACGGCGTCGGTGGCATCAATACCCACAATGTCTTCGATTTCTTCGGCAACACGCTCTGGATCGGCAGCAGGCAGGTCAATTTTGTTCAGGACCGGCACCACTTCGAGATCCATTTCCATCGCCGTATAGCAGTTGGCCAGCGTCTGCGCTTCTACGCCCTGCCCTGCGTCCACCACCAGCAACGCCCCTTCACAGGCGGCCAATGAACGGGATACCTCGTAGGAGAAGTCAACGTGACCAGGGGTATCGATAAAATTCAGTTGATAGGTCTCGCCATCGGATGCTTTGAAATCCAGCGTAACGCTTTGTGCTTTGATGGTAATACCGCGTTCACGCTCAAGATCCATGGAATCAAGAACCTGCGCTGCCATTTCGCGGTCGGACAAGCCGCCACAAATTTGGATAATGCGGTCAGACAGCGTCGATTTACCGTGGTCGATGTGCGCAATGATCGAAAAGTTACGTATATTCTTCATATAGGGAGATTTTTTGCCTTACGAATTACTAAGAGGCCGCGGTTCTGCGCCTGACGTCAAAAGTCTGAAACGCCGCATTCTACACTACAACGACAATGCGGGGAAATGCTCAAACGGTTAACAAATTCGCCTTCGCACTTCCCCGATCAAGACGGGGGAATTACTGACTGTTTTCGACAGAAGGATCGTCGAAACGCACCATATCGGGCGGAAGACCCACACTGATAATGACAGGCTGCCAGTCGTTACGGGTCGCCAGTTTTTGTGAAAAACTGCGCGCTAACAGGAAGCCCCCTACACCACCGAGGATGGCACCGCAGAGGGTGGCCAGATCCTGGCCAAACAAGGTCTGGAACAGGGCCGCCATCAGGAATAAGCCAACCAGTGGAGACATGTAGACCAGCAACGCAGATCCCAGCAGACTCCCTTCGCCAATGCCCAATTCGACCTTCTGCCCTTTAACTAACGGCTGATCGCAGGGCACGGCAATGGTGTGGATCATCTGCGGCCCAAGCTTATTCAGAATGCGTGTTCCACAACCTGAACGGGAAGAGCAGCTTTTGCAGGAGGTCTTTACATCGCACTCCACCAGCGCTTCACCGTTATGCCAGGAAACGACGGTTGCCCATTCTTTGATCATTGTGCCGCCTTGTACTTAACGCTATCGGCAATGCGTTTAGCCGTTTGCGGGGGTAATTCACCCACTATAGTGATTTCATTGCTATCCCGGACGGTGGTGCTAACCGTACGGCGGCCGGTGCGTAACATCTGATCGGTGCTGTTTTGGTTTGCACGATTGATGTTCACGGAGAAACTGAATAGCCCATCAGAGTAAAGACGTGACTCTACCGGCATATCAACGGTTGGCAGTTGACGACGACTGCTTGAGATTTCTACAAACCCTTGCGGAACCCAGGAAGGTGCCCAGTTAAAGGTCACTTTGTCACCTGTCGGCACCGAAAGCAGAGGCGGCAAATTGGCTTTCGCGAGGGTTTGCATGTTATTCGCCACCTGCGCGTTCACGTTGTAAGCAATCACGCGGAACTGCTCCAGCGTCTCGCCATCACGGTCAAGGAGATCAACGCGCATAGGTAAGCGCGTCTCTGCATCCATCCAGACGATGTAGCTGTAACGTGTTCCATCCCGCGCCACGACGCGAATCACTTCACACAAACGATCCGCGATGCGCGTGCGCCCTACAGAGATGAAATCATAGTAAGGGGCCAGACGTTTGAAATCGGTATAAACCAGTGAAGGCAGGGAATCGACAATGTAGTCGCCATTCAATGTGAAAGGCTCAAGACCGGGCTCAAAATAGCTGATTTCATTGCCACGCTGAACCACTTCCCGACGAGGACCATCCATTTGCAACAGCTGCGCGAGCAATTGATTGTCAACACGAGCATGGCGGTAGCGTAACGACTCTACCCCTTGCTTGCTGATGCTAATAAAGGACAGCTCATAATTGAGTGACTGGCTAGCCACGTTCATTTGCTGCAACAACGCCCCGGACGAGTTATCTGCCGAGGCGTTGCTGGAGAAGAACAGGCCTGCTGCCACAAAGGACATAGCACACCAAAGTTGCTTCATTACTGCGATTGAGTTCCTAATGTTTGATTTCCTGGCACTTGCACAGCGGCTTGCTGCGTTTGTGCTTGCTCAAACTTAAGCTGTTCGGAGTGCAGGCGGCGCTGCAATTCATAATCCTGCAGCATCGCATTAATGCGACGACGCTGTTCCTGAACCTGCTGCTGCTGGCCGACATCGGCGGTGGCATCAGCCGGAACACCCAGACTTACCGGGCTCGCTTTACCCATCATTGGCATCGTATTAAACACCGGTGCTTCAGGCTGGGCAGATTCGGTTTGACCATTGTAATGCTGCACACCCACAATTACAGCGAGTGATACACATGCCGCCACGCCCATTTGTGTAAGCTGTGCCGCCCATGGGCGCACTTTTGCCCAAAATGGCATTTTTTGCCATTCCTGGGGCGCAGGTTGCGCTTCGGGAATGAGTGGCGTGGCCTGGTTAACCGGCTCGTTTTCGATCGCGGCCATCACCCGGGCTGAGATATCGAAGTGGAGAACATCCGCAGTGTCGCCACGCAGGGTGTCACGGATAAGGTGATAATTCTCCCAGGTTTTCTGCATTTCCGGAGAGCGAGACAGCTCTACGAGCAACTCACTATCCAGCGTTTCACCGTCCATTAAAGCGGAAAGTTGTTCTTTCTGCATGCCTAATACCTTTTCCAGTATCCCGCTATCGTCAACGCCTGATAAGCGGTTGAACTTTATTATCAATAGCTTCCCGAGCACGGAAAATACGTGAACGTACGGTACCCACCGGGCAATCCATGATGACCGCTATCTCTTCATAGCTTAGGCCATCCAACTCCCGCAACGTAATTGCCATGCGTAAATCTTCCGGGAGCGACTCAATGGTACGGAAAACTATTTGTCTCAGTTCCTCTGACAACATTAAGTTCTCAGGGTTCGAAATTTCTTTCAGTGCCCCCCCACTTTCGAAGTTTTCTGCTTCGATAGCGTCCACATCACTGGAGGGTGGTCTGCGTCCCTGAGCAACCAGATAATTTTTTGCTGTATTCACAGCGATACGGTACAGCCAGGTATAAAAAGCACTATCTCCCCGGAAAGAATCCAGCGCACGATAGGCTTTAATAAATGACTCTTGTACTACATCAGGCACATCGCCTGAAGGTACATAGCGGGAAACCAGACTCGCTACTTTATGCTGGTAGCGCACCACCAGTAGGTTAAAAGCTTTCTGATCTCCCTTCTGGACCCGTTCAACCAGGACCTGGTCCGTTAACTGCTCGCTCATCCGAGGTAAAGTCTCCCCAAAACCAATTCCACGCGTAAAAGAAACGCCACTCCATCACTGCAACATGAGCAAGCAGCCAATTAGAGGGTAGGTACGTTTAAAAGTTCCGTTACGCCTTTGTTTTTCTTTCGTTCTGCAGACTTTTCATTATGACTCATTATAAGTCTACCAACGCCGAACTCTGTATTTATGCTGATAAAAGAACCCAGGACCGCCAGAGAGTAACGCAATACCGCCTTTTTTTCATCACCTAATCAATTTCACTTAATTTTGCGTCAACGGCATCATCTTTATGCTTTCCACCCTCTGAATGTTTAGTCTTTAGTACAAGCTGTAAAAAAAACGTACGTTAAGCTCTATGATAGTGCTATGCTGCCGTTACATTGTTTAGTAAATTAAACACGAACTATGAAAACATCCTCAGAACTATCCTGCGATGTGCTGGTTATTGGCAGCGGCGCTGCTGGCCTGTCCGTTGCTTTGCGTCTTGCTGAGCAGCACAAGGTTATTGTGTTAAGCAAAGGCCCTGTGAGCGAAGGCTCAACCTTCTATGCGCAAGGCGGAATCGCTGCGGTTTTCGATGAGACCGACAGCATTGAATCCCACGTTGAAGACACGCTGATTGCCGGGGCTGGTATTGTAGAACGCGCGGCTGCTGAATTTGTCGCCCGCAACGCGCGCCAGTGCGTTCAGTGGCTCATCAGTCAGGGCGTGCTGTTTGATACTCAGACTGATGCCAATGGCGGTGAGCGTTATCACCTGACCCGTGAAGGCGGTCACAGCCATCGCCGTATACTTCACAGCGCCGATGCCACCGGAAAAGAGGTGGAAAATACGCTGGTTAGTAAGGCCCTGAACCATCCCAATATTCATATTTTTGAACGCAGCAATGCCGTCGATTTAATTGTGTCCGACAAGATTGGCCTGCCTGGTACCCGACGTATTGTCGGCGCATGGGTATGGAATCGGAATAAAGAGAGAGTGGAGACCTGCCACGCCAAAGCCGTGGTACTGGCTACCGGTGGTGCCTCAAAAGTGTATCAGTACACCACCAACCCGGATATCGCCTCTGGTGACGGGATTGCGATGGCATGGCGTGCAGGCTGCCGGGTTGCCAATCTCGAATTTAACCAATTTCACCCAACGGCGTTATTCCATCCACAGGCGCGAAATTTCTTGCTGACTGAGGCACTGCGCGGTGAAGGTGCGCATCTCAAGCGCCCCGATGGGACCCGTTTTATGCCCGATTTTGATGAACGTGGCGAGCTGGCCCCGCGAGATATCGTGGCCCGCGCCATCGATCATGAGATGAAACGTCTCGGCGCAGATTGCATGTATCTCGATATCAGTCATAAACCAGCAGCGTTTGTACGCCAGCATTTTCCAATGATTTACGAGAAGTTATTAGGTCTGGGTATCGATTTAACCAAAGACCAGGTACCCATAGTACCGGCAGCGCACTACACCTGTGGCGGGGTGATGGTTGATGAACATGGCCGTGCGGATGTCGATGGCCTCTATGCCATCGGCGAAGTCAGTTACACCGGGCTACACGGCGCCAACCGTATGGCGTCTAACTCCCTGTTGGAATGTCTCGTCTACGGCTGGTCCGCAGCAGAGGATATTGCCCAACGCATCCCGCAGATTCAGGGGATTAATCCCTTACCGGCCTGGGACGAAAGTCGCGTCGATGATGCAGACGAGCGGGTCATTATTCAGCACAACTGGCATGAGCTTCGACTGTTCATGTGGGATTATGTTGGGATCGTGCGCACGACAAAAAGGCTGGAGCGCGCCCTGCGGCGCATCACGCTACTGCAACAGGAAATCGATGAGTATTACGCCAATTTCCGCGTTTCAAATAATTTACTGGAATTACGCAACCTGGTGCAGGTAGCGGAACTGATCGTACGCTGCGCAATGGAGCGTAAAGAGAGCCGTGGGTTGCACTATACACTGGACTACCCGGCTCTGTTGCCCGAGTCCGGGCCAACGGTACTGGCCCCGGCGGGTTACATAAATAAATAGAAGGCCTGTGTTAACGCGGTGTAGCTGTCAGAGTAACGCTGATCTGCACCGCGAATCACCAGCCTGTCGGTAAAGCACTCACCGGGCGCCGGGGAAAATGCCAACATAACGCGGTGCGGCAGGCGAACGTCATATTCGGTCACATCGGTGCGTAAACGAACATGCCAGCCCATTTCCTGCGCTTTTGCAGCAAAGGCGTCACTGACATCCACCGGTAAAATCACACAGAAAAAACCGTCTTCCGTAATCAGCGTCGCTGCGCACTCAAGAAGTGCCGGATGATCTAAGGTCGTGGTATAGCGCGCTTGTTCTCGCTGGGGTGTTGAGCACTCTACGCCCTGAGTAAAGTAAGGCGGGTTGCTGACAATAAGGTCGTAACGCAGCGTTTGCGCCGTTCCCCATTCAACAATATTGGCCTGATGCACATTCATTCGCGATGCCCAGGGCGAGGCCAGTGCATTGTCTTTCGCCTGCGACGCCGCCTCCTCATCCAGTTCGATAGCATCAATGAGGACATTTTCCCCAGTGCGCTGGGCAAGCATTAATGAAATCAGCCCACTTCCGGCACCGATATCAAGAATACGCTTTGCACGAGAGACGGGCGACCATGCACCGAGTAAGATACCATCGGTACCCACTTTCATGGCGCAACGATCGTGTGCAACGAAGAACTGTTTAAACGTGAAGCCATCACGGCGCAAGTGAGCCTTTGGCTGGGGCATCTTTACAACCTCAATACGGAAACAGACGTAGCATAGGGTAAAGCGAAGCGCTGGAAAAGGAATAAGCAGACAAACAGATGAAGATTGCAGCCGTAACGTCTATAATCGGCGCCCCACACAGAGGTAGATAATGACTGTAACGACTTTTTCCGAACTTGAACTTGACGAAAGCCTTCTGGAAGCACTCCAGGAAAAAGGCTTCACACGCCCGACCGCCATCCAGGCTGCCGCTATTCCGCCTGCGCTTGAGGGGCGTGATGTGCTCGGCTCCGCGCCGACAGGTACGGGTAAAACGGCGGCATATCTGCTGCCAGCGTTGCAGCACCTGCTGGATTTCCCCCGTAAGAAATCTGGCCCGCCACGTATTTTGATCCTGACGCCAACCCGTGAGCTGGCGATGCAGGTTGCCGACCACGCGCGTGAACTGGCAAAAAACACCCATCTGGATATCGCGACCATCACCGGGGGCGTGGCGTATATGAACCACGCAGAAGTGTTCAGTGAGAACCA
>DFPL01000309.1 GCA_002377245.1 Enterobacteriaceae bacterium UBA3516
GACAACCTTTGCCTGACCAATGTGCTCTATCGCTCACCGGATGCGTTTACGTTCCTCGCCGGGTTAAACGAACTCTTGCCGCAGGAGCAGGATGGGCATTACCCCTCCCACTGGCGTGTTAATCAGTGTGTCCTGCAGCAGGTGCGGCAGATTATTGGTCAGATGGAAACCCTGGGTGAGGCGCTGGATATGCCGACTACCGCCAACCGCGAAATTCTCTTTATGCAGTTGCTGGTGCTGCTGCGTAAAAGCAGTCTGGAGGAGGGGGCGTTCAGTAATGATGCGCGGCTTAATCAGTTAATGTCCTGGCTTGAGGACCATTTTGCCGAAGAGGTGTGCTGGGAGTCGCTGGCCGATCGCCACGCGCTGTCGCTCCGGACTCTGCATCGTCAACTTAAAAGCTATACCGGGCTGACCCCGCAGCGCTACCTCAACCGGCTGCGACTCATCAAGGCACGCCATATGTTACGTCACGGCGACGATAGCATTACGGATATCGCTTATCGCTGCGGTTTCGGCGACAGTAACCACTTTTCGACCCTTTTTCGCCGCGAATTCAACTGGTCGCCGCGCGATATTCGTCAGGGGCGTGATGTGCAGTTGCAATGACGGTAACGAGAAGGCTGTCACCGATTTTTCGTCGCAAATCAGCTAATACTTATCGGTTGTTTAAGGCTGAGGTGACGTCGTGGCAAGCCAGTTAATTCTTCGTAGCGCCGATTTTTTCCCCCGGCCCGGGCAGACCGTTGCCGTGGCGGATCGCTATCCGCAAAATGTGTTTGCCGAGCATACGCATGAGTTTTATGAGCTGGTGCTGGTCTGGCGTGGCAACGGCTTGCATGTGCTCAACGACCGGCCCTATCGTATCACCCGTGGCGATCTGTTTTACATCCGCGCGCAGGACAAACACTCCTATGCCTCGGTCAACGATCTGGTCCTGCAAAATATCATCTACTGCCCCGACCGCTTGTCGCTCAATCTTGACTGGGCCGCGCATATTCCCGGCCTGAGTGATGAACAGTGGACCCCGCACTGGCGGATTGGCAGCACCGGAATGACCCAGGCGCGGCAGGTGATCACGCAGCTCGAACAGGAAAGTAGCAAAAATGATCCGCTGGCGAACGCCATGGCGGAAGCCTTATTCGCTCAGCTGGTCATGACCCTTAAACGCCATCGCTTTGCCGCTGATAACCTCGCCGCCGCTAACAGCGAACCGCTGCTGGATAAACTTATCACTGCGCTTTCAGGCAGTCTCAATCGCAGCTTCCTGCTGGAGCAGTTTTGTGAACAGGAGCGGTGCAGCGAGCGCGCGCTACGTCAGCAATTTCGCACCCAGACCGGGATGACCATCAACCACTACCTGCGCCAGCTGCGGATTTGCCACGCGCAGTACCTGTTGCAACATACGGAGTTGATGATAGGTGAGGTGTCTACCCGTTGTGGCTTTGAAGACAGCAATTACTTTTCGGTGGTTTTTACCCGTGAAACCGGTATGACGCCCAGTCAGTGGCGGCAGCGCCATAACGAAGCGGCATAGAATCCTTGCCACCCGACATTTCCTTATGCCGCATAGACTTGTTTACATAACAGAATGTTATAACCATAATAAAACTACGGCATTGATAAACATTTTCAATAGCATTTAACTAACTATAATGAACCAACTGCTTACGCGGCGTTAACATACCCGCCGCCCGACAATAATGGAGATTAGTATGAGCTATACACTGCCATCCCTGCCGTACGCCTACGATGCACTTGAGCCTCATTTCGACAAGCAGACGATGGAAATCCATCACACTAAACACCACCAGACCTACGTTAACAACGCCAATGCGGCGCTGGAAAGCCTGCCAGAATTCGCTAACCTGTCTGCGGAAGAGCTGATCACCAAACTGGATCAACTGCCGGCTGACAAAAAAACCGTTCTGCGTAACAACGCGGGCGGTCACGCTAACCACAGCCTGTTCTGGAAAGGCCTGAAAAAAGACACCACCCTGCAGGGCGACCTGAAAGCCGCTATCGAGCGTGACTTCGGTTCCGTTGATAACTTCAAAGCTGAATTTGAAAAAGCAGCAGCAACCCGCTTCGGTTCTGGCTGGGCGTGGCTGGTGCTGAAAGGCGACAAACTGGCTGTGGTTTCTACCGCTAACCAGGATTCCCCGCTGATGGGTGAAGCGATTTCTGGCGCGTCTGGCTTCCCGATCGTGGGCCTGGACGTGTGGGAACACGCTTACTACCTGAAATTCCAGAACCGCCGCCCGGACTACATCAAAGAGTTCTGGAACGTGGTGAACTGGGACGAAGCAGCAGCACGTTTCGCTGCTAAGAAGTAATGTTTCGTTAAATTTCCCGTGGTAACGCGGGAGATTTCAGCCCTCACTGATGCTGTCAGTGGGGGCTTTTTTATGGCTGCAACTCAGCGTCAAGATGTAAAGAAACGCTGATCTGATAAAAATGAAATATAGTTTTGATTTTGCATGTGAGATCACTTTTCTGAGTGTGACGACGTTCTAGCATTTCGCTATCAGCGCTGGAAACGCTCCTGAAAATGGGCGAGATGGCGCACAAAAAATCACTGATGTATTACAGGTGGCGATATGCAAATCAAACGTGCAATTGAAAAAATCCCGGGTGGGATGATGCTGGTTCCTCTGTTTCTGGGGGCGCTGTGCCATACCTTCTCACCGGGTGCCGGGAAGTATTTTGGTTCCTTCACCAATGGCATGATTACCGGTACCGTGCCCATTCTGGCGGTGTGGTTTTTCTGCATGGGCGCCTCCATTAAGCTCAGCGCGACGGGTACGGTACTGCGCAAGTCCGGTACCCTGGTGGTGACGAAAATCGCCGTGGCCTGGGTGGTTGCAGCGGTGACCTCACGTTTGATTCCCGCTCACGGTGTGGAGGCGGGCTTCTTTGCCGGGCTGTCGACGCTGGCGCTGGTGGCCTCGATGGACATGACCAACGGCGGGCTGTATGCCTCTATCATGCAGCAGTACGGCACCAAAGAAGAGGCCGGGGCGTTTGTGCTGATGTCTCTCGAATCGGGTCCGCTGATGACAATGGTTATCCTCGGCACGGCGGGAATTGCTTCGTTTGAACCGCATGTGTTTGTCGGTGCGGTGCTGCCCTTCCTGATTGGCTTTGGGCTGGGTAACCTCGACCCCGAATTACGGGAATTTTTTACCCGCGCGGTGCAGACGCTGATCCCCTTCTTTGCCTTTGCGCTCGGCAACACCATTGATTTAAGCGTTATCGCCCAGACCGGCCTGCTCGGTATTCTGCTTGGGCTGGCGGTGATTGTGATAACCGGTATTCCATTGATTATTGCTGACAAGCTGATCGGTGGCGGGGACGGAACCGCAGGGCTTGCTGCCTCAAGCTCTGCCGGTGCGGCGGTCGCAACGCCGGTGCTGATTGCTGAGATGGTGCCAGAGTTTAAAGCGATGGCACCGGCCGCGACCGCATTGGTGGCCACATCGGTTATTGTGACCTCCATTCTGGTGCCGATCCTGACCTCTGTCTGGTCACGTAAAGTGAAAGGGGATGCGGCAGAAGCCGAGTTGCGCGGTGCGGTGAAATAGCGTGGATCTTTAAAAGAGAAACCGGCCTGCAGGCCGGTT
>DFPL01000310.1:0-5185 GCA_002377245.1 Enterobacteriaceae bacterium UBA3516
GAAACCACCGGTATGAACCAAATCGGCGCCCATTACGAAGGGCACAAAATCATTGAGATAGGTGCCGTCGAGGTGATTAACCGTCGACTGACCGGTAACAACTATCACATCTACCTCAAACCCGACCGCCTGGTTGATCCTGAAGCGTTTGGCGTACACGGTATTGCCGATGAGTTTTTGCTGGATAAACCGGTGTTTGGTGATATCGCTGATGACTTTATTGACTACATCCGTGGTGCCGAACTGGTCATTCATAACGCGTCGTTTGATATCGGCTTTCTGGACTATGAATTCAGTAAACTTAACCGCGATATTCCTAAGACCAGCAGCTTCTGTAAGGTCACGGACAGCCTTGCACTCGCCCGTAAGATGTTCCCTGGCAAGCGTAACAGTCTTGATGCACTCTGTTCACGCTACGAAATAGACAACAGTAAACGTACGCTGCACGGCGCATTACTCGATTCCCAGATTCTGGCTGATGTCTATCTGCTGATGACCGGCGGACAAACTCTGATGTCCTTTTCCACTGAGAGAGAAGGACAGCAGCAGGGAGATGTTGGTGGAATTCAACGTGTTGTTCGCAAGGCGAGCCAGTTAAAGGTAGTTTTAGCCAGTGATGAGGAGTTGCTGAACCACGAATCGCGTCTTGATCTGGTGCAAAAGAAGGGGGGAAGCTGCCTCTGGCGCGCGTAACGCCTTCACTTTTGTCGAGAAAACGGTCCGTTGGGTTGTTTTTGCAGCAAACGATACAAATCGTCAGAAAAAGCGTTGACGGCCCTGAACACAATACGTAATATGCGCCTCGTTCCCCAACGGGAACATCGCGGAGCGGTAGTTCAGTCGGTTAGAATACCTGCCTGTCACGCAGGGGGTCGCGGGTTCGAGTCCCGTCCGTTCCGCCAACATTTAATTCGGGTGTTTTTAACATCTGATAAGTAAAAAAACCGCAACGTTGTAAAACGGATGCGGTTTTTTTTCGTCTGCACGTCAGGTCATAAAAGAAAGCCCGAACTCAAGCCCGGGCTTTTTAACATTTACTCTTTCGCCGTTACGCGGCGTGGTGCAAATCCCTCGCTCACCCCTTCGCGATCGTGACGCGCAATCCAGCGGTAGCTCACGCCGCCGAGGAACACCCCGATAAACCAGCTGAAATTCGCCACCTCATGCAGTGATGGAATAAAGCTAATGACAAGACACACGGCGACGGAGGGAATCAGGGCCACCACCGCTTTGGAGTTAATGCCATTTTTGTACCAGTAGCGCCCGGTCGGAGAGACGCTAAACAGATCGTCGACAAACACTTTCCCGCGTTTAATCAGGTAAAAATCCGCCAGCAGAATACCGAACAACGGTCCGATAAAAGAGCCCAGCACGTCCAGGGTGTAATGGATCAATTCCGGTGACTGGAACAGATTCCATGGCGTCAGCAGCACGGAACCCACTGCGGCAATCATCCCACCGGTGCGGAAGCTGATCTTCTGCGGTGAGCAGTTAGAGAAGTCAAAAGCCGGAGAAACGAAGTTCGCCACGATGTTGATCCCAATAGTCGCAATGATCATAGTCAGCAGACCAATCGCCATGGCCAGACTGTTGCCAACATGGCTGACGGTTTCGATAGGATCGGTGATCATCTTGCCGAACAGCGACTGTGTACCTGAAACGATCACCACGGTGACAATAGAGAACAACAGGAAGTTAAACGGCAGGCCCCAGCGGTTTCCCCGGCGGATTTCCTGCATGCTTTTACCGTAACGGGAGAAGTCGCCAAAGTTCAGCAGCGGGCCGGAGAAGTAGGAGACCACCAGTGCGGTCGCGGTGATCATCTGCCAGGTCTGCTCCCCGGCGGTCAGCTCTTTACTGGCAAGCGTAAATGAGATGCCATCAAAGCCGGTTTGCGAGAGGATCCACCCCGCCAGCGCCAGCATCACCACGTAGACCGCAGGCCCTGCGACATCAATAAAGCGCTTAATGGCGCTCATCCCATGCCAGAACACCAGCGCCTGTAAAACCCACATAATCCCAAAGCAAATCCAACCTAAATGCGACAGGCCCAGAAAATGCCCTTCGGTCATCGGCGCTAACGATGGCCAGAATTTCAGCGCCACCAGCATCAGGGCGTTCGCTGCCAGGTAAGTTTGAATACCGTACCAGGCAAAAGCGATCAGGCCGCGAATGACCGCCGGAATGTTGGCGCCGAATACGCCAAAGGCCTGGCGGCAGATAACGGCATAAGGTACGCCTGCCATTTGGCTGGGTTTGGCGACCAGGTTGGCGCACAACTGCACTATGCAAATACCTAACAGCAGGCAGATCAGCACCTGCCAACTGGCGAGGCCGAGGGCGAAGAAGCTCGCAGCCACCACGTAACCGCCCATGCTGTGAACATCGGACATCCAGAAAGAGAAGATGTTGTACCACGTCCAGTTCTGATCCCGCGTAGGAGCCAGGTCGTCGTTGGTGAGCCGGGGGCTGTAGCTGTCTTTATAATTTGGTTCAAGGTTTGGCATGGAATCTGCTCCTCTGAATACAGATTGTGACGTTATGTCTGCCATCATGTGTTGCATGAACCAGGCCAGGTTTTAATTTTATGTATACAAAATACTTTAATGTCGTATACAAAATGATAAGTAAAACGCAACAAAGGAATTTCAGAATGAAGCCACAGACGGGGCTACAGACCCCAGCAGATCTGGAAGACAAAGAAAATGTCATCTGGCAGTCACTGATGACCGCCATCGTTGAACATCAACTGCCGCCCGGCAGTAAATTACCGGAAGAGGCGCTGGCGGATGTGTTCGGCGTCAGCCGTACCGGGATTCGCAAGGTACTGACGCGCCTTGCAACGGTGCAAATGGTCACCATCGCGCCCAGACGTGGTGCATTCGTCGCAAAACCTGATATTGATGAATCAAAATCTATCTTCTCTACCCGCAAAATGATCGAGTGCGCCAACCTGCCGCAGGTGCTGGCGCATTTACAGCCGCCACATCTGGCGGGCCTGGAAAAAATCATTGCTCAGGAAGAAGAGGCACATCAGACGCATGACGGTGCCGCCGCCATCCGCCATTCCGCCGCGTTCCACATCCAGTTGCAGGCCATTTCTGGTAATGCGGTGGTGACCGACATTGTGACCACGCTTGCTCAGCGCTCTTCGCTGGTGATCGCCGCCTGGGGTGCGCCCTGGCAGCAGGGATGCCGCTGCGACGATCATGACAAACTGATTGAATTACTGCGTAAGAAAGATCTCCCGGCACTCAGCCATGCGCTATCGCATCACTTCGATCATATTGTCTCCAGTCTCAGTTTTGAGCGCGGGGGCGAGGTCCTTCCCGACTTTACGCGTCTGTTCGGCGCAGCAGGTACACAGTCATGACAGAAATTTGTATACAGGTCATCAATCCTAATACCAGCCCGGAGATGACCCACACCATCGCCAGCGCGGCCCGCAGCGTTGCCGCACCGGGCACCACCATTCTGGCGAGCTGCCCGAGCCAGGGCGTGGAATCCATAGAAGGGCACTTCGATGAGGCTGTCGCTGCCATTGGCGTGTTGGAACAAATCAAGTACGGCCAGGCGCAGGGTGCCCAGGGGCACGTCATTGCCTGCTTTGGCGATCCGGGACTACTGGCCGCCCGCGAGCTGGCAAGCGGACCGGTGGTCGGGATTGCGGAAGCGGCAATGCACGTGGCAACGCTTGTCGCCACGCGCTTTTCCATTGTCACCACGCTGCCACGGACGGTAATCATCGCCCGTCATTTATTGCAGCAATACGGTTTTGAACACCACTGCGCGGCGCTGCATGCGATCGATTTACCGGTGCTGGCGTTAGAAGATGGCACGGGTCTTGCTCAACAAAAGGTACGCGAGCGTTGTATACAAGCCAAACGGGAAGACCATAGCGGTGCAATTGTGCTCGGTTGCGGTGGAATGGCGAACCTGGCGCAGGAACTGACGCAGGAGCTGGGCATACCGGTGATTGACGGCGTTACGGCGGCGGTGAAGATGGTGGAATCCCTCGTCGGGCTGGGACTTGGCACCAGCAAATATGGCGACCTCGCGTATCCCAATAAAAAGCCGCTCTCAGGATGCTTCGAAATGCTGAACTGAAGGCGGCCCCAAAATGAGGTCTAATCAGCATGCATTCAGAGACGGACAAGCCTGTCTGGCACTTTACTGCCAACTACCCGCGCGATTTGGCGGGGTACGCTGGTCATCCTCCCCATGCGCAGTGGCCTGGCGGTGCGCGCATTGCCGTGCAGTTTGTCCTTAATTTCGAAGAGGGCGGTGAGAATCATGTGTTACATGGTGACGCAGGTTCTGAGCAGTTCCTGTCTGATATCATCGGCGCCGCCAGTTATCCGGCGGTCCATATGTCGATGGATTCGCTGTATGAATATGGCTCGCGCACGGGTTTTTGGCGCATTCATAATGAATTTCAGAAACGTGGTTTGCCGCTGACGGTGTTTGGCGTAGCGATGGCGCTGGCGCGTAACCCCGAGATTGTCGCAGCGATCAAAGCGGCAGATTACGATGTGGTCAGCCATGGCTGGCGCTGGATCCACTACCAGGATCTTGATATTCAGACCGAGCGTCAGCACATGCAGCAGGCGCTGGAGAGCCTCACCACGCTGTTTGGCAAAGCACCGCTAGGTTGGTACACCGGGCGCGACAGCCCGAATACCCGCAAGCTGGTGGTAGAGCAGGGCGGCCTGCTGTATGACAGCGACTACTACGGCGACGATCTCCCGTTCTGGACGACAGTCGATAAAAAGCCCCATCTGATTGTGCCCTATACCCTCGATGCTAACGATATGCGCTTTGCCACCGCGCAAGGGTTTAACACTGCCGAGCAGTTTTATACCTATCTGAAAGACAGCTTCGATGTGTTGTATGAAGAGGGGGCGACCGCGCCGAAGATGATGTCGATTGGCATGCACTGTCGGCTGCTGGGGCGACCCGGAAGATTCAGGGCGTTACAGCGTTTTCTTGATTATGTGCAGGGGCATGAAGGTGTATGGATTTGCCGCCGTCAGGAGATAGCCGAGCACTGGATGAAAGTGCACCCGTATACCACCGAGTGAGTTTTCACCCTCTCCCTTTGGGGTGAGGGATCCCCATAAAATAATACGAGCACGGACAGTTCCCTCGCCCCACCGGGGAGAGGGCCAGGGTGAGGGGAAACATG
>DFPL01000310.1:5246-10808 GCA_002377245.1 Enterobacteriaceae bacterium UBA3516
GACCCAGTCATCGCGGTGACAGTTTTATTCTCATGGCACGATGTTATCGCTGCAAAAAGTAATATCTCTGAGGAGTCCTCAGCCCTGAAAGGGAGCAAACCATCCACCTCAACCCATCAAGCTCACATGTGCGGCCACAATCCGCCAGCCGTAGGGAAACTTCACCCAGGTCTGCATCTGGCGGCCCACGCGCTCGCTGTTCTCACGGGTAAACTCGGTGCTCGCCACCGCCATATCTTCGCCGTAAGTGGTGATGGTGGTATTGCGCAGTAGCCTGTCCAGCCCGGCAGACGGACGCGCATTGCGAAACGCACGAATGGCCTCTATGCCGTACAAATTTTCCGTTGCGCCATAACGCACCGTGCGGGAATCGGCCCAGAACAGCTCATCCAGCACCTGTACATCATTACCGATCAGCGCCTGCTCATAGCGGTAAAACGCGGCGGTAACCTCATTCAACACCGCCGGGCGGTCGATATGTTCTCTGTTCATCATGCATCCTGTGAGTAAAGAATACCGGCCTGCTCCAGTCGCCACGCGGCCTGTAAGCAGCGTGGCTCTTGCCAGGGCGCGGCTATTAATTGTACGCCAATCGGTAATCCCGACGCCGTCCTTACCGGCACGGTGACTACCGGCAGTCCGAGAAACGAAACAGGCTGCGTCAGCATGCCCATGCTGGCTTTGACCGGCAGATCCATATGGTTGATGTGCATCGTCTGGGCGCCAATCGGCGTCGCGCAGCATGGCGTAGCGGGGGCCAGCAACAGATCGACTCCCTCAAACAGCGGCAGGGTATTATCCCGAAACCAGGCGCGAAAACGCTGGGCCTGCGTGTACCAGGCGGAGGGCGTCATGGCGCCTGCCAGTAAACGCTCACGAGAGTTGAGTTCAAACGCCTGCCAGTCGGTCCGCAGCGCGGGCAGATAATGGTTTCCGCCTTCGGCGGCAGAAAGCAAAAAGGCGGCACTACGGGCCAGTTCTGCCTCCGGTAGCACTACCGCCTGCTCCGCCCCCAGCGCCCGCGCCACCGTGGCAACGGCGTGACGTGCATCGTCGTCACACCAGGTGGTGAAATAGCCTTCCAGCACCGCACATCGTAAAGGCTCCCTGGCGCTAAGCGTGGGCAAAGCCGCGGTCGTTACGCGCTCAGACTGCCAGCGGTCTTCTACATCGTGCCCCTGGAGGGCGTCATACACACAGGCCAGATCCTCCACGCCGCGCGCCAGCGGGCCAATGTGATCCAGGCTGGCGACAAACGGATGGCTGCCGGAACGGGACAAGCGCCCGAAGGTGGGTTTGAGCCCCAAAATTCCACACAACGAGGCGGGGACGCGAATAGAGCCGTTGGTGTCCGTGCCCAGCGAGAAGTTGACCATTCCGGCCGCCACGGCGGCGGCGGATCCACCGGACGAACCGCCCGCAACGCGGGAGGGATCGCGTGGATTGCGCGTTGCTCCGTAATAGCTGTTTTCAGTAGTAAAACCATAGGCATAGGCGTCCATATTCAGCGTGCCTGCCAGCATCGCACCGGCCTGCTTCAGCTTGCGCAGGGCAAAGGCATCTTTCTCAGCAGGCGGCTGCGTGCTGAACAGCTTCGCGCCAGCCAGCGTCGTCACGCCGTCCACATCAAACAAATTCTTCACTGCGTAAGGCACGCCGGCGAGGGGCGGCAGTGTGTCACCGGTAGCCAGACGGGCGTCGATGTTTGCCGCTTCGTTCAACATGCGCGCGTCGGTGACGCCCGTAAACGCGTTAATCAGCGGGTTCGTCTGCTCAATATGCGTCAGTGATTGTTGCGCCAGTTCGCGGGCGCTGAAGGTTTTTGCCCGTAAGCCTTGCTGAATTTCCCGAATGGACAGATTCATAGCCGATACTCTCCTGCGCCTTCCTGACGGTGCGGGAGGGGAAAGGCCATCAGCGGTGCCGCCATCGCCGCGATGCGCGTCAGTTGCACTTCCAGCTCAGCACGGCGGGCATCATCCAGCGGTACCGCCAGCAGTTGCTCCATCAGCCGGATATAGGTCGGCCAGTCAAAGGTATTCTCCGTCATCATTGCTCCTTAAAAACCGGCGGCGCTGCCGTTACTGCGTGGATCGAATGCCCCTTCGAGCATCCCGTTAGGGTGGCGTACAATCGCGCCTGCATGCCCGGTGGCTTCGCTCAGGCCCGGCAGCCACTCGACCTCATGCCCGAGGTCGAGCAGCGCCTGCCAGGTTTCATCGCTAAAACCGCGTTCAAGTTTCAGGCTGTCGGAAGCCTGGCCCCAGGTACGGCCCAGCAGCCATCGCGGGGCGCATACTGCCGCCTGCAGAGGCATATTTTGCAGGATATGCCGGGTAAATATGGCCGCCTGGGTCTGCGGTTGACCGTCTCCCCCCATGGTGCCGTAGACCATAGTACTGCCATCTTTCAGGCGTGCGGCGGCGGGGTTCAGCGTATGGAAAGGCTGTTTGCCCGGCACCAGTGTGAGCAGGTGATCGGGGTCGAGGCTGAACGCTGCCCCCCGGTTTTGCAGCAGTACGCCGCTTTCCGGCAGCACAACGCCGCTGCCAAACTCGTGGTAAATGCTCTGAATAAACGATACCGCCAGCCCGTTTTTATCCACTACGCCCATCCAGACGGTGTCGCCGGGGCCTTTACCTTTGCCCCAGGGCGCCGCACGGGATTCATCAATGCTGGCGGCCAGAGCTTCCAGTGGGGTCTGCTCCAGCAGGCTTTGCACCGGCAGGGTGACATGGCGAGGATCGGTAATGTAGCGGTCACGCAGGCCGAAGGCTTTTTTGGTGGCCTCCACGATGCGGTGGATGGTCTGGACTTCGGTTGCCTGCGCCATCTCCAGGTGGTCGGTGATACCAAGGATCGCCAGCGAGACCAGCCCCTGCGTCGGCGGCGTCATATTGAAGACCTCGCCCTGGCTATGTGCCAGACGCAGCGGCACGCGGCGACGGGCGCGATGGGCAGCCAAATCAGCAGCGGTCAGCGGTAAACCCAGTTCGTGCATCTCGCTGGCGATCTGTTCCGCCAGCGCCCCGCGATAAAAACTGTCCAGCCCGTCGGTCGCAAGGCGGGTCAGGGTACGGGCCAGACGCGGCTGGCAGAAACGGCTGCCCGCCTGAGGCACCTTGCCCTCCACCAAAAACGTCTCGGCGAAGCCGGAAACATCCACCAGTTCGGGGTATTTACTCTGGGTGGCACTGGCCTGAGATTGGGTGACAGGGATCCCGTCACTGGCGTAACGGATCGCATCCGCCAGCAGGCGTGACAGCGGCAATGATCCGCCGCCGAGGGAAGCGGAATAAGTGAGTGCTTCATCCCAACCGCTCAGCGTCCCCGGTACGGTGAGGGCCGCCAGCGGGCCACGATGCGGAATGTGTGTGTGCCCGGCGTAAAAATCCAGCGTGGCCTTCTGCCCGGCGGAACCGCTGGCATCAATTGCCAGCGGTTCCCCTTCGGGGGGGACGATAAGCCAGAATCCGTCGCCGCCGATCCCGTTCATATGCGGATAAACCACCGCGATGGTAGAGGCGGCGGCCACCATCGCTTCAATGGCGTTGCCGCCGTGACGCAGCACCGACAATGCCGACTCGCTGGCAAGGTGGTGGGGCGTTACCGCCATCCCGGAAGGGGCCATATTACTTTGCATCGTCAGGCTCTCTTTTTTGATTCAGTCAGAGAGTTAAGCAAGAGCTGTTCCAGATTGACGATAAGCGATTCACTGTGTCAGCTTAGAGTGAAACAAAAGTTGCAGGAGGGGCTATGCAGCAGTTAGATACGCGCTTGCGTGAGTGCTACAGCGAATTATCGCCGCAGGAACAGCGGGTTGCTTCGTTCATCATGGATCATTTCGACGATCTGGTGAGCTATAACAGCGCTGAACTTGCGCGTCTGAGCGGGGTGTCCAAGGCCACCGTCAGCCGTCTGTTTAAGCGCCTTGGCTATGATCGTTTCAAAGAGATGCGCGACGAGCTACGCACCCTGCGCCAGAGCGGAATGCCGCTTACCGATAACCGCGACGCGGTACAGGGCAATACGCTGCTGGCGCGACACTACAAACAGGAAATGGCGAACCTGACCCAGTGGGTTAATACCCTCGATGCCGGACAGTTTGCCGACATAGTACAGGCCCTGGGCAAGGCGCAACGGGTCTATATTTTGGGCCTAAGAAACAGCGCGCCGGTGGCGCTACACCTGCGCCAACAGCTCATGCAAAGCCGTGGACAGGTCTATGTGATGCCGCAGCCGGGCCAGACGCTGGCGGAAGAGCTGGTGGATATTACCCCGGCGGATCTGGTGGTGGTGGTCGCCTTTCGTCGTCGCCCCCGCGTGATCCGCCCGGTGCTTGAAGCGCTGCAAAAACAGGGAGTGCCAGCGGTTGCCATCAGTGAGCCACAGGCCGCAGGCATGACCACGCTGGCCCGCTGGCATCTGGGCGTGCCTCTCGACAGCGTCTCAGCGTTTGACAGCTACAGCGGGGCGATGAGCCTGGTTAATCTGCTCGCCAACGCCTTATTACATAACGCCCTGACTGAGGGTCGCCAGCGTATTCATCAGATAGCCTCTTTGTATACAGAGCTGGATGAACTGGAGCAGCGCTAGCGCACCGTCATGGTGCTTGTGCACCTTGATGGCGGTCGCTAATGGCGCAAATGATATCGCGTAGACAGCGCAAAAAAAGAGCGAATTCCACTGGTTCCTGAGCTGGCGTGAACTCTGCGCGTGTGGCACATTAGTTGCAGAAAATTATCTTAAGAATCTTTTGTTTCATCATTCCCGCTTTTGTATACCAAAGGACGCGCTTATGTTTGATTCTCAGCACTGTTTGCAAATCAACCCACCGCATCGCCTGCTCATGGGGCCTGGCCCGATTAATGCTGACCCGCGCGTCCTGCGCGCCATGGCGAGCCAACTGGTGGGCCAGTACGATCCGGTGATGACTGGCTACATGAATGAAGTGATGTCTCTCTACCGGGGGGTATTCCGCACTGAAAACCACTGGACTATGCTGGTGGATGGCACTTCCCGTGCCGGGATTGAAGCCGTGCTGGTCTCCGCGATTCGTCCGGGTGACAAGGTGCTGGTGCCGGTGTTTGGGCGCTTTGGGCATCTGCTGTGTGAGATTGCCCGTCGTTGCCGCGCAGAAGTTCACACCATCGAAGTACCGTGGGGCGAAGTCTTTACTCCGGATCGGATTGAAGATGCCATTAAGCAGGTGAAACCGCGCCTGTTGCTGACCGTGCAGGGCGACACCTCCACCACCTTGCTGCAGCCGCTGGAGCAGCTTGGCGACATTTGTCGTCGTCACGGTGTGTTGTTTTATACCGATGCGACCGCCTCGCTCGGCGGCAACGCGCTGGAAACCGATGCCTGGGGGCTGGATGCCGTCTCCGCCGGGCTGCAAAAATGCCTCGGCGGCCCATCAGGTAGCTCGCCCATCACCCTCAGTCCACAAATGGAAGCGGTGATTCGTGCGCGTAAATGCGTGGAACAGGGGATCCGCACCGACACCCATCGCGATGGCGATGACGAGATGATCTACTCCAACTATTTCGATCTCGGTATGGT
>DFPL01000311.1 GCA_002377245.1 Enterobacteriaceae bacterium UBA3516
CACAAAGAGCGCATTGTCACGCTACTGCGGCGTGAAGGGCACGTTGTGGGCTTTATGGGTGATGGCATCAACGATGCGCCGGCGCTGCGAGCAGCGGACATTGGTATTTCCGTTGACGGCGCGGTGGATATCGCCCGTGAAGCTGCCGATATCATCCTGTTGGAAAAAAGCCTGATGGTGCTGGAAGAAGGGGTAATAGAAGGGCGCAAAACCTTCGCCAACATGCTGAAATACATAAAAATGACCGCAAGTTCAAATTTCGGTAACGTCTTTAGCGTACTGGTGGCGAGCGCCTTTCTGCCGTTCCTGCCGATGCTGCCGTTACACCTGTTGATTCAGAACCTGCTGTACGATGTGTCCCAGGTGGCGATCCCGTTTGATAATGTGGACGAAGAGCAGATCCAGAAACCGCAGCGCTGGAACCCGGCGGATCTGGGGCGCTTTATGATCTTCTTCGGCCCGATAAGCTCCATCTTCGACATCCTTACCTTCTGCGTGATGTGGTGGGTGTTTAAGGCGAACGTGCCGGAAGCGCAGACCCTGTTCCAGTCCGGCTGGTTTGTGGTTGGGTTGCTGTCACAAACGCTGATTGTGCATATGATCCGTACCCGTCGCGTGCCGTTTATCCAGAGCCGCGCCGCCTGGCCGCTGATCGTCATGACGCTAATGGTGATTGTGGTGGGTATTGCGTTGCCGTTCTCACCGCTGGCGAGCTATCTGCAACTACAGGCACTGCCGCTCGCCTATTTCCCGTGGCTGATTGCCATTCTGGCAGGCTATATGACGCTGACCCAACTGGTAAAAGGGTTCTACAGCCGCCGGTATGGCTGGCAGTAATCTCACCTCCTGGCTGCTACGGCAGCCAGGAGGCTTTCTCTGTAAGCCCTTTATAACTCGCTGTACAGAGACTAAATTTTTTCCGAAATAATTAATGTTTAAAGCTACTTATCAGAACAGCTCAAATAGTGGTGTTAGCGTAATAGAATAATTATTACCGCTATTGGTCTTTTCATGATTAATATAAATTCAATCGTGTTGTTATTACGCGGCGATTTTCATCAACAGTGTCTGGCCAGAGAGTTCAACATATTTGGCACGATTGAGACCGAGGTTAAATGGCATGACTGAACGTGGGTATGCCTTTTTGCTGTCGAAGATAGTCCGCATCGTTACGGTTGCTGCTTTTTTTTATATGCTCTATGTGATTTGCGCTTGCTGGGATTTTGTACGTGAAAGCAGTGAACTGGTGGCCGTGCAATGGTGCCGTAATGATCAATCACGTTTCCATTACGCAGATGAGCTCTCCAGGCATGGACTATACGTTTATCTGGAAAAATCATCAGGGAAAGTCATGGTAAGAGAAATGAGCATCGCCCTTGCCAGCCCCTTTCAGCCTTACAGATATCGTTACCAGACTATTGGGTACGAAAGTAACATTCAGACAGCCAGAGAGAAATGGGGCGCCATTAAATGTCTGGAGCACAATAAAGCCCTTATCGGTACATCGGGTTATGTTTTCTCATGGGGAGCATAAGCTGTGAGTTATTTTCTACGGCAATTCAGTGGAAGCCTTATTTTTTTACTGCTGGTTATGATGGTTTGTCTTTTTTTTATTGGTTCAGCCCAGCGGTATAACGATATTGTCAGCTTCAGAATCGACAATGAAATGATTTCCACACTGGAAAGAGTGCGAAATGAAGATGCTGATGTGCTGAAGATGAATGTTTATCGCTCCAGAATAAATTGGATTGCAGGTCGAGTTTGTCTCTCTAAATATATTGAATCTCAAACTACAAACCCAATGGAACTGTATAACTGGACGATTGATGACTTTGCAATGGGAGTGGTGACTTTAAATAACAATGGAAAAGTATTGGTTTATTCCTTTACTGACTGTTCAGGCTAATTATTTAAAAACAAGCTGGATCAACCCATATCCCAGTGAGCCGAAAACCAGAAGCAGGATGGTCCAGCAAAACAGGTAAAACGCATTACTCGCCCCCACGCCAGAGCGGGCGAGGAAGGTGTTCTCTTTTTTAATGTGTTTTGCAGACAGTGCGCGGTAGCGGCAGATGTAACTCACGCAGTAAAACAGGAAAAGGGGGATCGTCCAGATCGCGACGGCCTTTGAGAAGATCAGTGCCAGCATCACGGAGGCAACCAGGAAGCCGAGAAAGACGAACGATGCCGTGGTTTCCATCTTTTTTAATTCACTGCGGATGTGCTGGGCATGGCGTTCCTGCCAGCGGCGAAGCGTGCTCATGCTAAAGCCATGCGTCTCGCACAGTTCTTTTTCCGGGGTGCCGCTTTTTGTCTGCTGGAGAAAGGCGGCAATTTGCTCTTCGGTAAAGCGCGCTTGAGCCATTCATCTCCCTCCATGGCGAGAGCGGTTTAGGGGCTGAAAACAGGGGCGTTCGGATAAAAGATAATCCAGGCCTCGACCCGGATTACCCTTCAGACAGAGATTAGCGGCGAACGGCGATGGCTTCGATCTCGATCTTCACATCTTTCGGCAGACGGGCCACTTCTACGCAGGAGCGCGCCGGGAAAGTTGCGTTGTGCTCGGTGAAAAAAGCTTCGTAAGTGGCGTTAACGGTAGCGAAATCATTCAGATCTTTCACGAATACCGTTGTTTTAACAATATCACCCACCTTCAGACCAGCGGCTTCGACGATGGCCTGCACGTTTTCCAGCGACTGGCGCGCCTGGGCTGCAATGTCTTCCGGTACGCTTCCGGTTTTGGGATCCACCGGGATCTGACCGGAGGTGATGATCATGCTGCCAAGATCAACGCCCTGAACATAAGGGCCGATTGCTGCAGGTGCATTTTCCGTCGCGATAGTTTTGGTCATGTTATCTCCTGAAGAACAGCGGTAAAAAGGTCGGGGTCATTATACCCATCATGCTCTAAGTTGCATGCCTGATGACCCCGTTTGTTCACCTTGGCGCGCGATTAACCGCGCAGTACCACCGCATGGGCAAACTCTTTCTCGCAATATTTGCACTTCAGGGCGATATCATTCGCGCGTTTTTTCACGGCAAAACTGGATGCCACCGGCTCAGCATGGCTGATGCAGTTGCTGTTCGGGCAGACCAGCACGCTGTCGATACGCTCCGGCAGTTTCGGGTGCGACTTACTCACCACATCGTAATTGTCGATGCGATTCACCGTCGCCAGCGGGGCATACAGCGCCAGCTGATCGACCTGCTCGTCGGTCAGGAAGGTATTTTCAATTTTGATCAGATCCTTGCGGCCCATCTCTCCGGACGGCAGATTCAGACCGATGGTGATGCGCTGGTCGGTTTCGGTCAGCTTGAACAGGGTCAGCAGCTTAAAGCCGATCTGAGCCGGAATATGGTCAATCACGGTGCCACGTTTGATGGCTTCAACCTGGAGTTTATTGTCGTGTGTCATCTCTTTTTCCCCTACAGAGCCAAATCACTATTCAGAACCAGTGCCAGTATCGCCTGGCGCGCAAAGATGCCATTGCCCGCCTGCTGGAAGTACCAGGCGTGTGGGGTCTTATCGACATCGGTGGTGATTTCATCCACGCGCGGCAGCGGGTGCAGTACCTTCATATTGCTACGCGCTCCGGTCAGGTCGCTGGCACGCAGAATGAATTGCGCCTTCACGTTGGCGTATTCTGACGGGTCCAGGCGCTCTTTCTGCACGCGGGTCATATAGAGAATGTCGACGTCACTCATCACCTCTTCAATGCTGGCGTGAATGCTCCAGGCCAGCCCTTTTTCATCCAGCATGTCGAGAATGTACTGCGGCATTGCCAGGGCATCCGGGGCGATAAAGTAGAACCGGTTGCCGTTAAATTTCGCCAGCGCCTGCGCCAGTGAGTGCACGGTGCGACCATATTTCAGGTCGCCGACCATGGCGATATTGAGGTTTTCCAGCCGGCCCTGGGTCTCCTGAATGGTGAACAGATCGAGCAGGGTTTGCGTTGGGTGCTGATTCGCGCCGTCGCCGGCGTTAAGGATAGGGATGCCGCCAGAGAACTCGGTCGCCAGACGTGCGGCCCCTTCCTGCGGGTGGCGCATGACAATCGCATCCACATAGGTGCTGATGACGGAGATGGTGTCCGCCAGGGTTTCGCCCTTCTTGCCGAGCGATGTGTTGCTACTGTCCGAGAAGCCGACCACGCTCGCCCCCAGGCGATGGATGGAGGTCTCAAATGACAGGCGAGTTCGGGTAGAGGCTTCAAAGAAGCAGCTGGCGATCACTTTGTGCTTGAGTAACTCCGGCTGCGGGTTGGCTTTCAGTCGGGCGGCAGTGTTCAGCACCAGTTCAAGTTCTTCGCGGCTGAGATCGTTTATGGAAATGATATGTTTTTGATATAGCGGATTAGCCATGGTTATCTCCTGACGACTGCGCAAAAAAAAGCCCCTCAATAGAGGGGCTGTGGAATGGGGTGATCACTGGGAAGAAAAACGGCAGGCCTGCGTCCTTTTTCAGACGCCCAGGGACATTATGTCGAACACACTGGACCATGCTTCCTCCCGGCAAATTGTCCGCGATTATACTCAGCTACTTTTCGGTTTCAAGCGATTAATGCAACATTTGCGTCAGGCAATCGGTTTATTTGCATATAAATGCATATTTAATAAATAACTAATTATTTTGTATGCGTGTGAATAGTTGTACTGACCATCTGGTGGAATAAACATGCGTAAGCGCAACTCTTCGGTAAAAAGGGGTGGTGAGCATCGTCATTTTTCCGTATAAAAAGCTAAAAATGAAACGATGTTTTATCTTGAGGAGATAGCTATGATCGTTGGCAACATTCACCACTTACAAAGCTGGCTGCCGGAAGAGCTGCGCCAGGCCATTGAACACGTCAAAGCCCACGTGACGGATGCCACCCCGACCGGGAAGCATGATATTGACGGTAATAACCTGTTTTATCTCGTTTCTGAAGACATGACTCAGCCGTTTGCCGAGCGCCGCGCGGAATATCACGCCCGTTATCTGGATATCCAGATTGTGCTCAAAGGTCAGGAAGGGATGACATTCAGTACGCTGCCCGCAGGCGCGCCGGACACCGACTGGCTGGCAGATAAAGATATCGCATTCCTGCCGGAAGGCGGCCAGGAAAAAACGGTGGTGCTGAGCGAAGGGGATTTTGTGGTGTTCTACCCAGGAGAAGTCCATAAACCGCTGTGTGCCGTGGGCGCGCCCGCACAGGTGCGTAAAGTGGTTGTGAAGGTTTTAGTAGCCTGACTCGCGTTACCCGTTTCCCCTCATCCTACCAGGGCGAGGGGAGCGATCGCAGTGCGAAGCACCGATTTCTTTGCGGGGCCGCGGGGATTATAAAGGGGAATGTGGTGTTCCCCTTTACCCGTTCACGTGTCCGGAGATCCATTTCGCCATGAACATAAGGTGAACGGAACCCACCTCCCGAGCCGCATCTTCCCCCTCACCCTGGCCCTCCCCCCCCTTATCAGAGCTACACGAACAGCGCACCCAACGAATCTGACTTTCCACTCTCCCTCCCTGCCTGGCTTCCCCTTACCACATCGCATAACGAAAACATGATGGCGATCTCATTAATACGTATTATAACGTATTAATGTTATCCCGAATTTAATATCCCTGCGTCTAACTTATGTGGAGATTTTCAACGTTATGAATATCAAAGAAATTATTGCAAAACTGGCGGCCAATGTTAAAGACAATGGCGGGATTCGCCAGGTGTTTCTGGTGGCATGTGGCGGTTCGCTGGTGGATATGTATCCGGCAAAATACTTCTTCGACAGCGAAGCCACCACGCTGCATGTGGGCATGTACACCGCGAATGAATTTGTTTATGCCACCCCGAAAACCCTCAGTGAAAACTCACTGGTCATTGTCTGTTCGCACGGCGGCAATACGCCGGAATCGGTCGCGGCGGCAAAACTGGCGCGTGCGCATCAGGCGCAAACCGTGACCCTGACCCACAACGAACAGGCGAAGCTTATTCAGCACGCCAGCCATAACATTCTGTATGCCTGGGGCAACGATACCAATGTCGTTGATAACCCGATGGCGATTATCCTCAGCCTGTGCGTCGAGGTACTCAATCAGGTGGAAGGGTATGCGGCTTATGCGGATTTTCAGCAGGGCATGGAACAAATCAACGGCGTTATTGCAAAAGCGCGTCAACAGGTGGCTGACCGCTGCCAGCGCTTTGCCCGTCGTTATCAGGACGAAAAATTGTTTTATATCCTTTCCAGCGGTGCGTCTTATGGCCATGCTTACGGCTTCGCCATTTGTTCGTTAATGGAGATGCAGTGGCTGCACGCCGCGCCCATTCACTCCGGCGAATATTTCCACGGGCCGTTTGAAGTGACCGATAAAGAGACGCCGTTTATCTTACTGATGAACGAAGGTCGCACCCGCGTGATGGATGAGCGGGCTAACGCTTTCCTTTCCACCTACGCAGAAAAAGTGGAAGTGGTTGATGCAAAAGAGCTGGGTATTGGCGTACTTCCTGCCCGCGTCGTGGAGTTCTTTAACCCGGTGCTGTTCTACAGCATTATGTGTGAATATCGTTCGGCGCTGGCGGATATTCGTCAACACCCGCTGGAAACACGTCGCTATATGGGACAGGTCGCGTATTAAGGAGAGCATGATGAAAGTCATAGGCGTTGGCGATAATGTCGTCGATCAGTATGCCCATATTCGTACGATGTACCCAGGCGGCAATGCGCTTAATTTTGCAGCTTATGCCTCTATGCTGGGCTATGAAGCGGCGTATCTGGGCATTTTTGGCAATGACAGCGCGGCAAAACATGTTATTTCCGTACTGGACGAACTGGGTGTCAAACATCCGCACTGTTTATATGTCTCCGGAGAGAATGGTTGTGCGCAGCTTAAGATAGAGAATGGCGAGCGAATATTTCTCGGATCAAATGCCGGAGGTATTCGTAAAACAACTTCAATGGATTTTATTTTCCATCATACGGACTATCTGCGGGAATATTCTCTCATTCACAGCGGTTGTTATAGCTATATGGAAGAACAGCTTCCGGCATTACAGCAACTGGGTGTGCCCGTCTCGTATGACTTCTCGGATGATTTTGTGCTCGAAGAGGCGTTGCCGCTTTGCCAGTATGTCGACTTTGCCTTTTTCTCCTGCGCTGATTACAGCCTTGAGCAGACGCGAGGCATTATTCAGCAGGCGCACAATAGCGGCAGTCGGATTGTCTGTGCCACGCGTGGCAGCGAAGGGGCAATTCTGTTTGATGGCAAGCAGTGGTATCAACAGGCCCCGGAATATGTCACGCCTGTGGATACGATGGGGGCAGGCGACGCGTTTATTACCGCCTTCCTGTGCCATTATCTTGCACAGACAAATACCCCGGATGAAGAAGCGATTCCTGCAAGCCTTAAGCAAGCCGCATTATTTTCGGCGAAAATCTGCCTCAAAGAGGGGGCTTTCGGCTACGGTGTTCGCTATTAAATAACGCTATCTAAATAGGTTTTTATTTCGCTCATTTTATGAGGGGAAGGGGCGCGGTTTTGCGCTTTTTCCCCAATAAGGAAAGAGTTATGCCTGAATATCATACTGCCGATCTTATTCTGCGGTCGGATAATATATTTACTGCCGACAGCGATGAATTATTTTCTGGATATATTGTTATAAGCCACGGCGTTATTTCAGCGATACTTGCAAACGATGAAGATATTCGCCCGTGGCGCGGCCCCACTACCCATTTTCGCGATCTTGGCGAGCGGCTAATTTGTCCTGGTTTTTGTGATAATCACACCTTTTTCACGGGGTATATGAGCATGCATCGCGGCGTAGATCTTAGCGCCACGAACACTAGCGCGGCGGCACTATCGCTGCTCAAAAAAGCGGAGCAGGGTCTGCCTGCCGGAAAAAGCCTGTACGCGTGGGGCTGGTCTGCGGCGCAGTGGGGAGCGGTGCCTGACAGTGCAGAACTTGACGACGCTTTTCCCCATCGCCCGGTGGTCGCGATTAATAGTGACAAGAGCTATTGCTGGATGAATCAGGCAGCGATCGCTCGCTACAGGTTCACGCCTGACGACTGTAGCGCGGAGGCACGTGCGCACCTGCTTACAGAAATGCTTAACGACGTGGGGCAGGTAAAAGAAGAGTTGCGCGCCTTTATGGCGATGCTGGCGACGCGCGGTATAACGGCAATTAAAGATGTCTGTTTTGATGATGCCCCCGCGCTGCTGGACGCCTGGGCCGGGCTTGAGGCGAATGATGAACTGTCTCTGCGCGTCAGCCTGGTCAGTGAGCCAGTGGCCAGCGCCGCTAATTTTACTTTTGCCCGCCAGGCGCGTGACCGTTTTCACTCTTACCGGCTGCGTTTTCATGGCTTTAAATTTATGGTGGATGGCGTGATCGCCGATTACACCGGCGATATGTTGCAGCCTTATACCGACCGGCCGCACACGCATAACGAAAAACCGGTGGATTACGCGGTATTGCGCCAACAGGTGCTGGAAGCCGACCGGCTTGGGCTTAATTGCTGCCTGAACGCCGAAGGGGATGCCGCCATACGTCATTGCATCGATATTTTCGCTGAATGTCACCGCGCCAATCCTCCCCGAGTGCGCCATCACGCCTTAAGCGATCTCGAGTGCCCGCATCCGGACGATATCCCACGTCTTGCCGCACTGGACCTTTCTGCTGAGGTCTACGCGCAGATACTGCTGCTTAATCAGAGCGCGTCTGACGCCTATATGCGTGAGCGAGGAGGCGAAGCCAGGGAGAGGCAGTTCTTTAACTATGCCGCGCTGTTCAATGCCGGGGTTCTGGTGACCATCGGCACCGATTTGCCGCTGTTTATCCCCAGTATTCCCGATGCGATCTATGCGGCCTGCTGTCGCCATTTTGCGGATGGTTCGCCACCAGAAGGGTGGTATCGCGAACACGGAATGACGCGAACACAGCTTCTGAAAGCCTGGACCATCAACGCCGCCGTTCAGCATGGCATGGGGGCACAGACCGGAAGTCTGGCCGTGGGCAAGCGCGCGGATATTGCCGTGTTCGACCGCAACCTGCTCACCTGTGCCGATGATGAAGTGCGTAACGCGCGAGTGGTGCTGACCCTGATGGATGGCCGTACAACACACGATGTTTTATAGACGCCCGCCTTCACGCGCACAGACGACGTGATGACAGGCGATAAAGCGAATTCTTACCGAGGCAGATTATGCGTATTCCAACAATAAAATGGGCCGTACCCCACTGCTACGCTCTGATCTTTTTTATCATTGTTGTGGTTGCCGTTTTAACGTGGTGCATCCCCAGCGGCAGCTTTGACTATCACGCGGTCACTTTACCGGGTGGCGAGACCAAAAGCCTGGTGGTGCCCGGCTCTTATCATGTACTTGAAAAAGTCACCACTGATGGTGACTTACGGCAGGGACTTTCGGCCATTCTTGCCGCTCCCTTAGAAGGCATCATTAAAGCAGCCGATGTGATCGCCTTTGTGCTGATAGTCGGTGGCGCGTTTGGCATCATTATGCGGACCGGCGCCATTGAGCGCGGCCTGCTTGCGCTGGCGCGGCGGCTGGCAGGCAAAGGGATTCTGGTGATTCCGCTGTCTATGACGCTGTTCAGCCTGGGCGGTGCGACTTTCGGCATGAGCGAAGAGGTCATTCCGCTCTATGCCATCTTCATTTCACTGATGTTCGCACTGGGCTATGACTCCCTCACCGCCATTTTGATCTTGTTTCTGGGGACGCAGATTGGCTACGTCGGCGCGATGACCAACCCCTTTTCCGTGCTTATCGCCCAGGGCGTTGCCGGTATTCAGGGCAACCCACAGCTCTGGCTGCGCGCCATTGCCTGGGTGGTTTTTACCGCGATGTCGATTATCTTCACCATGTGGTACGCCCATCGCGTGAAGCGTGATCCGAGCAAATCACCGTCGTATGAAAGCGACTCCCAGAACCGCACGCTGTTTATGGGAGAGCAGACAGGAACGGTACACTTCTCGCTGAGTGACCGGTTGATCATCATCGCCTTTGTACTCGCGCTGGCGGTTATCTCCTGGGGGCTCATCACCCGTGGCTGGTATATGGTGGAGATTGGTACCGTCTTTTTAGCGCTGGGGCTGTTTGCCGGTATCGTCAGCAGAATGTCTGTGAGCGATGTGGCGGAAAGCTTTGTCGATGGCTGCAAAGAGTTTGTCTATGCCGCGGTCGTTATCGGCCTGGCGCGCGGCATTCTGGTGGTGGCGGAAAACGGCAAAATCATCGACACCCTGCTCTATGGCCTGTCGGAAATGCTGGATGGTTTGCCGCAGTATGCTTTTACGACGCTGATGCTGCTGAGCCATAACATCATCACCTTCTTCGTGCCGTCCTCTTCGGGGGAAGCGGCGTTAACCATGCCGGTGCTCGCACCGCTGGGCGATCTGGTTAATATCAATAAAGAGGCGATGGTGATGGCCTATCAATTTGGTAACGGGCTGACCAATCTTATTTCGCCCACCGGCGGTGTGCTGCTGGCCGGGTTGTCG
>DFPL01000098.1 GCA_002377245.1 Enterobacteriaceae bacterium UBA3516
ATCGACGCCGCTGTCTGATTGATATGGATATCAACCGTGCGTTGCGGGTCGCCGGAAGTGAGGTTGATCCCCGTTACACGGGCATCCTTTGCCAGAAGATCGGCAAGCTTACGCGCGTAGATGCGTGTCTGATTAAAATCCGCGCCGCTAACCCGGTATTTCAGTGGCCAGCCCACCGGTGGGCCCAGCTCAAGGGGAGAGATACGCGTCACGATGTCACCAAACTGGTCATGGAGCAGAGCGGTGAGTTTCGCTTGTAGCTGTTCCCGAATTTCCGGGGCTTTCGCCACCACCACAAGCTGGGCCGTATTTTCCGCATCCGGTAAAAGATCCATGGGTAGATAAAAACGCACGGCACCGGTCCCAATCCAGCTCGAATACCGCGCAATGCCTTCTTCTTTATCCAGCATGCGTTCTAATCGATGGGTAACCTCTTGAGTACGTTGCTGGGTGCTGTTCTCCGGCAATGTCAGGCTGATTAACAGCTCCGGTCGGTCAGAGGCCGGGAAAAATTCGCTCTTGAGCCACTGGCTGCTCCAGACGGCCAGCACCAGAAGCAGACACGAGGCGAGGGTGACCGTCAGGCGGCGTCTGAGCGTGAAATCCAGAACAGCGTCATAGGCCTTTGCCAGGCGCCCTGGCTGATGCGCCGGTTTTTGCATTTGTGCACCGGTTAGCAGCCAGATCCCGCTGAGCGGGGAGAAGAGGACCGCCACTATCCAGGAACTGATGAGCGAAATCAAAATGACCGCAAACAGAGAATAACAGTATTCTCCCGCCATCGATTTAGCGAAGCCCACCGGGATAAATCCTGCAATCATCACCAGCGTGCCGGTAAGCATCGGAAACGCGGTTTTGACAAAGGCAGTGGAGGCGGCCTTACGCAGGGGTTCACCGCGTTCCAGATGGGAAATCATCGACTCAATGGTAATCATCGCGTCATCCACCAGTAGCCCAAGGGCGATAATTAACGCCCCTAATGAGATACGTTGCAGACCGATGCCCAGCAGATCCATGCCGATAAACGTCAGCGCCAGCACAATGGGGATCGCCACGGCGACCACCAGCCCGGCCCGTAATCCGAGCGAGACAAAGGAAACGGCCAGCACGATGACAATGGCTTCCATCAGGACATGCAGAAATCCGTCAACGGCCTCGTGCACAATGGCGGGCTGATTGGCTATTTTAGTGACCGTTATGCCATGGGGCAGGTCGGCGATAATGGCGGCCATGCGTGCATCCAGCGCCTTACCGAACGTGAGCATATTGCCGCCTGGCAGCATCGCAATCGCAATGCCATACGCCGGCTGGCCATTGACGTGGAACACGGGATCCGGCGGCTCCGCCGCCTGGCGTTTAATTTGAACAATATCGCCAAGTGCAACCGTTCGTCCGCCTGCGCGCAGCGTCATATGTTGTAGCGTATTTTCATTCAAATCGGGGTGAATAACCTGAATGCTGACGCGATCATCCTGGGTCCTTAACATACCGGATGGGGTGACGGCATTGGCGTTTTTTAGCGTGGCGATGATGTCGTCGGGAGAAATGCCCATCGACGCAATCTGGCGCGCAGAAAAGGTCAGGCTAATGCTGTCGCGCTGTACGCCAAATTGCACGGTCCTGCCAATATCCTTCACCGTATGAAGCTGACGCTGGATGGCATCGACGGCATCACGCATTTCCGCATGCGTGAATCCCTCGCCGGTAATGCCGTATAGCGTGCCGTAAGTGGCATCGTATTCGTCATTTACCACCAGAGGACTGACCTGGTCCGGCAGGGTGGCAGAGAGATCCTGCATCTTTTTGCGCAACTGCTGCCAGAGGGGTTTGACCTCCGCGGGGGGCGTGTCGTCCCGCAGATTGAGCGTGACTTCGGTGTAGCCATTACGCGTCTGACTCTCCACACTGTCAAACCACGGAAGTTCCTGTACCGTTTTTTCGATGGGATCGGCCACCAGATTGACCATCTCTTGCGGCGTCGCGCCGGGCCATTGCGCGCTGACGATCGCCGTCTTGATGGTAAACGCCGGATCTTCATCCCGTGACAGGGCGTTAAAGGCTATCCAGCCAGAGGCCATAATGATCAGCAACAGGAAGCTGACCATCTGCTGATGGGCTATCGCCCAGGAAGAGAGGTTGTATTTCTGCAGATTCATTGGGCGCCACCTTGAAAAATATGCACTTTTTCGTCATTAACCAGCGTGGTAACGCCCGCTGAGACGACATGCTCACCCGGTTTGACGCCCTGACTAATCCAGACGCCGTCAGCAGAAAAGCGCTGAAGGCTAACCGCTCTCACCTCCAGTTTGCTTGTCTGCGGGTTAACGACATACACCGCGGGCTGGTTCCCGGAACGAATCAGTGCCGAGGCAGGAAGCCTCAGGCCGGGTGCCGTACTGGCATCCAGTGCCACGGCAACCGCCTCGCCAAACAGTGGCACATTAGGTGCGGTGGCTAGGGTTGCTCTGACCTGTCGGGTGCGGGTGACGTCGTCCAGTTGCGGACTGATGTAACGTATCCGAGCCGGCACGGGTTTTCCCTCAAGCATCACTGACACGTTATCGCCTGCGGACAGTGAGGGGACGTGCGTGGCGGGGATAAAAAACTGGACCTCAGTGGGCCCCGAGGCAATCGTAACCACCTCCTGACCGGCCGTGAGGCTTTGCCCCGGTGAGGGCACGACACGCGTGACCACACCATCAACGGGGGCGGTAATTGCATTGAAACCCGAGGTATTCAGCGCCATTGCACGTTGCGCCAGCGCACGGGATTTGCGCGCATTCAGCGCAGCCATGTTGGCCGTTGCCTCGTCAAGTTGAGCACGTGAAGCCGTACCCACCTGATAAAGCTTTTTCACTCTGTCCAGCGCCAGCATGCCTTTTGACACTTCGGCTAACGCGTCCTGGTACTCGGCAAGTGTGGCTGCGGTCTCCTCCTCACTTTGTACCCCTTTAAGGGTGGCAAGGACTTGCCCTTTTTTTACCCGTGATCCTACCTCTACCGGGCGGGTTGCCAGTTCGCCGTCCAGACGGAAATGCAAGGAGAGTTGTTGAGCGGGCTCAAGGGTGCCGCTCCAGGTCATTTGCGCCGGGCGTTGGGCGGCGGGAACCGTCCAGACCTTAACCTGTCTGGGCGCGGGGGATGCCGCCGGTTTTGCATCACATCCTGTTAACAGTAAGGTGAAGATAAGGGGGCCAAAGAAGGGTAATAAACGTCCCTTATGCCGAAGAAAATCAGCGTTCGGTAAGCGTAATAAATGTTTGGTGGTCAGCATCGGCAGCGTCTCTGTTTATTTCTTGTCGCTATCTCACCGCATAAAGAACAAGAAACTTTTGAGAGACCATCAAGATTTGGTCAACAACGGTGTATTTCATAAATATTCCGTCGAAATTGCGCCTGCCTTGTGAAGGTCTTGACAATTTATTGACACAGCTTCTGGATAATTTCCAAAAAGGCGGACAGGTTCCGCTTGATCGGAAATCACCGTACGCCAGGAGTTAGCCAATGGTATGGGTTATTGCAAAATTGCGTTCAACAGCCATTGTCGTCATGGCTTCTTTTATTCTCTCGGCATGTTCTCTTGCCCCGAAATATACCCGACCGGACACCCAACTGCCGCTTGAATGGAATCAACATGACAGCGCAATAACCGCTACAACGTCGCTTTCGGTAGCACCGGTCTTTTTCAACGACGATAAATTGCGCCAGCTGATCGCGTTGACCATGGCGAATAACAAAGATATTGCGCTGTCTGCCCTGAATTTACAGAAATATGACGCGCAATACGGTGTGGAAAAAATGTCCTCTCTCCCCGGTATCAGTCTGCAGGCGCAACAAACTTCGGCCCACGAGCCGGGAGGAATATTCGATACCGTCGATACCGGTGCGGTCACTTTCCATCAGTATGATGTAAAGCTGGTCTCAGCCTCGTGGGAAATCGACTTTTGGGAGCGACTAAGAAACCTGCGCGAAGCCGCGATGTATGACTATTTTTCCGCCGCAGCCACGACGCGGGCATTAAAAATCAATTTGCTGGAGCAGACGGTAAGCCGTTATTTCATTTATCTGGCCGACCGTGAGTATGTGGATATTGCCCGTCATCAGCTAGCAGCAGCGGTACAGCTGAGCGAAATGGCAGAAGGGGCAGCAAAGGCCGGAGAACGTAATCAAAGCCAGGTAATGGATGCAGAAAAAGAGGTGCGCCGTTTAAGGATTGAACTTCAGCAAGTGCAATTACAGGCGCAAAAGGATTATAACGCGCTGCAACTGATTGTCGGTTCGCCTTTGCCGCAACGCTTATTTAATGATGCATCAATGGAAAGTGACTGGCATTTTCCCGTGATTCAGGAAGGACTGCCGTCTGAGGTTTTACTTAAACGGCCGGACATTCTGGCTGCGGAGTTCCAGCTTAAAGCAGCCAATGCGCGCATCGGCGCGGCACGAGCCGCGTTCTTTCCGACAATAACCCTTTCTGCTGAGGGCGGTTCATCAACCGCAGCCTTGAGTCAGTTATTTTCCGGTGGCAGTGCAGCCTGGAGCTTCGTTCCCTCCGTCACGTTGCCCATTTTTGATGGCGGTAAAAACAGCGCCAGGTTAACCCTCGCTGAGCTTAATAAACGCAGTGAGATTATGAATTATCAAAAGGCGATACAGCAGGCGTTTGCCGATGTCTCAAGCGCACTTGCGGCGCAGTCTTCACTCAATAAACAGTCTGCGGAGATGGCGCAGTTTTATGCTGCTTCTCAACAGCAGTTTCGCATGACGGAAAGCACGTTTATGGCCGGGCAAATCAGTAAAGAAGCGCTGATTGTACAGAAAAACGGGCTGATGCAGGCGCGTAAACAGATAACCGCAATGCGGCTTAACGTGTTGCTACAGGCAGTGAAGGTCTATTCCGTTCTCGGTGGCGACAACACGCTTTGACGTATTGATTAATACTCTTCAGGTAATGTTATTTATGGCTTTAAAACATCGATTAATGAGATGGGAACCATCAGATTTCGCCACCTATGCCCATGCATGGCAACGCTTTGGCGGCAGTGTGAATACGCATCCGGATGTCATTCGTTTTATCATGTCCGGCGGTGATAAGTCGTTCACCTTCTGGCACCGCCGTGAAAAGGGCGACGTGGTTGCGGCCTATTTTGTGGTAGATGAGCGTGTTATTGGCCTGGACGTCTGGCGGGAATATCCGGTCTCGTTTGATGAAGTGCTTATCCCGGTTGCCGCCGGGCAGCGCATCTGGTTGCCGGATAAAACAAGCCGCCTTTCAGCTTCTCTCAGCGGTCAGGTCATTAACGCGGCCTTTAATTATCGTAATAAGCGTAAAGTGTGCCTGGTTAAAGAGACGTTCTCCGCGAAAACGATAAAGAAGAGAAAAGGGGAGATGCGTAAATTTCTCGAAATGGGTGGGGAGTGCCGTAAACTGGCTGACATGCCTGCGGCTGAGATCGCACGACTTTATGTTTACCTTTTTAAATTGCGTTTCGCTGATACCGTCAGGTGCTATACACAGGAAAATATTGCACGTTTGCTTACCGCAGTCAGCCCAATGATTTTTGGCAACGTGCTCTTTTTTCAGGGTAACCCCTGCGCAATAGATTTAGTTCTGAAAGCCGAAAGCGATCGGATGATCTATTTTGATGTCCCCAATGGGGGCGTGGATCCGCAGTATGCACATTTAGCACCTGGCAGTTTACTCATGTGGGCTAATATTTCCGATGCGCGCGAATTGTGTGTGAAAGAGGAAAAGAAAATGGCGTTTTCGATTGGGCTGTATGAAAAGCAGTGGGATTATAAATTACTCTGGGCCGAGGCTCAGCGAACGGGTAAATCACTGACCGTATAAACCCGGTTACTCAGGGTCTTTATTACCTGCGTGTGCATCCAGTAATACAGCGACGATCAGCTGAAGAAAAAAGATAAAGACTGCGACGGCAAGAATAATACATGCTTCCGGGTTAATTCTGTGCAGCGCACGATTCAAACAGTCAAGGAAATTAAGCGACATGGTAAACTCCTGTTTACCATGTATTTAACGCTATCAATTACAAGGTTCTGTAAAACTCGTGTTAAGAAACGGTCAATATTACCATTAATTATGCCGCCCTTAGCGTGACCCGAAAGGTGAGTCCGCCATACTCATTTTTCTGGACTTCAATGGTGCCATCGTGGGCATCACAAATCGCTCTTGCAATCGAGAGACCAAGCCCTGAGCCACCGGAATAGCGCGAGCGGGACACTTCTTCGCGGACAAAGGGGGTAAAGATGTCCTCCATTAAACTGTCCGGCACGCCTGGCCCCCTGTCTTTGAAGATGACGCTGACTTTACCGTTCATGCTTTCATAAGTAATGTCCAGACGCTTACCTTCGGCGGCATAGCGCAGCACGTTGTCCATGAGGATCAGAAAAACCTGCCCCAGCCGATAGGGATCCGTCAGACAACGGGATGCGCCCTGCTCGTGGTGGGAAATCTGCACGCCTTGCTTAATGGCTGATGGATTAATCCAGGCGATTTTCTCTCTGACCAGTTCGTTAATGCTGGTGGGCACCATGTTCAGGCTCAGCTGACCGGCATCCGCGAGTTTCAGCAAATGCAGATCCTCAACCAGCCGGTTAAGCGCGTTGAGTTGCTGCATCACCATGTTCAGCTGTGTGTCATTGGGTTCGAAAACGCCGTCAATCATCCCCTGCAGGCGACCGATAGCTGCGGTCAGGGGAGAGCGAAGCTCATGGGCCATGGCCACATGCGATTTTTTCAGCTCATTTTCATAACGCTGGAGCTGACGTGACATGCCGTTAAAGTTTTCACTGAGGCTGCGTAATTCCAGTGGCAAGCTCTCCGGTATGACCACCTGAGCACCAAAATTGCCTTTTGAAACGGCTCTGGCAACGCCAGCCAGCTGACTGATTTGCATGGAAAGCGGGCGGGCTGTCTTAAGCGTTAACGTAAAAATCATCGGCATGACGATCAGTATTAACAATCCCAGTATCACCCAGTCGGTGATCCCTATACCCGGATCGGAATAACCAATACCGTACCAGGTATCGATTATCTGGTGATAACGCGTAATGTCCTGCTGCGGATTTTTAACGAGCAACGACAACTCTGCGCGGATATCCGCCGGCATACGGTACTCATGCCATTTATTTTCAACAAAAAACTTAAGCCACATGCAAAAGGCGATCAGCACAATACTGCTAATGGCCAGAGAGATAACGCGGCGACAAATCCAGTTCCATAACGAGCTGTTTTCACGGCCGACGCTCGAGCGCGGGTTTTTCATACGTTAGCAAACCTGTAACCAATACCCCGGACGTTGATGAGCAGGTCGGATTGCCCCGTCGCTTCGAGTTTTTTGCGTAAATTATAAATGTGAGTATCCACCACGCGTTCAAGGGCGTCACTCTCAGGCAGACACGCCTCCAGTAATGCCTGACGGGTAAAGGCTTTATAGGGCGATTTTAAGAACGTCATCAGCAATAACAGTTCAGTTGGCGTCAGGTCGAGGGGGTGGGGTGTGCCTCCCGGGTTGTCGACCGAGACGATCATCGAATCCCTGTCAGCCGTGATACCACGAAACTGAAGCGTATCCGCCCGGTGAGCGGTTGAGTAACGGCGAAGAACCGCATGAACGCGGGCGACGACCTCACCCGGATTGTAGGGTTTGACGACATAGTCATCTGCGCCGAATCGCAGGGCACTGATCTTATCAGTACCTTCACCGATGGCGGTGACCATAATGATCGGCACATCGCTTCGGCGCCTGACCGCCATCAGGACATCATTACCACTGAGGCCCGGTAACATCACATCTAACAGAATGAGATCGGGCTTCCAGCTAAAGACTAAATCCAGTCCACGTTGACCATCGCTGGCTATCGATGTCTGGAATTGTTCACGATTAAGATAGGCCTCAAGCACATTCGCAGCATCGAGGTCATCTTCAATAATTAAGACACGTTTCACGGTAGCCTCTTGATTAAATCTTGATTAAGTGTTGGGTCTATCTTGATTATTAGTGTGCATACTTTCAGTCTAATTGCGAACAGCATAATTCATTCCGGATGCTTTATGAAGAAAATAACACTCGCACTCGCCACTTTAATAACTTTACCGCTCTCCTGTTATGCAAATGCGGAGGTCGAAAAATCTGAAGTCACGGTCGGGCTGGTATCTCAGTACGCGCCAAAATATATGGGTTCAAAAAACGATAAAACGGATTTTCTTCCTTATTTTGACTGGACCAGAGGTTCCTGGTTTGCTAATTCTGAAAAAGGCGCGGGTTATCAACATCAGTTCGACACTGGCTTTTATCTGGGGCAGGCACTGGGTTACTCGTGGGGTCGGGCTGATGACGACAGTTGGTATCAGGACGGTTCCCGGCATCTCAAGGGAATGGGTAAAATAAACGCTGCGATGACCTCAACCACGACACTTGGCTGGTGGATGGCTGAATGGATTGGTTTTGAAAGTAATATTATCGCACCGTTAACCGACAGTCAGGGTATGCAATACAAAATTGGACTAAACGTGGTGTTATTTAATGATGGCGACAATACGCTCGTTGTAAATACCGAAAGAAAATATGGTGATGCGCGATTTAATAATACCTGGTTTGGGGTAAATGAAAAACAGAGCCAGAATTCAGGTTTTAAACCCTTTCGCTCAGACTGGGGTTTGAACAGCGTTGATTACAGTATTAACTGGCAACATACCTTCAGTCCGAACTGGTCCGGGTATGCAGAAGTGCGTTATACCACGCTCGCCAGTCGCGTCAGTCATAGCCCACTTGTCGAAAAAGACGATTTTATGACCGGAACCCTTGGCGTGTTTTACACCTTTTAATGCGTAGGGGCTGTCTATAAAGGCTGGGTTATTTCCGGGCGAGCCGTACACCGACTCGCCCTCTAACAAAATCCCTTACTCGAACAGGCTGCGGTGGAGCGCTTTGACGGCACTGTCTGAGGTTTCAGCCGGAAGCAGGAAACAGAGCGTGTGCTCGGATGCGCCATGGCAAATCATGCGCACATGATGTTTTTCCAGCTCAGCGAACACGTCTTTGCACACCCCTGACGCCTGGGTGAGTTCATTACCAATTAAGGTGACCAGATCCAGCCCGGTCTCCAGCTCTACGCGACAGCGAGAGGAGAGTTCCGTCAACAGCGAGGTGGTCAGCGAATCAGCCTCTCCCGATGTAGCGCAGGATGAATTCAGTATCAGGGCGATGCTGTTTTCTGACGTCGTTACCAGATCAATCGCCGTATTATGCCGCGACAGAACAGCAAATGTCTCAGCCAGGAAACTGCAGGCAGGCTGTGTGTGCAGGCTGTGCAGTTTTAACAGCGTCTGCTTGCGTCGTGTGGCCAGCGCACGATAGCGAGGCGGGTTCTCTGCATGTCGACAAACCAGGGTGCCGCCAGCCGAAGGTTGTTTACTTGAGCCCACAAAGACCGGAATGTCTTTGCGCATCGCAGGCAGCATGGTCGCCGGGTGCAGGACCTTGGCACCAAAAGCAGCCATCTCGCTGGCCTCAGAGAATGAGACTCTTTCCATACGCTGCGCCTGAGGAACAATACGCGGGTCCGTCGTGTAAATGCCGGCCACATCTGTCCAGATATCCACGCGCGCAGCGTGTAATGCTTCGCCGAACAGTGAGGCGCTGTAATCGCTGCCGCCACGGCCAAGGGTCGTGGTTTGACCCGTATCATCACTGCCGATAAACCCCTGCGTGATAACAAGCCCTTGTTCAATACGCGGGCGCAGCTGTTTTTCAGCCAGTTCCGCCGTTTCAGCAATCTGCGGTTCGGCACAGCCAAAGGCATCGGTGGTACGAATCACTTTGCGGGCATCGAACCACTGCGTTTCCACATCACGTTCACGCAGAACTTCAACAAACAGCAAGCTGGACATCAACTCGCCGTGACTGACCAGCGCGTCGCTCAGTGCGGGAGTCGCACAATGTTCTGCCGTCTCGGCAAGGCGACTAATATTCAGCAGCAAGCGATCGATCTCCTGACCGATTGCATCAGGCTGTTTCAGGCGTGAAATAATGTTGTATTGAATAGTGCGTAGGGTATCGATCTTGTCCAGGCGATCACGGCTTTGGAGGCCCGCGGCAAGTTCGACTAGAATATTAGTAACGCCTGCAGATGCGGACAGCACCACGAGACGAACATCTTTGTCAGCAAGGACGATGGAGGCACTGCGGTTCATCGCGTCAAAGTCAGCAACGCTGGTACCGCCAAATTTGGCAACGACGATGTGTGGATAAATGCGAGTCATAACAATCTCATTTCAGGGCGCCATAACAAGATGGCAAGAAAATTTTCATTCTCGGCTTAAGGGAAGGTGACTTCGCCTTACGAAATGTCCGCCCGCGAACATTTCTAATTACAACCCGGGATTAATGTCCTGTTGTCGATAACGTGTTTTGCCTGCACACGCTACGGGGTGTGATGCGCATTATATGACTTAAATTATTGGTTTCCTTTTTCTTTGTCAGGATTGAGTTTTTACTCATTCGCTGCCGGGACCGAGTGTCGTGAAAGCGTCACGTCTGAACGTTAAAGTTCCGGCACAATGTTGTTAAAAATCCTGCTGGCTCGCCGTACAGGAATAATTAGCGCGGGCATAGTAAGTGATTTAACCGTCTGGATCGACGTTTTCCTTAGCGTTTACCGTAAGCCAATGAAAAAAGGAATAATTTTTTTAAAAGATGCGCTGCTGTTTGTGTTAAATAAAGGTATGATTTGCAAGGAAAAATTTTGTAATAAACCGCAAGAAATAAAACATTGAGTCCGCTGCTAAAACAACATATATTAGCCGCGTTTTTTTCCACCCTAACCATTAACCTTTAATTCAACCCGGCGTTCATGATACCCGCGGTTGTAGGAGTGATATGATGACGGATAAAGTCCGTATTGATTCTTTGAGTGCTAATTCATTACCGCAAAGCAATGAAACCTTTTTAGCAAGACAAGCTGAGTTTGAATCTAACGTCAGGAGTTATCCGCGTAAACTGCCCCTGGCGATTGCCAAAGCGCAGGGCGTCTGGATTACTGATGTTGAAAATAATCAATATCTTGATTGCCTCGCAGGCGCCGGGACTATGGCACTGGGCCATAACCATCCTGAAGTGCTTCAAAGCATCCAAAGTGTCATTACCAGTGGCTTACCGTTACATACGCTCGATCTGACCACACCGCTGAAAGATGAGTTCTCATCTTATCTGCTGTCGTTGCTGCCAGGTCAGGGTAAAGAATATTGCCTGCAGTTCACCGGTCCATCCGGTGCTGATGCCGTTGAAGCTGCGCTGAAACTGGCGAAAAAAGTGACCGGTCGTTCAGGCGTGATCAGCTTCTCCGGCGGTTACCATGGTATGACCCATGGCGCGCTCTCCGTGACAGGTAATCTGTCGCCGAAAGAAGCGGTCGACGGCATGATGCCGGAAGTACAGTTTATGCCTTACCCGAATCAGTATCGTTGCCCGCTGGGTATCGGTGGTGAGGCGGGCGTTAAAGCGCTGACCTACTACTTCGATAACCTGATCAACGACGTTGAAAGTGGCGTGCGTAAACCTGCCGCCGTGATCCTGGAAGCCGTGCAAGGCGAGGGCGGTGTCAACCCGGCCCCGGCTGAGTGGCTGCAGCGTATCCGCAAAGTGACGCAGGAACACGGCATCATCCTGATCATCGACGAAGTGCAGGCGGGCTTCTGCCGCACCGGCAAACAGTTTGCCTTCGAGCACGCAGGTATCGAGCCAGACATTATTGTGATGTCCAAAGCTGTGGGCGGCGGTTTGCCGTTAGCGGTTCTGGGTATCAAAAAACAGTTTGACGCATGGGCGCCTGGCCACCATACCGGTACCTTCCGCGGCAACCAGTTGGCAATGGCCACCGGCCTGACCACGCTGAAAATCCTGAAAGACGACAAGATTGCCGATAAAGTCGCCGTTCAGGGCGAATGGCTGAAAGGCAAACTGGCTGAGCTGCAAAAACGCTACCCGGTAATTGGCCACGTTCGCGGCCTGGGTCTGATGATCGGTATTGAGATCGTTAAACCTAACGACGCGCAGGATCACATGGGTTGCTACCCGGCGGATGGCGAACTCTCTGCACTGTTGCAGAAAGAGTGCTTCAAAGCAGGTCTGATCCTTGAGCGCGGTGGCCGTCACGGCTGCGTGCTGCGTCTGCTGCCGTCGCTGTTAATTTCCAACGCAGAGCTGGAAATTTTCCTCGATAAATTTGAAAACGCTATGCTGGCTGCCGGCGTTAAGCCTGTTTAATCGGAGCTCTGGAACGAATGTCTGATTTAAATCTGATTCTTTCAGGTTCTGAGCAAAGTATTGCCGCTTATCAGGACGCTATCGATCAAAGCACCCAAGCCGTGGTGGCGTGGTTGAAGCAGCCGGAAATGTACCAGGGCAAGACCGTTGAACAGTTGCGTGAACGTATCAATCTCGAATTCAACGCAGAGGGCCTGGGAAACCAGGCCGCTATCGAACGTGCGGTTGAGTACTTCCTGAAAGACAGCTTGTCCGTTCACCACCCGCAGTGTGTGGCGCATTTGCACTGCCCGAGTCTGGTGATTAGCCAGGCTGCGGAAGTGTTTATCAATGCGACCAACCAAAGCATGGACTCCTGGGATCAAAGCCCGTCAGCCACCATCATGGAAGTGAAGCTGGTTGAGTGGCTGCGTGAGCAGGTGGGTTTTGCCGCGGGCGACGCCGGTGTCTTCACCAGTGGCGGTACGCAGAGTAACCTGATGGGCCTGATGCTGGCACGCGATGCGTTCTTCGCGCGTCAGGGTCACTCTGTTCAGCAGGACGGCCTGACGGGCGACCTCAGCAAACTGAAAGTGTTCTGTTCTGAAAATGCGCATTTCTCTGTGCAAAAGAACATGGCGCTGATGGGGCTGGGCTACCGTTCCGTGACGCTGGTGAAAACCGACGAATTCTCACGGATGGACGTAAGCGATCTGGCTGAGAAACTCGCGCAGGCGAAAGCCAACGGTGAGCAGGTGATGGCGATTGTTGCCACTGCCGGTACCACCGATGCGGGGGCGATCGATCCGTTGGCCGACATCGCCGCACTGGCAGCGAAAGAAAATATTTGGGTGCATGTCGATGCGGCCTGGGGTGGCGCACTGTTGCTGTCCGAGAAGTATCGCCACTACCTGAATGGCCTGGAGTTAGTGGATTCCGTCACCCTGGATTTCCACAAACAGTTCTTCCAGACCATCAGCTGCGGGGCATTCCTGCTGAAAGATGCGCGTCATTATCAGCTGATGCGTTACCAGGCTGCGTACCTGAACTCAGATTTCGATGAAGAGCATGGCGTACCGAATCTGGTCTCCAAGTCTCTGCAAACCACGCGTCGTTTCGATGCCCTGAAATTGTGGATGGGCCTCGAAGCGTTGGGTAAAAAGCAGTATGCCGAAATCATTGATAACGGCGTAACGCTTGCGCAGGACGTAGCGACCTTCGTGACCGAACAGCCGCATCTGGAACTGGTCATGCAGCCTCAGTTGGCAAGCGTACTTTTCCGTTTCCGTCCGGAGCAGGGTGACACTGCATTTGTGGCACTGCTGAACCAGCGCATCGGTGATGCATTGCTGGCTTCCGGTGCTGCCAACGTTGGAGTAACGGAAGCAGATGGCGTCACATGCCTGAAGCTGACATTACTGAACCCGACCGTGAACCTGCAGGACATTAAGGTTCTGCTGGGCAGCGTGAAAGAGTGCGGTCTGCAATTACTGAACGCCTGAGTTTCTGGATAGTGAAAATAAAGCCGGTTGCCGAAATGCAGCCGGCTTTTTTATGATGTGGCATTCAGCAGAAGCACGAGAGGAGAGCAGAATAGCTGAGGCCTGGCGGCACCTTAAAGCACGCTTAAATTCAATTTAACATAATATACATTATGCGCACTCAAATTATGGTAGTGCGATTGTGATGTTTCTTGTGAGCTTCCGGCACGATGCCATTCACGTAGCTACACCCGCACTGGCTTATCAAAATGACCTCATGCAGCGCAGCTTTTACATTGGATGAAGGCAACCTGTACACGGACAATCAGTTCCCACATTTTCGCCGTGCGGCTGTAATTAACTTTCCTGCAACTTCTGACGCTATCCATGTTAAAACTTAGGGCTAACTTCCATTTGGAGATTGTTGTTTATGGCTTTTTTTTCCGGTATCACCGGACGACTGTTCCTGATAAATCTAATAACCGCCGTTGCCTATGCCTTCATCCTGCCTGTAATGAGTCTGTATTTGATTAATGGATTACACGCAAGCCCGATTTTTATCACCTTTTACAGCCTGGGTTTTGCTTTGTCTGGACTGTTTTTTAGCCAACTGATGGGAGGACTTGTAGATAAGGGATATCCGGCAAAACGTCTTTTCATCTGCTCTGTTCTGGCGCTTTTTTTGGCAGGCATCGCTTTCACTTTTTGCCGCAATCCTGTTGAGGCATTGATCGTGGGTATTTTTCTTATGGGGCCTGGAAATGCGTCTATCCCCTTACTTCTTTCAATGATCCGAAAGCATTCAATGACCGCAGGACTCAACTCAACGCGGTTAAATACCCAAATGCGTTCAGGGGTGTCTATTGTATGGATCGCGGGACCCGCTCTGGCATTTGTCTTCGCTGACAGATTTGGATTCGTCTTTAATTTTATGATTTCAGCCGTGCTTTCTGGCATGACCATACTTGCCAGCCTGTTGCTGCTTCCGAAGAATAAAAAAACAGTTAATGAATGCACTGTAAAATCAAGCGGTATCGAGAAAACCCGTATCCCTGGTATGATTTGGCTGTTGGGCGCAATAATGATGCTGGCAAATTTATCGAATAGCTTGTACCTGACCATTATGCCGTTGTACCTGGTTGAAGAACTTCATTTGCCTGCTTCGTTCCCCGGTTTTCTGCTGGGAGCAACTGCCATAATGGAAATTCCCGTAATGCTTGCCGCTGCGCATCTGGCAGAAAAAACCGGTAAAGAGCCGCTGATCCTGGTCGGTTTTCTGTTTGCCGCCCTTTACTACAGCCTGCTTCAGTTAGCCGGCAGCATGATTGAACTGATTGTGTTGCAGCTTTTAAACGGATTGTTCTTTGGTATTTTTGTCGGTCTGGGCATTTCTGTTATTCAGGACGCTTTGCCGCAACGCAGTGGTTTCGCCTCAGCATTCCACTCCAATGCCATGCGTACGGGAATGATGGCTGGTAACGGAATTGCCGGTCTGATGGCGCAGCTTGCTGGCTTTAGAATTACACTGCTTGTTCCATTATTCTCCGTGAGTTGTGCTGCATTATTGATGCTTTACATAAACAGAACCCACGCGATAAAAAATCGTTCAGTGATGAGTTGAGTCAACGTGCGGTTCCCGAGAATCGCATTACATTAAAACGGCGCCATTGCGTCGTTTTAATTCTTGTACTTTCGTACTGAACCTCCTCACTTTGATATCTTTTTTAATAACGGACCGTTATCTATTTAATTGACTCTCTTTCTCCCTCATTGTATAAAATCGCGCCCTTGTACTAATTCTCATTTACATCTAAGTCAGAACGAAGGATAGCGTTTCATGAAAAAGGTCATCAGTGCGTTAGGTTTGGTTTTCGCCTCGGTCAGCCCCGTTTTGGCTACCACCTACCCCGTTACTATCGAGAATTGCGGATACCAGGAAACCTTCACTAAGGCGCCAGAACGGGTTGTCGCACTGGGGCAAAATACCGTGGAGATTCTGTTACTGCTGGGTCTGCAGGATAACGTCGTCGCCAGCGCCTTCTGGCCTACGAAAGTTCTGCCTTCCCTTGCCAAACAAAACGAGCAAGTGAAAACCCTGACCGTAGAGATCCCGACCCTGGAATCCATTCTTGCGCAAAATCCTGACTTCGTTCCGGCCCAGTTGCCATTATTGCTGGGGCCTGAAAGTAAAGTCGCCAAACGCGAAGATCTCGCGACCGTAGGTGTGAACAGCTATATGTCTCCAGGCATGTGCGCGACTAAAAAAGCCGTCGGCGATATGTATGGCAGCCGCCAGAAGCTATGGGACATGACCTTCCTGTATAAGGAAATTGCTGACTTTGCCACTATATTTAACGTCGAAGACCGTGGTCATGCTCTGGTAGAAGATTTCAAAAAACGTGAAAGCGATCTGCGTGCTGAGTTCAGCAAAAATAAAAAAGACCTCTCATTCGTGTTCTGGTTCTCCAGTTCATCGCCCTCCTCTGACGCCTATGTTGGCGGCAAAAACAGCGCCTCTGGTTTTATTGCCAACGTGCTGGGTGGCCACAACGCCATCACATCTGAAACGGAATGGCCCACCGTTGGCTGGGAAAGCATCATTGCCGCTAACCCGGATGTGATCGTCGTTTCCAGCCTCGATCGTAATCGTTGGGCGCTGGATAACGCAGAAGAAAAAATTAAATTCCTCAAAAGCGATCCGGCGGTCAGCCAGCTTGATGCGGTTAAAAAAGGCCACATTGTGGTGATGGATGGCCAGGCGATGAACCCGACAATTCGTACCATTTATGGTGCGGAACAAGTTGCTGAACAGCTCAGAAAAATGGGGCTGAACTAATGACCCACGCCGTAAAACAGGCCCGTCAGGGCCTGCTGTTGACCACCTCGACAGTGCTGGCGCTGGTTTTATTGCTGTTGGTGACGGCAATCGGGGTAAGCGTTGGTGAACTGTCCATCCCACTCAGCAGCGTATTTTATGCCCTGACTAACAGGCTTGGATTCACTGAGATCCCCCTGAGTCGAATCTATGAAAGTGTTATTTGGGATTTTCGCCTGAGCCGTGCGTTAGTAGCGGCCTGCTGTGGCGCGGGTCTGGCCATCTGCGGCGCGGTGCTGCAAAGTCTGTTAAAAAATGCCCTTGCGGAACCTTACGTGCTGGGTGTCTCGGCCGGGGCATCAACCGGTGCCGTTTCGGTGGTGGTGCTGGGCATCGGTACCGGAGCGGTTTCGCTTTCTGCCGGTGCCTTTGCCGGTGCCTTTGCGGCTTTCGCCTTTGTCGCCTTTCTGACTAACGGCGCTCGCGGGGGGAACGAACGCACCATACTTGCTGGTGTTGCAGCGTCCCAGCTCTTTAATGCCATTACGGCATATACCATCAGTACGTCCGCCAGCGCCCAGCAGGCGCGGGATGTCATGTTCTGGTTACTCGGCAGTTTTAGCGGTGTGCGTTGGCCGGAGTTTCAGTTAGCCCTTGCGGTCATGCTGTTGGGTCTCGCCGTGTGCCTCTTTTACGCCCGTGCGCTGGATGCTTTTACCTTTGGTGATGATGCTGCCGCGTCTCTGGGTATAAACGTTCCCGTGGTACGGCTTATCCTGTTCACGGCCACCGCACTGATGACGGCGACCATTGTCAGCATGGCGGGGTCGATTGGATTTGTCGGTCTGGTTGTGCCCCATATGATGCGCTTTTTCTTCGGCCCGCTTCATCGCACATTACTGATTGCCAGCGCATTGGCCGGCGCCATTCTGATGGTGCTGGCGGATATTGCCTCGCGCATGTTAATTGCGCCGCAAAGCTTACCGGTGGGCGTGGTGACAGCGCTGGTCGGCGTACCGTTCTTCGCCGTCATTATTTATCGTTCAAGGAACAAGTGATGAGTATCACGGCTGAAAACATTACCTGGAAGGTCGGTAAAAAAGTCATCGTTAATAATGTGTCTCTCACTGTTTCACAGGGGCAAACGGTGGGATTACTGGGGCCAAACGGTTCAGGAAAGTCGTCGCTGCTGCGTGTGCTGGCTGGTTTGCGTCGCCCACATGAGGGCTCGGTTACCCTCGATGGCAACAATATTGCACATATGCCAAAAAAGCAGCTTGCCCGGCGCGTTGCCTTTGTTGAACAGCACGGAATGACCGAGTCCAATATGCGCGTGCGTGACGTCGTCAAACTTGGTCGCATCCCTCACCACACGGCATTTTCCGGCTGGAGCAGGCACGATGACGAGACGGTAAATGCCGCCCTTGAACGTGTCGATATGGTTGAAAAGAGCGATCAGGGCTGGTTGAGTCTCTCCGGTGGCGAGCGCCAGCGTGTGCACATTGCCCGAGCTCTGGCGCAGGTCCCAAGCGAAATTCTGTTGGATGAGCCGACTAACCACTTGGATATTCATCATCAAATGCAGTTGATGAAACTTATCAGCGAGTTACCGGTGACCAGCATTGTCGCTATTCATGACCTTAATCATGCCTCTATGTTCTGTGATGCGTTAATCGTCATGCAACAAGGCCAGGTGATTGCCAGCGGGACGCCGCAGGAGATTTTGACAGAGGAACTGCTCTGGGATGTTTTCCGGGTTAAAACCAAAATTGAAATATCGGCGTTTCATGGCAAGAAACACATTCATTACCTGATTTAAAGAAGACACCCTGCATGCCTGTTCTGCGTCCCGCTACACGCCTCTGGCCCCCGGTTTTACTGGGGAGCCAGTTTGTTTTTAACATTGGTTTTTATGCCGTTGTACCGTTTCTGGCCATTTTTCTGCGCGACGACATGCTGTTATCCGGTGGAATGATCGGCCTGATCCTTGGACTGCGAACCTTCTCGCAGCAGGGCATGTTTATTGTCGGCGGCGCGCTGTCCGACCGTTACGGTGCTCGCATCATCATCCTGTGCGGTTGCGTGATTCGTGTGGTGGGTTATCTTTTGCTGGCGCTCGGCGATAGCCTGACGCCGATCATTCTTGGTGCCTGCCTGACGGGAATTGGCGGCGCCCTTTTCTCTCCCTCCATTGAAGCATTGCTGGCGAAAGCGGGTACCGACAGTGAGGCACGAGGGAAGCGCAGCCGTGCCGAATGGTTTGCGCTGTTTGCGGTGTGCGGTGAACTGGGTGCGGTATTGGGGCCGGTGGCGGGCGCACTACTGGCAGGTTTTGGCTTTCGCCAGGTGGCACTCGCTGGCGCTGTCGTTTTTGTTATTGCTCTGGGCATTTTGCATTTCTGTCTGCCAACCGACGCCCCGCATAAAAAAACGCTACACTTCACGCCGTGGTGGACCACGTTCCGTCAGCCCCGCTTTGTCGCCTTCATTATTGCCTATAGCTCGTGGCTGCTGAGTTATAACCAGCTTTACCTGGCCCTGCCGGTTGAAATTGCGCGCGCGGGCGGAAGTGAAAAAGATCTGGGGCCATTATTTATGCTGGCCTCGGTACTGATTATTCTTTTGCAACTGCCCCTTGCGCGATTCGCCCGGCGAATCGGCGCCATAAGGATTTTGCCGGTAGGGTTTTTATTGCTCTGCGCGTCCTTCCTGAGCGTTGCCTGCTTTGCCGCTATGCCGCCCCCGGATTCCTGGCTTCGTCTGTTACCCGCGGCCAGTTTTGTCACCCTGCTTACGCTCGGCCAGATGCTACTGGTGCCGTCGGCAAAAGATTTGATCCCGGTATTTGCCACGCCCGCGACGCTCGGCGCGCACTATGGCGCCTTAGCAACGGCAGGCGGTGTTGCGGTTCTGGCAGGTAATTTACTGTTAGGCAACCAATTAGATCGGGCATTAACTCCCTCTTCCGATGCGGTGGTTCCCTGGCTGCAATTGGCCGCCTTCCCGATGCTTAGCGCCATTGCGCTGGTCTTGATATTCCGTTCGGGGCGAGCATCAACTGAAAAACAGTAATCAACGTCCGCCGAAGCGTTAATGCGTTAACGTTCTGCAAGAGCCAGCGCTTCGTGCCGGGCGATGAAGTCGTTTTTCAACTGACTATAGATTTCGGAGCTGTTTTGGCTGTGTTTAGCAGCGCTGAGCTTGATATCAGCATACTGACTGGCAATGTCGCCGTTTCGTTGTAAATAGTCCCTGAAGGCCAGATGCCGGATAATATGTATACTCCCGGCTTCGAAAGCATGGACATGATGTGTGCGCCGATCGCCGCCTTTAACAAAATAGCGTCTTCCACTGATGCCATATTCACCGCGCGGCGAATAACCTAACGCTGTCATCTGGTTATTTTGCTCATCCAGACTGTCGAGACTGATAACCTCAAGCAAAATATCAATCACGGGTTTGGCAATCAGCCCGGGTACAGACGTGCTACCAATATGATGGATATGCAGTAGCGTTTCATTCAATGCCTGGCGCAAATTATGGGCTTCCACGGCAAAGTCAGTGGCCCATTGCGCGTTATACGGTTCAAGCGTGATGCGTCTGGCCATGCGTTTTTCCTCTTCTTGATGCCCCGCCTGAAGACTTACTCTTTAGGCTGCCAGTTTGCCCAGGGATTTTCTGCTTCCTCTTCCTGCGTTACCGGTGATGGCTCATCAAGCGAGTCGATGTACAACGCTTCCACTTCGCTGCGCGCCCAGGGTGTCCGACGCAAAAACTTGAGGCTGGATTTAATGCTTGGGTCGCTTTTGAAGCAATTGATATTGATGCGTTTTGCCAGTTCGGCCCAGCCATATTTAGCGACCAGCGCAGTGAGTAAGGCTTCAAGCGTAATACCATGTAAGGGATCTTTTGCAGCATGCATAAAGAGAATGTCCTGTACCAGAAGAGCAATTGCGCACACCATACTGGCTCTGCTACAGATGTGCAATAAATGCAGCGTTCAGCGTAGCGCAGGGACTATGGGTGCAAATCCTGGTCGTTAGGGCCGATGCCTCAAGACGCTGATTATGAGGGCCAGCCCTGAATATGAGCTTCTCGTTAATGTGCATTTAGCCGAACGCTGTAGCGAACAATGTCGTCCTGAGTGGCAATCTGCTCATAGAGCTTTCGTGCAGGATTGTGTGTTCGCGTAACCCAGTAGACTTTAGCCCAGCCTTTTTCTCTCCCTTCCCGCTGTAGATCCTCGATCAACGCTCTCCCGACCCCTTTTCCACGGCTGCGTTGGTCGACATATAAATCTTCCAGATAGCAAAGCGGTTCCGTGACCCAGGTACCTTCATGTAGTACACAAAGTGCAAACCCAACGATATGCGCATCCCTTTCTGCCAGACGGCAAATCAGTGATGCGTTAGCAGTATGGATTCGCGCCCAGGTTTCCTGGGTAATGGCTTCGTCAAGCTGACTACCGGCAAAATCCAGATAGCCCTGCCAGAG
>DFPL01000097.1:0-8687 GCA_002377245.1 Enterobacteriaceae bacterium UBA3516
AAGTCGCCCTCGCCGCGCATCCCTGCGCGTCGCGCCGGCCGTACGGATACGCTTCGTCGATTTTCAGCCGGACCCTGTCATCGCGGTAACGGTTTTATTCACATGGCGCAGTGTTATCGCTGTAAAGCAAAATGCTACTGGCGATCCACGCCCGGTGGGAGAGAGTCGAACGCAGAGGCTTAAACCCCTTGCTCCAGAATGCGAATATGGGTTTCCAGCACATCGCCTTTCACCGCTTCACTCCAGGCTTTCATATGCGCTGTAGCAAGGTGCGCTTCAAGGTGCGCTACCGTTTCCCACTGTTCAACCATCACAATGGAATCGGGGGCGGCGGTCTGAAAACTGACGCCTGCGGCATGGTCTACCCACGGCGTGTAGCCATGGCAGCCTTCTTCCTGCAACACTGTCGGGATAATTTTCGCAAATTGATCAAGAACCGCCTGGCGATGGTGCTGCCCTGGGCGGGTACGAATTTCTGCAATCACTGTCAACATGGTTAACTCCTTCTAAGTCCAGCCTCTCAGTTAAGCAAAAATTTGCCCAAGATGCTTGCGATATTCCTCGATGTAACGCGGCACGTCCGGCATTTTAATCACGTCATTGACGATGAAGGTCGGCAGCGATTCCATGCCCAGGAACTGGTTCGCTTTATGGAAGGGCAGATAAACGCCGTCAACGCCGACGCCATGGAAGAACTGATCTTCGTCGTTAAACGCATCGAGAGGGGCGTTCCAGGTCAGCGAGAGCATATATTTTTTGCCCTGAATCAGACCGCCGGAACCGTATTTTTTAGAGGCATCAGAGCGGCTGCGTCCGTCGCTGGCGTACAGCGCGCCATGACCTTCAGTAAAGATGTCGTCCATGTATTTTTTCACGGTCCAGGGCGCACCCATCCACCAGCCCGGCATCTGCCAGATAACCACGTCAGCCCACAAAAAGTTCTGCACTTCTGCTTGAATGTCGTAGTCGCCGTCGGTACGCACGGCTTTGACCTGATGCCCGGCATCACGCAGGAAGCTCTCGGCAATGGCGGTCAGGGTGTCATTAAGTTGACCGTTAGAATGGGCGAATTTCTTGGCGCCATTGATAATCAGGATATTGCTCATCGGGGTTATGTCCTTAGCGAAACGTCAATAGCGGCAATTCTATCTTGATACGACCTTTGACGAACCAGGCAAAACGTGCAAAGACTTTTGCGTATTTAGCAATAATCACCCGAAGCGAATTTCCGCGATAAACCCGCCTGTGGGCGCATTTTTAAATGTCGCCGTCATGTGATGCATACGGGCGATACGCTGCACGATAGATAACCCTAACCCGCTGCCGGTCTCGTGTTGACCCGGTGGTCGATAAAAACGCTCGCCGAGGCGGGCCAGGGCGTCGTCGCTGATGCCGGGACCGTTGTCGCTAACATAAAAAGCACCATCGTCGAGCGTGACGGTCACGATGCTGCCCGCCTTGCTGTAGCGCACGGCGTTGTCCAGTAAGTTGCGCACCAGCAGGCTCAACAGCAGGGGCTGCCCGGTGTGAGTGATGCCTGAAGCATTGATTGCCAGACGTACCTCAACACCTGCCTGCCGGGCCGTATGATAAATGTCCATGACTGACGACTGCAGTAGCGCATCCAGTGGTACTGATTCAACATCCTCAAGACTTTCCAGCGAATCAAGACGGGAGAGGGTGAGCAGTTGATCGACGAGGCGGGAGGCGCGGTCAATGCCAGCATGTAACTGATTCAGCGCTTTTTGACGCCCCTGCGGATCCTCCTGCGACAGTTGGGCGACTTCCGTTTGCACCTTAAGCGCAGTCAACGGGCTGCGAAGTTCATGGGCAGCATCGGACGTAAAGCGCCGCTCGCGCTGCATCATGTTCTGCGTGCGGGTAAAGAGTTGGTTGAGGGCATCCACCAGTGGACGGACTTCATTGGGGACGCCGGTGTTATCAAGCGGTGAGGCATTGTCCGGCGCGCGCACCCGCAACGCCTGCGCCAGGCGTCGCAGAGGTGCGAGTTCCCGGCTCAATAACAGGATTAACAGTATGAGCATCAGCGGCAGCGCCACCAGCCAGGGCGTGAGCTGAGAGGTGATAATGTCGACCGCCATTTCCCTGCGATAATCCCACTCCTGACCGACCGCAATCCGATAGCGCCCGTCCGCTGAGGTGAGCCACAGGAAGCGCCACGCGTCATTGTCATCTTTCAGGTGACCCTCTTCAAAGCCGTCACGGCGATAGTGCCACGGGATCTGTTCGCCATTGTCGCCATCGTGAAGCACCCTTTTGCCGTCGAGTGAGAAAATGGCAAAGGCCAGCACGTCGTCGTCCAGATGGCCCTTTTTGACCTTTCTATCGGGCAGGGCGGCACCCTGAATGCGGCTGAGGTCATCAAGGCTCATGGTGCTGAGCCGTTTGGCGAACAGCATCTGCTGCGTGTCGAAAAGTTCGTCCAGTCTGTCGCGTGTCTGCTGCCAGGCCACCACGCTGGCGCTGAGCCAGGCGATCGTCGCCAGCAGTAAAAACAGCAGCGTCAGGCGCAGGCGCAGGCTGGAAATGTTAGGCCATATCATGCGTCACCCAGGGTGTAGCCGATGCCGTGAACGGTGCGAATAACATCGCTGCCGAGCTTGCGGCGTAAATGATGAACATGCACCTCTACCGCGTTACTGGAGACCTCGTCATCCCAGTTATAAATTTTCTCTTCGATCAGTTTACGCGGCAGCACGCGACCGGTATTGCGCATAAGCAGTTCCAGCAGGGCAAACTCTTTGGGTTTAAGGGTAAGCGGTTCGCCTGCCAGAGTGGCGACCAGGCTAACGGGGTCGAGCGTCACCTTCCCGTGGCGAAGCTCGCTGCGTGCCTGACCGTGGCTACGGCGCACCAGCGCTTCCAGTCGGGCCGCGACTTCGATGAGCGCAAAGGGTTTACAGAGATAGTCGTCCGCCCCCAGCCGTAACCCTTCCACGCGCTGGTCGAGCGCGTCGCGGGCGGTGAGAATCAATACCGGCTCGCTGCGGCCTTTATCGCGCCACTCACGCAGGATCTCAAGCCCGTCCAGACCGGGCAGCGTTAAATCGAGTACCACCGCATCGTAAGGTGCGCTGTACAGCGCCTCTTTGCCAAGATGCCCGTCGGTGAACCAGTCAGGGCTGAATCCTAACTTGCTTAACCCCGCTTTGATGCCGTCGCCAATGAGTTTGTCATCTTCAATCAGTAACACACGCACAGGAGATTCCTTTTTGTCTCGTCTGTAAGCAGTAAACATGCTGTTTCAGGGGGCTGTACAGAAAAAAGAATTCTTTTTTTGCCTTAAGAAGTTGTTAAGAACTGGCGGGTTTAATGGGGGGGAATCGACTGACAAAGGAAGAGTAAAGATGAAGAAGATTGCTGCGATGACCGCGATTGTCATGATGTGCTCCGCCCCCGTGTTTGCGGCTAATACAAACCCGGCTGTCGCCCAGGGCGGCGGGTTTAACGGACCGGGTAGTACTCCTGCGCAGACCGGCGGCTTTACTGGCCCTGGCGGCGGTAACACGACGGTTGAAAACGCTAAATCTATGCGTGACGATGCCTGGGTTACGCTACGCGGGAATATCGTCGAGCGCCTGTCAGATGACGTCTACACCTTCAAAGATGCCTCCGGCACCATTAATGTCGACATCGATCATAAACGCTGGAATGGCGTAAGCGTCGGGCCACAGGATCTGGTCGAAATCCAGGGCGAAGTGGACAAGGACTGGAACTCGGTTGAGATTGACGTTAAGCAAGTGAGCAAGGTCAGCAAGTAGGTGTTTCATTCAGCCTTAAAAAATCGCGCATAGTTATGACTCCTCGCCGCAGATAGGTTAGTATCTGCGGCAATATTGCCGCCGAAAAGGCGGGCACACACGTTGAGGAATCACGATTAATGAGCGATATGGCAGAGCGCCTTGCGCTGCATGAATTCACGGAAAACGCCTACCTGAACTATTCCATGTACGTCATCATGGACAGGGCGTTGCCGTTCATCGGTGATGGCCTGAAACCTGTTCAACGTCGCATCGTGTACGCGATGTCTGAACTGGGGCTGAGTGCCAGCGCCAAATATAAGAAGTCTGCCCGTACCGTGGGTGACGTTCTGGGTAAATACCACCCGCACGGCGACAGCGCCTGCTACGAAGCCATGGTGCTGATGGCGCAGCCGTTCTCGTACCGTTACCCGCTGGTCGATGGTCAGGGGAACTGGGGGGCGCCGGACGATCCGAAGTCCTTCGCGGCAATGCGTTATACCGAATCCCGCTTGTCTAAATATGCCGACGTCCTGCTGGGCGAGCTCGGTCAGGGGACGGTTGACTGGCAGCCAAACTTTGACGGCACCCTGCAGGAGCCGAAAATGCTGCCTGCGCGTCTGCCCAACATTCTGCTTAATGGCACCACCGGCATTGCCGTGGGGATGGCGACAGACATTCCGCCACATAACCTGCGCGAAGTCGCCAAAGCAGCCATTACGCTCATCGAGCAGCCGAAAACCACTCTCGATCAGCTACTGGATATCGTCCAGGGGCCGGATTATCCGACCGAAGCGGAAATCATCACCTCCCGTACAGAAATCCGTAAGATTTACGAAAACGGTCGCGGCTCCGTGCGCATGCGTGCGGTGTGGAAGAAAGAGGACGGTGCCGTTGTAATTACCGCGCTGCCGCACCAGGTCTCAGGCGCCCGCGTGCTGGAGCAAATTGCGGCTCAGATGCGCAATAAAAAGCTGCCGATGGTTGACGATCTGCGCGATGAGTCCGATCACGAGAACCCAACCCGTCTGGTTGTTGTTCCACGCTCCAACCGGGTGGATATGGATCAGGTGATGAATCACCTGTTTGCCACCACCGATCTGGAAAAAAGCTACCGCGTTAACCTCAATATGATTGGCCTTGATGGTCGTCCGTCGGTGAAAAACCTGCTGGAGATCCTCAATGAGTGGCTGGTGTTCCGTCGTGACACCGTGCGTCGCCGTCTGAATTATCGTCTGGAGAAAGTGCTCAAGCGCCTGCATATCCTTGAAGGTTTGCTGGTGGCGTTCCTTAACATCGACGAAGTCATCCATATCATTCGCACCGAGGATGAGCCTAAGCCAGTGCTGATGTCGCGTTTTGGCATCACTGAAACCCAGGCCGAAGCCATCCTTGAACTGAAATTGCGCCACCTCGCTAAACTCGAATAGATGAAAATTCGCGGCGAGCAGGCCGAGCTGGCGAAAGAACGCGATCAGCTGCAGGGTATTCTCGCTTCTGAACGTAAAATGAACAACCTGCTGAAGAAAGAGCTGCAGGCTGACGCCGATGCCTATGGTGACGATCGCCGCTCGCCGTTGCATGAACGTGAAGAAGCGAAAGCCATGAACGAGCATGACATGCTGCCGTCCGAGCCTGTCACCATTGTGCTGTCGCAAATGGGCTGGGTGCGTAGCGCCAAAGGTCATGACATCGATGCGCAAGGGCTTAGCTTCAAAGCAGGAGACAGCTGGAAAGCCTCTGCGAAAGGCAAGAGCAACCAACCGGTGGTCTTTATCGACTCCACCGGCCGCAGTTACGCCATCGATCCTATCACGCTGCCGTCCGCCCGTGGGCAGGGTGAGCCGCTGACCGGCAAACTGACGCTGCCGCCTGGGGCGACGGTTGAACACATGGTGATGACTAACGAAGATCAAAAATTGCTGATGGCAAGCGACGCCGGTTATGGCTTCGTCTGTACGTTCAGCGATTTGATTGCCCGCAACCGCGCCGGTAAGACCCTGATCAGCCTGCCGGACAATTCACGCGTCATGCCGCCGCTGGAGATTGAAAACGACGCCGACATGCTGCTGGCTATTACCCAGGCAGGGCGTATGTTGATGTTCCCGGTCAGCGACCTGCCGCAGCTTTCCAAAGGTAAAGGCAACAAAATCATCGGCATTCCTTCTGCGGAAGCGGCGAAGGGCGAAGATGGCCTGGCGCATCTCTACCTGCTACCGCCACAAAGCACGCTGACCATTCATGTCGGCAAACGCAAAATCAAGCTTCGCCCCGAGGAGCTGCAGAAAGTGCAGGGTGAACGCGGACGTCGTGGCACCCTCATGCGCGGATTACAACGCATTGACCGCGTTGAAATTGACGCCCCTGCTCGTGCCGCAGCAGGCAACAGCGAAGAGTAATTCGTGCATGTCTTGCCCCCCTCATTCTGACGGGGGGCATCATTAAAATTTCCCGTAAAAGCGTTGTTTATTCGTGAATTGCGATTAACAATATGTTTTTTACGGACCCGCATCTGACCTGGCCTTGTGTGTTAATGGCTCACGTTTCATGCTCATAAGGATGGGTTTTCGAGGTAGCTATGCTATTAATTATTCGCGCAATCATTGTTGTTATTTATTCCATACTGGTCTGTGTATTTGGCTGCCTGTACTGCTTATTGAGTCCGCGTAATCCGAAGCATGTTGCTACTTTTGGTCATATGTTTGGTCGCCTGGCGCCGGTACTGGGACTCAAAGTGGAAAAACGTTTTCCGGCAGATTACACCCAGCTTGATAAGGCGATTTATATTGCCAATCACCAGAACAACTACGATATGGTTACCGCGTCCAATATCGTGCAGCCGCCAACGGTGACTGTGGGTAAAAAGAGCCTGCTCTGGGTGCCGTTCTTTGGTCTGCTGTACTGGCTGACGGGCAACCTGCTTATCGATCGCAATAACCGTGCAAAAGCCCATGGCACCATTGCGCAAGTAGTGACGCATATCCAGAAACGCAATATCTCTGTCTGGATGTTCCCGGAAGGTACCCGCAGCCGTGGCCGTGGTTTATTACCGTTTAAAACCGGTGCTTTCCATGCGGCGATTGCCGCAGGGGTGCCGATTATTCCGGTCTGTGTCTCCACAACGTCGAATAAAATCAATCTTAACCGCATGAAGAATGGCCTGGTGATTGTCGAAATGCTGCCGCCCATCGAGACCAGCAACTACGGCAAAGATCAGATTCGTGAGCTGGCAGCGCATTGCCACGACGTGATGGCGAAAAAGATTGAAGCATTAGATAAAGAAGTGGCAGAGCGCGAAGCCACGGGTCGGGTTTGATCGCCCGTTTTAATGATGTCGGGAAATGACTTCCCGTCCGGTCTATTCAGTTTCACACGGAGCAACTATGTCACTCAGTCGGCGTCAATTTATTCAGGCATCTGGCGCGGCACTTTGCGCCAGCGCGATGCCGCTGAGGGCGAACGCCGCCGGGCAGCAACCTCCGTTGCCCATCCCTCCGTTGCTGGAGTCCCGCCGTGGTCAGCCGCTGTTTCTCACCCTGCAACGTGCGCACTGGTCGTTCGCCACCGGAACACGCGCGCAGGTGTGGGGCGTTAACGGGCGCTACCTCGGCCCCACCATCCGCGTATGGAATGGCGATGACGTCAAGCTGATTTACAGCAACCGCCTGACGGAAAACGTCGCCATGACGGTGAGCGGTTTGCAGGTGCCGGGCCCGCTGATAGGCGGCGCTGCCAGAATGATGACCACCAATAATGACTGGGCTCCGGTGCTGCCGATTCGTCAGAATGCGGCCACGTTGTGGTATCACGCCAACACGCCCAATCGCACCGCGCAGCAGGTGTATAACGGCCTGGCAGGGATGTGGCTGATAGAAGATGAGGTCAGCAAATCACTGCCCATTCCGAACCACTACGGTGTAGACGATTTCCCGATCATTATTCAGGATAAACGGCTGGATAACTTCGGCACCCCGGAGTATAGCGAGCCGGGCAGCGGCGGCTTTGTGGGCGACACGCTAATGGTGAATGGCGCCCAGAGTCCGTTTGTTGAAGTGTCGCGCGGCTGGGTGCGGTTGCGCCTGCTCAATGCCTCTAACTCACGCCGTTATCTTTTGCAGATGAGCGACGGTCGTGCGCTGCATGTGATTTCCGGCGATCAGGGCTTTTTGCCGGTACCGGTGTCGATCAAACAGCTGGCGCTGGCGCCGGGTGAGCGACGGGAAATTCTGGTCGATATGACCAATGGTGACGAGGTCTCGCTCACCTGCGGTGAAGCGGCGGGGATTGTTGACCGTCTGCGGGGGTTCTTTGAGCCGTCGAGCATTCTTATCTCAACCTTAGTCCTGACCCTGCGGCCCACCGGGCTGCTGCCGCTGGTGACCGATACGCTGCCGATGCGTCTGCTGCCTGCGGACATCCTGACCGGCACGCCCACCCGCAGTCGTGATATTACCCTTGGCAGTGACCCGGGCATCAACGGCCAGCTGTGGGACCCCCAGCGCCTCGACATGACGGCGCAGCAGGGAACCTGGGAGCGCTGGACGGTTCGTGCCGACATGCCGCAGTCGTTCCATATGGAAGGCGTGATGTTCCAGGTGCGTAACGTCAATGGCGCGATGCCTTTTGCCGAAGACCGGGGATGGAAGGACACGGTTTGGGTCGACGGGCAGGTCGAGCTGCTGGTCTATTACGCGCAGCCTTCGTGGCCTCACTTCCCCTTCCAGTACGGTAGCCAGACGCTCGAAATGGCCGACAGAGGATCATTAGGCCAGCTGTTGGTGAATCCGGCACCGTAAACGCCCTCATACCTGCGGGGTGAGGGTGAAAATCCACGTCGCCGCCCACGCGATGGGTTCCCTCGCCACTTGTGGGTTGAGGGATCCCCATAAAAAATACGAGCACGGACAGTTCCCTCTCCTCTTTGGG
>DFPL01000097.1:8844-10251 GCA_002377245.1 Enterobacteriaceae bacterium UBA3516
TGTTTTATTCTCATTACGCAATGTTATCGCTGTAAAACATCATATTACTGGGGACTCCTCAGCGTTGAGGGACAGGGCCAGGGTGAGGGGGAAAAACCCCACACATATTCCTTCAATTCACTTATTGATCCGGCGTATAATCCCCGCCCTTTGATTATTTTTTTGCCACTTTTTTGGAAGCAAGATGAGCGCAATATCCCTGATCCAACCGGATCGAGACCTCTTTTCCTGGCCCCAGTACTGGGCGGCCTGCTTTGGTCCGGCTCCATTTTTACCCATGTCCCGTAGTGAAATGGACCAACTTGGCTGGGATAGCTGCGACATCATTCTGGTTACCGGTGATGCCTATGTGGATCACCCGAGTTTTGGCATGGCGATTTGTGGACGCATGCTGGAAGCGCAAGGCTTCCGTGTGGGGATCATTGCCCAGCCGGACTGGAACAGCAAAGACGACTTTATGCGTCTGGGTAAGCCCAACCTGTTCTTCGGCGTGACCGCAGGCAACATGGACTCCATGATTAACCGTTATACGGCGGATCGTAAACTGCGCCACGACGATGCTTACACCCCGGATAACGTCGCCGGCAAACGCCCGGATCGTGCGACGCTCGCCTATACCCAACGCTGTAAAGAAGCCTGGAAAGATGTGCCGGTTATTCTCGGCGGCATTGAAGCCAGCCTGCGCCGTACCGCGCATTATGACTACTGGTCGGATACCGTGCGCCGCTCGGTGCTGGTGGACTCCAAAGCCGACATGCTGATGTTCGGGAACGGTGAACGCCCGTTGGTGGAAGTGGCACATCGTCTGTCCCAGGGCGAACCGATTTCGCAGATTCGCGACGTGCGTAACACCGCCATCATGGTGAAAGAGGCGCTACCGGGCTGGAGCGGTGTGGATTCCCGCATCATTGACATGCCGGGCAAAATCGACCCGATTCCGCATCCTTACGGTGAAGATTTGCCCTGTGCAGATAACAAGCCCGTCGAGCCTAAACAAGCCGAAGCGAAGGCTGTTATGGTTCAGCCGCCGCGTCCCAAACCCTGGGAAAAAACCTATGTGCTGCTGCCGTCTTTTGAGAAAGTCAAAGCCGACAAAGTCCTCTATGCCCATGCTTCACGTATTCTGCATCACGAGACTAACCCTGGCTGCGCCCGCGCCCTGATGCAAAAACACGGCGACCGCTTTATCTGGGTTAACCCGCCGGCCATCCCGCTGTCGACAGAAGAGATGGACAGTGTTTTTGCTCTGCCGTACAAGCGTGTGCCGCACCCGGCCTATGGCAACAGTCGTATCCCGGCTTACGAGATGATCCGTTTTTCGATCAACATCATGCGCGGTTGCTTCGGGGGCTGCTCTTTCTGCTCAATCACCGAGCACGAAGGGCGCATTATTCAGAGCCGTTCCGA
>DFPL01000104.1 GCA_002377245.1 Enterobacteriaceae bacterium UBA3516
ACAAACGGAATGCGCCAGCCCCAGTCGTTCATGGTGCTTTCACCGAGCGTGGCGGTGAGCAAGAAGACCAGACCCGACCCGGCAACAAACGCCATAAAACCGAAGTTATCTATCCAGCAGGTGAAATAACCCCGCTTGTGGACAGGTGCGTATTCCGCAAGATAGGTGGTCGCACCGGAGCTTTCCCCGCCTGCGGCGAAGCCTTGCACCAGACGGGTTATCACCAGCAGCACCGTCGCGGTAATGCCTATCTGGTGGTAAGTCGGCAGCAGACCCATCACAAATGTGGCGCCCGACGTCAGTAAAATGACCGTCGCCAGAACTTTTTGCCGCCCTTTCCTGTCGCCAAGTGACCCAAAATAGAGCCCCCCAAGCGGGCGCATAATGAAGCCCGCACCAAAGACGGCGAAGGATGAAAGCAGCGCCACGCTGGGATTTTCGGCATGGAAAAATTGCAAACCGATGATCGCGGCAAGGGTGCCGTACAGGCCGAAATCGAACCATTCAACAAAATGGCCGACCCCGGTGGCGAGTAAAACCTTACGTAATTTACGTGATGCCGTGGCCCCTTCTGGCTGGGCCGTCTGGTCGAGAGATTGCTGTGCAGGCTGTGACATAGCCCCTCCAAGTGATGACAGTGTTTCTATAATAGATATACTGTCAGTGCGAATTTCGCACAGCAGCTAACGTTCAAAATGTGATAACCGCCCTGCTTTCACCGTAAAATATTCATTGCGGTCACATTTTTCGGGCAAAAAGCGGCTGAATGGCAGTGTAGCGGGAAACCCTATCGCTTTCTTCAGGAAGATGACGAGAGCGTGCATAATCCTGGCGTACCGCCATAAAAAAACCCTGCCGAAGCAGGGTTTTATCATTCAGAAAGACGGACTAGCGACGCGCGCGCACAATCTGGTATTTGCGCGTCAGGTACTCCACCGGCGCGCTCCAGATGTGCACCAGGCGAGAGAACGGGAACAGCACAAACAAGGTCATTCCCAGCACCAGGTGTACGCGGTAAATAAACGCAACACCGTCGAGGTGCGCCGATGCGCCCACATGGAAGGTCACCACCGACTGCGCCCATCCCACCAGTTTCATCATTTCGCTGCCGTCCATATGCTGAGCGGAGAACGGAATAGTCAGCAGACCCAGCGCACATTGCAGCATCAGCAGCGACATAATCAGGATATCCGCCGTGGTTGAGGTGGCGCGAATACGCGGGTTAAACAGACGACGCTTGAGTAACATGACGCCGCCGACCAGCGTCATGACGCCACTGGCACCGCCTGCGAACATCGCCATTTTCTGTTTGACGTCGATGGGCAGGAAAGACTCATACATCCAGTGCGGCGTCAGCATACCCAGCGCATGACCGGCGAAAATACCCAGAATGCCGATGTGGAACAGGTTAGACCACAACGTCATGCCTTTGCGATCCAGCATCTGGCTGGAGCCAGCACGCCAGCTGTACTGGCCGTAGTCATAACGCAGCCAGCTGCCGACCAAAAAGACAGTACCCGCGAGGTACGGATAAATATCGAAGAAGAACGTATTCAGGAAGTGCATTATTGCTGTCCTCCGGTGGTGATATTCAGATATTGCGGGGCGACGGCACCGGCAAAACGACGCTGGTGGTTGGTGATTTCCGACTCACCGCATCCCTGTTCAGCGAAGAATTTCACTTGCTCTTCTTCCCACACCGCATCAAGCGCCTGCGGCGTATCGTCACGCGCTTCATCGGCAATCTTTTCGGCTACTTTCTGGTTGTCGATAACCGTGTTGGCGAGCACCAATAAGGCATCAAACAACACAGCGTAATGACTTTCACGCTGGGTAAGACGCGCGCTGAGCAGCGCCAGGATCGGCGCGATGTCCTGTAAACCGCCGATGGCCTCGGCAGCAGGCAACTGCGCCAGGTATTCCAGATAGAGCGGCAGATGATCCGGCAGCTCGCGGCTGTCCAGTTCAAGGCCGTGCTGCTCGTACTGCCCTAACAGGTCGACCATCGCCTGGCCCCGGTCCCGGGATTCGCCGTGCACATGCTCAAACAGCAGCAGTGAGGTGGCACGCCCACGGTCAAAGAGTTCGCTGTAAGCTGACTGAGCATCCAGCGGGTCCTGATTCAGCAGATCGCGTAAAAACACGGTTATCTTTGCAAGCTGGGCTTTGGGCAGGTGTTCCGCTGACGCCAGGGCGTCGTAGCACTCCTGCTGATGCTGCCATAAGGCAGCATCGGGGTATTCCAGCAGACGGGAAACAATCACCAGTTCAATCATGGGTGCGGCTCCGTTTTCACTGTCACATCCACCGCATCAATACGGCGACTATTGAACAGGTTGAATTTGGTGTCCGAACCGTGGCAGCCGTCGCCGAAGGTAAAGCCACAACCGCTCTTCTCCGGGAAGGCGTCACGCGCCAGTTCGCGGTGGCTGCTCGGTACCACGAAACGATCTTCGTAGTTAGCAATCGCCAGGTAACGGTACATCTCCTGCGCCTGGGCTTCGGTCAGACCCACTTCTTCCAGCGCACGGGTATCAATTTTCCCGTCAACGGTTTCGGTGCGTTTGTAGTGACGCATCGCCAGCATACGTTTCAGGGCCAACAGTACCGGGGCGGTGTCACCTGCGGTCAGCAGGTTTGCCAGGTACTGGACCGGAATACGCAGACTGTCGACATCCGGCAGAATGCCGTTGCTGCCAAGCGTGCCCGCGTCGGCGGCAGACTGAATCGGTGACAGAGGCGGCACGTACCAGACCATCGGCAGCGTGCGATATTCCGGGTGCAGCGGCAGCGCCAGCTTCCAGTCCATCGCCATTTTGTAAACCGGCGACTGCTGAGCCGCGTCAATGACGCTCAGCGGAATACCGTCTTTGATCGCCTGCTCAATAACTTTCGGATCGTTCGGGTCAAGGAAGACATCCAGTTGACGCTGGTAGAGATCTTTTTCGTTCTCAGTGCTTGCCGCCGTTTCAATGGCATCGGCGTCATACAGCAACACGCCGAGGTAGCGGATGCGGCCCACGCAGGTTTCGGAGCAAACGGTCGGCTGACCTGCTTCGATACGCGGATAACAGAAAATGCACTTCTCTGACTTGCCGCTCTTCCAGTTGAAGTAGATTTTTTTGTACGGGCAACCGGTGATACACATACGCCAGCCGCGGCACTTGTCCTGGTCGATCAGCACGATGCCGTCTTCTTCACGTTTGTAAATCGCACCGCTCGGGCAGGTCGCCACACACGCCGGGTTAAGGCAGTGTTCGCACAGACGCGGCAGATACATCATGAAGGTGTTTTCAAACTGGCCGTACATCGCCTTCTGCATGTTTTCGAAGTTTTTGTCTTTCGACAGCTTCTCAAACTCACCGCCCAGATCGTCTTCCCAGTTCGGACCGTATTTGATTTTGTCCAACCGCTTCCCGGTAATGACCGAACGCGGACGGGCAATCGGCTGGTGTTTGCTGTCAGCGGGTGCGTTATGCAGTGCCTGGTAGTCGTAATCAAACGGCTCGTAATAATCGTCGATTTCCGGCATATGCGGGTTGGCGAAGATTTTACCCAGCAGCCAGGCACGGTTACCCATGCGCGGCTGCAATTTGCCATTGATTTTACGGATCCAACCGCCCTTCCATTTCTCCTGGTTTTCCCAGTCGGTCGGGAAGCCCGTGCCCGGTTTGGTTTCCACGTTGTTAAACCACGCGTACTCCACCCCTTCACGGCTGGTCCAGACGTTTTTACAGGTGACTGAGCAGGTATGACAGCCGATGCATTTGTCGAGATTCAGCACCATGCCGACTTGTGAACGAATTTTCATTTTGCGCTCTCCTGTACCTGGTCATTGCCTTCGCCGTCCAGCCAGTTAATGTTCTTCATCTTACGTACCACCACAAACTCATCACGGTTTGAACCCACCGTTCCGTAGTAGTTAAAGCCGTAGGCCAGGTGCGCATAGCCGCCGATCATGTGGGTCGGTTTCGGCGTAATACGGGTCACCGAGTTATGGATACCGCCGCGCTGCTGGGTGATTTCTGACCCAGGAATGTTCACGATACGTTCCTGCGCGTGGTACATCATGGTCATCCCGGACGGTACACGCTGGCTCACGACCGCACGGGCGGTCAGGGCGCCGTTGCTATTGAAGACTTCAATCCAGTCGTTATCTTCAATACCCAGCTCTTTGGCATCCACGTCACTCATCCAGACAACCGGACCGCCGCGACCTAATGTCAGCATCAGCAGGTTGTCGCTATAGGTAGAGTGAATCCCCCATTTCTGGTGCGGCGTCAGGAAGTTGAGCGCTTTTTCCGGGTTGCCATTGGATTTCTCGCCCATCACTTCTTTCACCGAGCGGGTGTCGATTGGCGGACGATACACCAACAGGCTTTCGCCGAAATCGCGCATCCACTGATGATCCTGATACAGCTGCTGGCGGCCCGAGAGGGTGCGCCACGGAATCAGTTCGTGAACGTTGGTATAACCGGCGTTGTAAGAGACATGTTCATCTTCAAGCCCAGACCAGGTCGGGCTGGAGATGATTTTGCGCGGCTGCGCCTGGATATCGCGGAAGCGGATTTTTTCCTCTTCCTTATTGGTCGCCAGGTGGGTGTGATCGCGCCCGGTGAACTCACTCAGCGCAGCCCAGGCTTTCACCGCCACATGGCCGTTGGTTTCTGGTGCGAGGGTCAGGATCATCTCCGCCGCGTCAATCGCCGTGTTAAGCATCGGCTGACCTTTCGCCGGGCCGTCTGCCTTGGTGTAATTGAGCTTACGTAGCAGATCCATTTCGCTCTGAGTATTCCAGGCGATGCCTTTACCGCCGTTACCGACGTTGTCCATCAGCGGACCGATAGAAGTAAAGCGCTCGTACGTTGCCGGGTAGTCAAACTCGACCTGAATCAGATGCGGCGCGGTTTTACCTGGAATCAGGTCACATTCCCCTTTCTTCCAGTCTTTTACGTCTAACGGCTGCGCCAGTTCGGCAGCGCTGTCGTGCTGAATCGGCAGAGTGACCAGATCCGTCTCTTTACCGAGGTGACCCACGCACACTTCCGAGAATTTTTTGGCGATGGCTTTGTAGATTTCCCAGTCGCTTTTCGATTCCCATGCCGGATCAACGGCAGCAGACAGCGGGTGAATAAACGGATGCATATCCGAGGTATTCATGTCGTCTTTTTCGTACCAGGTGGCGGTCGGCAGCACGATGTCGGAATAGAGGCAGGTGCTTGACAGGCGGAAGTCCAGCGTCACCACCAGATCCAACTTGCCGTCGAGACCGTTATCTTTCCATTCCACTTCTTCCGGTTTCACACCACCCTGTTTGCCCAAATCTTTGCCCTGAATACCGTGCTCAGTACCCAGCAGGTATTTCAGCATGTATTCGTGGCCTTTACCGGACGAACCGAGCAGGTTTGAACGCCAGATAAAGAGGTTACGTGGATGGTTTTTGCCGTTTTCGGGCTGTTCGGCGGCAAAATGCATAGAGCCATCTTTCAGCGACTTAACGGTGTAATCCACCGCGCTCATGCCTGCTTTTTCAGCCTCTTTTGCGATGTGCAGCGGGTTAGTACCCAGTTGCGGCGCAGACGGTAACCAGCCCATACGCTCAGCGCGCACGTTGAAGTCCAGCAGGTGACCGGTATAACGGGATTTATCCGCCAGCGGCGAGAGGATCTCCTGCGCGGTAACGGTCTCGTAACGCCACTGGCTGGAGTGGTTATAGAAGTACGAGGTGCTATTCATGTGGCGCGGCGGGCGCTGCCAGTCGAGGGCAAATGCCAGCGGCTGCCAGCCAGTCTGCGGACGCAGTTTTTCCTGGCCGACATAGTGCGCCCAACCGCCACCGCTCTGTCCGATACAACCGCAGAACACCAGCATGTTGATGATCCCACGGTAGTTCATATCGAGATGGTACCAGTGGTTCATCCCGGCACCGATGATGACCATCGAGCGGCCATGGGTTTTATCGGCGTTATCCGCAAATTCGCGGGCGATACGGATGATATTAGCAGCAGAGACGCCGGTGATTTTCTCGGCCCAGGCTGGCGTATAGGCTTTGATATCGTTGTAGCTTGTGGCGCAATTCTCATCACCGAGGCCGCGTTCCAGACCATAGTTCGCCATGGTCAGATCGTAAACGGTGGTGACCAGCGCAGTGCGGCCATCCGCCAGTTGCAGGCGTTTCACCGGCAATTTGTGCAGCAGGATGTTTTCCAGTTCAACTTTGCTGAAATGCTCGGTGCCTTCACCGCCAAAGTACGGGAAACCCACACTGGCGATATCATCGTGGCTGCCCAGCAGGCTCAACTGCAGCTCAGTTTCCGCACCTGAAGTGCCGTCACGCTGTTCGAGGTTCCACTTGCCCTTCTCGCCCCAACGGAAACCGATAGATCCGTTCGGGGCCACCATCTCACCGTTGTCGGTGCAGGCAACGGTTTTCCACTCAGGATTGTTTTCCTGACCGAGAGCATCAACCAGATCGGAGGCGCGCAGCATGCGGCCTGCGGCATAGTAACCGTCACGCTCTTCCAGCATCACCAGCATCGGCATGTCGGTGTAACGACGCACATAGTCGGTGAAATACTGGCTTGGGTTATCGAGGTGGAATTCACGCAGCATGACGTGGCCCATCGCCAGCGCCATCGCAGCATCGGTACCCTGTTTCGGGGCCAGCCACAGGTCGCACAGTTTAGCGATTTCGGCATAGTCCGGCGTTACGGCAACAGTTTTGGTGCCTTTGTAACGCACTTCAGTAAAGAAGTGGGCGTCCGGTGTACGGGTCTGCGGCACGTTAGAGCCCCAAGCGATAATGTAGCTGGAGTTGTACCAGTCAGCGGATTCCGGCACGTCGGTCTGCTCACCCCATGTCTGCGGAGATGCAGGCGGCAGGTCGCAATACCAGTCGTAGAAGCTCAGACAGGTGCCACCAATCAGCGACAGATAGCGTGCGCCGGAAGCATAGGAAACCATCGACATCGCCGGGATCGGCGAAAAGCCCGCCACCCGGTCAGGCCCGTAGTGTTTGATGGTCCAGACGTTGG
>DFPL01000265.1 GCA_002377245.1 Enterobacteriaceae bacterium UBA3516
AGTAAGGACTAAGGTAAACATGCGCTGCCACGTCTTCAAGGCGAAGTTCGTCAGAGAGATGTGCGTCAATATAGCGCAGTGCCTTCTTCATTTTGCTGTCATGTGGCCCCTGAATGCGACTGGTTTTGCTTTGCTCCTGCGACTGCTGCTGATCTTTGATAACAACAAAATTGAGCTGTTTTTTCAGGCAGTTTTCAACGATAAGTTTCAGCAAATCGGCGGAGGCGATGACTCTGGAATAATCCATTTCAGGCACGTTGAGAAACTCATCCATCAGTTTCTGATCGGCCTGCCAGCGATCGTCAATATTCAAAATATTAATTAAATCAACGCTTTCACCTTCACGCAAACGTACCTGCCCGCAGAGTACAAAACCAACCAGGTGTCCGGCGATGACCAGGGGGATAGAAAAGTCTGTTAACCCAGCGTGGCAACGATAGATGCAGGGCTGGTTTGATTTCGATGCTTCAAAACCGCCGCAGCGGTCGCTCATGCGACAGCGGGCGCTATGCTGGGCGTTCTGCCGCATCATCTGGCAAAAAGGGGTAAAATTAAAAAGCTCGGAAATTTCTTCGCCGTGGATATTAACGACAACAACGGCCAGACCGGTGGCTTGTGCAAAATCCTGGGCGATTTTATTAATGAGTTCCGAGTTGAGGGCACTCGCAGAAATCATGATAAAACCTCTCAGTTAATTTTAATTTATTGTTATAAAAAACCGATTCGTTTACATATCGTTAAACTTGCAGCTTAATTGCTGGCAAGATGAAGAGTAAACTTTTGCAAGATAACAAAAGTCTCCCATCTCTGGGAGACGATTTCGTGCTTTCGTGAAAGCAGATCACGAAATACTTTTCGCGTTACCGCGTCTTTCAGTCGCTTATTCCGATAATTTCTTAATTTTCGCTCTCATCAAGCTTACATGTATTACAGGGGAGATTTTTACCGATCAGGTATCGATAGCAGGCAGCACCTATACACCCGCCAATAATCGGTGCAAATATAGGCACTAGAAAATAAGGGATGTTGCGACCTCCCGTGAATGCTATTTCATCCCAGCCAGCAAAAAAGAGAAACAGCTTTGGACCAAAATCGCGAGCCGGGTTCATCGCAAACCCGGTTAAAGGCCCTATTGAAGCCCCAATGACCGCAACAAGTATGCCAATAAGCAGCGGGGCCAGAGGCCCACGAGGGACGCCATTACCGTCATCCGTCAATGCCATAATCATGCATAAAAAAATTGAAGTGATGACAATTTCAACCAATGCGGCTTGCCAGACACTGATGGCAGCTGCGGGGTAGGTAGTGAACAACCCAGCCAGTTGCAAACTTTCCGCGCTACCTCTGACCAGATGGTGGGCTGTTTCAAACTCAATAAACAGATTATGGTAGAGCAGATAGGCCATCGCCGCTCCGCCAAAAGCGCCCGCAATTTGCACAACAATGTAGGGAACGACTTTCCTTACGGGGAAACAGGCAAACAGCCATAGTGCCAGGGTAACCGCCGGATTCAGATGCGCACCTGAAACCCCCGCCGTCAGATAAACAGCCAGCGATATACCCAGCCCCCAGATAATACAGATTTCCCACCAACCCAGCGTGACGCCGGCAACCTTCATTGCGCACAAGCAGCCAATGCCAAAAAACATGAAAAGCCCTGTGCCTAAAAACTCGGCGATGCATTGCGCCTTAAGTGAATCATTCATTTGTCACCTTCCAGGTAGAATCACGATCTCACCAGCACGCCTGTAGCTGGCAGCAGAGTACAACGCCGCACACTATAAAAACGCCCGGATAAAAAGTGTTGGCAACCTCGCGAGTTAAGTACCAAAAAAATCGCCTCTTAATAACACTATATTGCGATCTAAATAAACGAAAATTGAAGGCTAACCCTTTATTCACGGTGCATTCTGGCGTATTGCAAATAACAAATAATTGCTTTTATTGATGTGCGGATTTATAGCCCTGCTCACAAATCACTCTCGCGTGCGCAATTAGCACAACACATTAAACCTGTCACGAATAAAAATACAAAACTGATATTTAAATAGCAATAATTTACCATACCATAAAATAATTTAAATCATTAAAATCAATAGATTAGATAAAAATAATGCAATTATTTTGCCTGATTAAGCCAGGAAGTTTTGAATGTAATTCCAAGAGAGCCATTCTTTTTCCTCGCGAATTTGTATATTCGAAAAATCAGGGCAACCTTATCGAGGTCATTATGCAACAAGAAGCATTAGGAATGGTGGAAACCAAAGGTTTGACGGCCGCTATTGAAGCAGCCGATGCGATGGTTAAATCCGCCAATGTCATGTTAGTGGGCTACGAAAAAATAGGTTCTGGCCTGGTAACAGTGATTGTTCGCGGTGACGTTGGCGCCGTGAAAGCAGCGACGGATGCAGGTGCTGCCGCAGCCGCGCAGGTGGGTGAAGTGAAAGCCGTACACGTCATCCCGCGTCCGCACACTGATGTTGAAAAAATCTTACCCAAGGGAATTAGCCAATGAGTAGCAATGACCTGGTCGAACAGATCATGGCGAAGGTGATTGCCAAAGTATCCTCACCGGCATCACCGGCCTCCCCCCCTGTAACCCATCCCACACGAGAGACAGCTATGGCTGAAAAAAGCTGCAGTTTAACGGAATTTGTCGGCACAGCGATCGGCGACACGGTTGGTCTGGTTATCGCCAATGTCGACAGCGCACTTCTTGATGCAATGAAGCTTGAAAAACGTTATCGCTCAATTGGCATTCTTGGGGCACGCACCGGTGCGGGCCCGCACATCATGGCGGCGGATGAAGCCGTCAAAGCCACCAACACGGAAGTGATCAGTATTGAATTACCCCGTGACACCAAAGGCGGTGCGGGCCACGGCTCACTGATTCTGCTTGGTGGCAATGACGTCTCCGACGTTAAGCGCGCCATTGAAGTGGCACTCAAAGAATTGGATCGCACCTTTGGCGATGTGTACGCCAACGAAGCGGGCCATATCGAGTTGCAATACACCGCCCGCGCAAGCTATGCGCTGGAAAAAGCCTTTGGCGCCCCCGTGGGGCGTGCCTGCGGCGTGATTGTCGGCGCACCAGCCTCGGTTGGGGTTCTGATGGCTGATACCGCACTGAAATCAGCGAATGTCGAAGTGGTCGCCTATAGCTCGCCGGCCAATGGCACCAGCTTCAGTAACGAAGCCATTCTGGTCATCTCCGGGGATTCCGGAGCCGTTCGCCAGTCCGTCATTTCCGCCCGTGAAATCGGAAAAACCGTGCTGGGTACCCTGGGCGCTGAACCGAAAAACGACCGCCCGTCCTACATCTGATAACAGAGAGGCTGTTTCATGAGATCGAAAAGATTTGAAGCGCTGGCGAAACGCCCTGTTAACCAGGACGGTTTTGTGAAGGAGTGGATTGAAGAAGGCTTTATCGCAATGGAAAGCCCGAACGATCCTAAGCCCTCAATTCGCATCGTCGACGGCGTGGTCACTGAATTAGACGGTAAACCCGTCAGTCAGTTTGACCTGATTGACCACTTTATTGCCCGCTACGGCATTAACCTGCAGCGCGCAGAAGAAGTCATGAAAATGGATTCCGTAAAGCTCGCCAATATGCTTTGCGATCCCAATGTAAAACGCAGCGACATCGTACCGCTGACCACCGCCATGACGCCCGCGAAGATTGTGGAAGTGGTTTCGCACATGAACGTGGTCGAGATGATGATGTCCATGCAAAAAATGCGTGCACGTCGTACCCCTTCTCAACAGGCGCACGTCACTAACGTCAAAGACAATCCGGTACAAATCGCTGCCGACGCGGCCGAGGGTGCTTATCGCGGATTTGACGAGCAGGAAACGACCGTTGCCGTTGCGCGCTATGCCCCCTTCAACGCTATCGCCCTGCTGGTGGGCTCTCAGGTTGGACGCCCAGGGGTACTGACCCAGTGTTCACTGGAAGAAGCGACCGAATTGAAACTCGGCATGCTTGGCCACACCTGCTATGCAGAAACCATCTCGGTTTATGGTACCGAACCTGTCTTCACCGATGGTGACGATACCCCGTGGTCGAAGGGTTTTCTCGCCTCTTCATACGCCTCTCGCGGCCTGAAAATGCGTTTTACTTCCGGCTCGGGTTCAGAAGTACAGATGGGTTATGCCGAAGGCAAATCCATGCTTTATCTCGAAGCTCGCTGCATTTACATCACGAAAGCTGCGGGGGTTCAGGGGCTGCAAAATGGTTCCGTCAGCTGCGTCGGCGTTCCTTCCGCTGTGCCGTCAGGGATCCGCGCCATTCTGGCAGAAAACCTGATTTGTGCCGCGCTGGACCTGGAATGTGCGTCCAGTAACGACCAGACCTTTACCCACTCGGATATGCGCCGTACGGCTCGTCTTCTGATGCAGTTCCTGCCGGGTACTGACTTTATCTCCTCCGGTTACTCCGCTGTACCGAACTACGACAACATGTTCGCCGGTTCAAACGAAGACGCCGAAGACTTTGATGATTACAACGTCCTGCAACGTGACCTGAAAGTCGACGGTGGGCTGCGTCCGGTGCGTGAAGAAGACGTTATCGCCATCCGTAACAAAGCCGCCCGTGCGCTGCAAGCTGTCTTTGCCGGGATGGGGCTGCCACCGATCACGGATGAAGAAGTCGAAGCTGCAACCTATGCCCACGGCTCGAAAGATATGCCGGAACGCAACATTGTCGAAGACATTAAGTTTGCGCAGGAAATCATCACCAAAAACCGTAACGGTCTGGAAGTAGTGAAAGCCCTGGCTGACGGTGGATATCAGGATGTTGCACAGGACATGCTCAACATTCAGAAAGCGAAGCTGACCGGCGACTACCTCCATACCTCCGCCATTATCGTTGGCGAGGGTCTGGTGCTCTCCGCAGTTAACGACGTGAATGATTATGCCGGTCCGGCAACGGGCTATCGCCTGCAAGGTGAACGCTGGGAAGAGATCAAGAACATCCCGGGCGCACTCGATCCGAACGAAATGGGCTAAGGGGTGAAAGATGGAAATTAATGAAAAATTGCTGCGCCAGATCATCGAAGGCGTGCTGTCGGAAATGCAAACCAGCGACAAGCCCGTCTCGTTTAATGCCACCTCAGCAAGCCCGGCAAAACCTGCCACAAGCGCCGAGGATGGTTTTTTGACCGAAATCGGTGAAGCGAAGCCAGGCACCTTGCAGGACGAAGTGATTATTGCTGTCGGCCCGGCATTTGGGCTTTCGCAAACGGTGAATATCGTCGGTCTGTCGCACAAAAGCATTCTGCGCGAAGTCATTGCAGGTATTGAAGAAGAAGGTGTTAAGGCACGCGTCATTCGCTGCTTTAAATCTTCTGATGTGGCGTTCGTAGCTGTGGAAGGCAACCGCCTGAGCGGCTCTGGCATCTCTGTTGGCATTCAGTCCAAAGGCACAACGGTCATTCATCAGCAGGGGCTGCCTCCACTCTCTAACCTTGAGCTCTTCCCGCAGGCACCGCTGCTGACGCTGGAAACGTACCGCCAGATTGGCAAAAACGCGGCGCGTTACGCCAAGCGTGAGTCTCCGCAACCCGTCCCAACCCTTAATGACCAGATGGCACGGCCGAAGTATCAGGCCAAGTCAGCCATTCTGCACATTAAAGAAACCAAATACGTCGTGACGGGTAAAAACCCGCAAGAGCTGCGCGTTGCGCTTTAAAAGGATAACACCATGAATGCTGATGCAATTGAATCAATGGTTCGTGATGTGCTTAGCCGAATGAACAGTCTGCAAGAGGCAGCCCCTTCTGCAGCAGTGGCAATGCCCGTAAACGGAGCCGCACATCAGGCCAAAGTTAGCGATTACCCACTGGCGAATAAGCACCCTGAGTGGGTCAAAACCTCGACCAATAAAACGCTGGATGAACTGACACTCGAAAACGTACTGAGCGGGAAAATCACTGCTCAGGATATGCGTATCACCCCGGAAACGCTGCGTATCCAGGCCTCTATTGCCAAGGATGCCCGTCGCGATCGCCTGGCGATGAATTTTGAGCGCGCGGCGGAACTGACAGCGGTGCCCGATGACCGCATCCTCGAAATTTATAATGCCCTGCGTCCTTATCGTTCATCGAAGCAAGAGTTACTGGAAATCGCTGAAGATCTGGAAAGCCGTTACAAAGCCAAAATCTGTGCCGCGTTCGTTCGTGAAGCCGCAGCGCTGTATGTCGAGCGTAAAAAGCTCAAAGGCGACGATTAACTACAGGGATGACTTATGCGTTATATAGCTGGCATTGATATCGGAAACTCATCAACCGAAGTGGCGCTTGCCGTGATGGATGATGCGGGTGCGCTCAACATTATAAGTAGCTCACTGGCAGAGACCACTGGCGTTAAGGGCACATTACGTAATGTGTTTGGCATCAAAGAGGCGCTCAACAGGGTAGTTGAGGGTGTCGGCATCTCTGTCAGCGATATTTCGCTTATTCGCATCAACGAAGCAACGCCGGTGATTGGGGACGTGGCGATGGAAACCATTACGGAAACCATCATCACGGAGTCCACCATGATTGGCCATAACCCGAAGACACCAGGCGGGCTTGGTCTGGGGGTGGGCATCACGATCACGCCGGCTGAGCTGCTCACGCACCCGGCGGAACAGCCTTATATTCTGGTGGTTTCCGCCGATTTTAGCTTTACCGACGTGGCGCAGATGATTAACGCTGCTACCCAGGTCGGCTACCAGATCAATGGGGTTATCCTGCAACGTGACGATGGCGTGCTGGTCAATAATCGCCTCGACAGGCAGGTGCCTATTGTTGATGAAGTCTTATATATAGAACGCATTCCGCTGGGCATGCTGGCCGCTATTGAAGTCGCCATGCCAGGCAAAGTCATTGAAAGTCTCTCCAACCCCTATGGCATCGCCACCGTCTTTTCGCTTAGTGCAGAAGAGACGCGCAACATCGTGCCTGTTGCACGCGCACTGATTGGCAACCGCTCCGCCGTGGTCGTAAAGACGCCGTCAGGTGATGTGAAAGCGCGCGCCATTCCAGCAGGCAACATTGAGCTAATCGCTAACGGCAGAACCCTGCGCGTAGACGTTGCCGCTGGCGCTGACGCCATCATGAAAGCGGTAAATGAGTGCCCAGCTCTCGATAATGTCACCGGCGAACCCGGCACCAATATTGGTGGCATGCTCGAACACGTGCGCCAGACCATGGCAGAGCTGACCAACAAACCCAGCAGTGATGTCTTTATTCAGGACTTGCTGGCCGTGGATACCGCCGTGCCCGTCAATGTGACCGGAGGGCTGGCCGGTGAGTTTTCGCTTGAGCAGGCGGTGGGCATCGCCTCGATGGTGAAGTCAGATCGTTTGCAAATGGCCATGATCGCGCGCGAGATCGAACAGCAGTTGCATGTGGATGTCCAGGTCGGCGGCGCGGAGGCTGAAGCTGCCATTTTTGGCGCACTCACCACGCCCGGCACCACCAGACCGCTGGCAATCCTTGATTTAGGGGCAGGCTCAACCGATGCCTCCATCATAAACCCGCAGGGGCAGATTACCGCTACCCATCTGGCGGGGGCAGGCGATATGGTAACCATGATCATCGCCCGCGAACTGGGCCTTGACGATCGTTATCTGGCCGAAGAGATCAAAAAGTACCCGCTGGCGAAGGTTGAAAGCCTGTTCCATTTGCGTCATGAAGATGGCAGCGTGCAGTTCTTCCCTACCCCCCTGCCCCCGGCAGTGTTTGCCCGCGTTTGCGTCGTCAAACCGGATGAACTGGTACCGCTACCCGGCGAACTTGTGCTGGAAAAAGTCCGTTCGATTCGCCGCAGTGCGAAAGAGCGCGTCTTCGTCACCAACGCCCTGCGCGCATTACGACAGGTCAGCCCCACCGGCAATATTCGCGATATCCCGTTCGTTGTACTGGTGGGCGGCTCCTCGCTCGATTTCGAAGTGCCCCAACTGGTGACCGATGCTCTGGCCCATTACCGGCTGGTCGCCGGGCGGGGCAATATTCGTGGCGTTGAAGGCCCGCGTAACGCAGTGGCTACCGGCCTCATCCTCTCATGGCAGAAGGCGTTCGCCCATGGACATTAATCAGGATAGCCCGGTGATTGTCATTACAGCCCTTACCGACTGCCAACCGCTGTGGCAGGAGGTCTTGTGGGGGATTGAAGAAGAAGGCATTCCCTGGCGCTGGCAACAGTGCTCTGGTGCGGACGTTGTGGCCCATGCCTGGCAGGCGGCCAATCAGTCCGCCTTGTTGGTTGGAGTGGCCTGCGACAGTGAAAAACTGGTGATTCACTACCGTAATTTACCCGCCTCAGCACCGCTTTTTTCGCTGATGCGTCATGAAGACTGCCAGTCCCGGCGAGCCGCGGGTAACAACGCCGCCAGACTGGTTAAAGGGATACCGTTCAGGTAACCACATTTATTCATAAACAGAGGAACCGCAGTATGAACAACGCATTGGGACTGGTTGAAACAAAGGGTCTGGTGGGTGCAATTGAGGCCGCCGACGCCATGGTGAAATCCGCCAACGTGCAGTTAATCGGATACGAAAAAATTGGTTCTGGACTGATCACCGTCATGGTTCGCGGAGATGTGGGAGCAGTAAAAGCAGCGGTGGATGCCGGTGCCGCCGCAGCCAGCGCAGTGGGTGAAGTGAAATCGTGCCATGTGATCCCACGTCCACATAGCGATGTCGAAGCCATTTTACCTAAATCAGTCTGACAGCCAGCCAGAGGAGCACAGCGTGAAGCAGTCACTGGGATTACTCGAAGTTAGCGGTCTGGCACTGGCCATCAGTTGCGCGGATGTTATGGCGAAAGCCGCTTCCATCACGCTGATTGGTATGGAAAAAACCAATGGTTCCGGCTGGACCGTCATTAAAGTTGCCGGTGATGTGGCGTCCGTACAGTCGGCCATCATCACCGGCGCACATTTTGCCGAGTCGCGTGACGGACTGGTGGCGCAGAAAGTGATTGCTCGTCCTGCCGACGGTCTTCTGGGGCCGGTGCCAAAAGCGATAGTCACCGTTCGTGAACCGTCAGACACACATAAAGAACCTGCAGTAGCAGCAGAAGAGACCGCCATGCATGAGGCACCCTTAGCTCACGAATCGACAGTCTCTGCTCATGCTGACGTGACGGAAAGTCATCTGGTCACCTGCAATCTTTGTCTGGATCCGGTCTGCCCGCGCCAAAAGGGGGAGCCACGCACGCTGTGCATTCATAGCGGACTGCGAGGGGAATAACTATGGATAAGCAAGTCGTTGAAAATGCTGTCACCCAGGTGTTGGATGAGATGCGCGCGCGTCCGATCCCACTGGGTATATCTAACCGACACATCCATTTGTCACAAACGGATTTCGACCGCCTGTTTCCAGGGCAATCCGTCACGATTAAAAAACCGTTGCTGCAACCAGGCTATTTTGCCGCTGAACAGACGGTAACGTTAGTGGGTCCGAAAGGCCAATTGAAAAATGTACGTCTGCTTGGACCGTTACGCGGTGCCAGCCAGGTTGAAATTTCACGGACGGATGCGCGCGCGCTTGGCGTGGCGGCCCAACTACGTATGTCCGGCAATCTGGCTGGCACCTCGGGGATCAAAGTCGTTAGCCCCTATGCCGAAATTGAGCTGCCGAATGGGGTGATTGTGGCGCAGCGACATATTCATATGTCCCCCCTGGATGCTCTGATATTGCGGGTGTCGCACGGTGATAACGTGCGTGTCGCCATAGAAGGGACAGGGCGTCGGGTTATTTTCGACGATGTCGCTATCCGCGTTTCGCCAGGACTCCTGCTTGAAATGCATATTGATACTGATGAAGCCAATGCCTCGGGTGCCGATGAACCCGGTGCCTTCGCCCGTCTGGTGCTACGCGCATGAACAGCGAACAGATGCAGCACATCGTCGAGCTGATCGCTGCGCGTCTGCTTGCCCGCGTCAACCATGTCATCACCTTAAGCCAGCAGGAGTTACGGCACGCCTCTGCGATGGCTCATTTTCTCACCCATGACGCACTGCTTGTGCAGCAAACGGACCTCTGTTTTTTACGCCAACTGGCGGATGGCGATCAGGACAATACTGCCGTCGCCCATCTGTTCGAAGCACTGAGTCTGGGGATGCAGGTGACACTCAGCATTAACAGCAGATTTCTGCCCTTTCTGCCCCTTTTCGATCTGGCGAAGCTGCCTCTGACCCTGCGTGATGAAAACGGAAATAGCATCACCTGTTGCAAAACTAAGGTACTGAGCTACCGGGATATTATCGGTTTGAAAGGGGGCTGGCTGGTGACCTCACGTAAAACCATTATCACTGCACTGGCACGTGAGGCGCTGACAGCGCAGCACATCCGGCTCGTGAAGCAGGAGTAAATCATGCATCTCGCAAAGGTAACGGGTTCCGTCGTTTCGACGCAAAAATCAGTGTCGCTGGTCGGCAAAAAATTGCTGCTCGTGCGTCGGATCTCTGCCGACGGCGAACTGCCTCCCCATCCCACACAAGGCGATGAGGTGGCCGTCGACTCGGTGGGCGCAGGTATTGGTGAACTGGTGCTTTTAAGCAGCGGTTCCAGTGCACGGCATGTGTTTTCTGGCCCTAATGAAGCCATTGATCTGGCCATTGTGGGCATTGTTGACACCTTGTCACGGTAAGGAGAAATGATGGCTATTTACACCCGTACTGGGGATGCCGGCACCACTGCCCTTTTCAGCGGCCAGCGCGTGAGCAAAACCCATCCACGCGTGGAAACCTACGGTACCCTGGACGAACTGAATTCAGCCTTAAGTCTGTGCGCCTGCGCTTCACGTTCAACCGAGAGTCGCACGCTTCTGGAAGCGATTGAGCTACAGATTTTCTGGTTCAGCGCGGAGCTTGCCAGTGAAAGCGAGACGCCCTCCCCTAAGCAGCGCTATATCAGCACGGAAGAGATAGAAGCGCTGGAACTGGCTATCGACCAGGCCATGTCAAGGGTCGATAGCGTACACAGCTTTATTCTCCCCGGCCGATGTGAAGCAGCCGCCAGGCTGCACTTTGCCCGTACGCTTGCCCGCAGAGCTGAAAGACGGCTGGTGGAGTTGAATGAACAGATGAATGTCCGCCAGGTATTGATGCGTTACATCAACCGCCTGTCCGACTGCCTGTTTGCCCTCGCGCGTCTTGAAGATCATCTTGCCCATCAGGAAAAGGTGATTCATGAGGTGGCAGTTCGCTACCGTGCCGCCACGCAAAGTCCGCACATAAATAATGCCCCCCAGGGCCTTTCGTTTCATGAATTACATCAACTGGCAAAAGCCGCACTGACGCGGGCCAGCGAGATTGGTGTCCCGGTGGTGGTTAGCGTCGTCGATGCGCAAGGAATTGTCATGCTCACCTGGCGTATGCCCGACGCGCTGTTAGTTAGCAGCGATCTGGCGCCAAAAAAAGCCTGGACTGCCGTCGCCATGAAGTCGGCAACACATGAACTCTCTGATGCAGTGCAACCTGGATCCGCGCTGTATGGATTAGAAGCCCACATGGAAGGCAAAGTCGTCACCTTCGGAGGCGGATTTCCGCTCTGGCGCGACGGCAACATAATTGGTGGTCTTGGCATCAGCGGAGGTTCCGTTGAACAGGACATGGATATTGCTCAGACCGCACTTGCGGCGATAAACATGGGAAAAAAACAATGAATTCGTCAGATCTTGAAACCCTCATTCGCACTATTCTGAGCGAACAACTTGCACCGGTTGAAGAGAACAAAGAGAGTGCCGTCCACGGTGTGTTCGCGACGCCTGCTGAAGCCATTGATGCCGCTCACCACGCTTTTTTGCGTTACCAGCAATGTCCGTTAAAGACCCGCAGCGCCATCATCAGCGGCATTCGTGAGGAACTGGCATCGCACCTGGCGTCGCTTGCTGAAGAAAGCGCCATTGAAACTGGCATGGGTAATAAAGAAGATAAATTCCTCAAAAATAAAGCGGCGTTGGAAAACACCCCTGGCATTGAGGACCTCACGACGACCGCATTGACCGGCGACGGAGGCATGGTCCTGTTTGAGTATTCCCCCTTTGGCGTGATTGGTTCGGTGGCCCCCAGCACCAACCCGACCGAAACCATTATCAACAACAGCATCAGCATGCTGGCGGCAGGCAATACCGTCTATTTCAGCCCGCATCCAGGCGCCAAAAAAGTGTCGCTCAAGCTGATTCGTATGCTGGAGGATATTGCTTTTCGCAATACGGGTATTCGTAACCTGGTAGTAACGGTTGCTGAACCGACGTTTGAAGCAACACAACAGATGATGACGCACCCCAAAATTGCCCTGCTGGCCATCACTGGTGGGCCTGGCATTGTGTTGATGGGGCTCAAAAGCGGTAAAAAAGTCGTGGGCGCAGGCGCTGGTAACCCACCTTGCATTGTCGATGAAACCGCCGAACTGGTGAAAGCAGCAGAAGACATCATCAACGGTGCCTCTTTTGATTACAACCTCCCCTGCATTGCAGAAAAGAGCCTGATTGTCGTCGACTGCGTTGCTGACCGCCTCATACAGCAGATGCAAGCCTTTGGCGCACTGTGCGTCACCGGTAGCGACATCGATAAGCTGCGTGCTTCCTGCATCATCGACGGCGTGGCGAATAAAAAACTGGTTGGCAAAAGTCCATCGACCATCCTGCAAGCGGCCGGGCTGAGCGTACCGCCTAAAGCGCCGCGTCTGCTCATCGCCGAAGTGGCGGCAGACGATCCGCTGGTGACCGCTGAGCAACTGATGCCAGTGCTACCGGTGGTGCGAGTGAATGACTTTGAAGCCGCTTTGGCACTGGCGCTGGTTGTCGAAGAAGGCCTACACCACACGGCGGTCATGCATTCACAAAACGTTTCCCGTCTGAATCTGGCTGCCCGCAGTCTGCAAACCTCCATTTTCGTGAAAAACGGTCCGTCCTACGCAGGCATCGGCGTTGGTGGCGAAGGCTTTACCACCTTTACCATTGCGACGCCGACGGGGGAAGGCACGACCTCGGCAAAAACCTTTGCCCGTTCTCGTCGTTGTGTGCTGACAAACGGTTTTTCGATTCGCTAACCGGAGTTGATATGAACAGATTTTCGCTACAAACGCGACTCTACAGCGGCGTGGGAAGCCTCAGCGTGCTGAAGCGCTTTCACGAAAAGCACATTTGGGTCATATGCGACGGTTTTCTGGCCCATTCGCCATTGATCGATATGTTAAAGCAGGCGATTCCGGCTGATAACCGCATTAGCATCTTTAGCGATATCACGCCAGACCCTACGATAGCCACCGTGGTCGAAGGTATTGCACAAATGCAGTCGCTCAAGCCGAATGTGGTTGTTGGGTTTGGTGGCGGTTCTGCTTTAGATGCCGCCAAAGCGATTGTCTGGTTCAGTAAACAACTGGGGATCGACATCGAAACCTGCGTTGCTATTCCTACCACCAGCGGCACCGGGTCTGAGGTCACCAGCGCATGCGTGATCAGCGATCCGCAAAAAGGAATTAAATATCCTCTTTTCGACAATGCGCTCTACCCGGATATCGCCATTCTCGACCCGGAACTGGTAGTGAGCGTACCGCCTGCGATTACGGCAAACACCGGGCTTGATGTGCTGACCCATGCACTTGAAGCTTATGTGTCGCCCAAAGCCAGCGATTTTACCGATGCTCTGGCAGAAAAAGCAGCTCAACTGGTATTTCAGTATTTGCCGGTAGCAGTCAGCAACGGCGAGTGTCTGGCGACACGCGGCAAGATGCACAACGCCGCCACTCTGGCGGGCATGGCATTTAGCCAGTCCGGTTTAGGAATTAACCATGCCATTGCCCACCAGCTTGGTGGGCAGTTTCATCTTCCGCATGGCCTCGCGAATGCCCTGCTGCTGACCGCCGTTATTCAGTTTAATGCCAAAGACAAACGCGCAGCGCGACGCTATGCGCGGCTGGCAAAAGCCTGTCACTTTTGCCCGTCGACGGCTAATGAACAAGTGGCAGTCAATGCCCTTGTTCGCCAGATTGAGCAACTGAAAAAGCAGTGTCACGTTCCGTCGTTTTCAAGTGCGCTAAAAACGACAGCGCAATGTTTCCGTGAGCGTATTCCGGTCATGGTGGAAGCCGCGCTGGCAGACGTCACTATCAAGACAACACCACGCCCTGCTGATGCCAGCGAAATCCGTCATCTGCTGGAGGAAATGCTGTGAGTGAAGTCGCCATGTTATCCCCTTCGTGGGGAGTCGTTAGTCCCGCCTCTGCGGAGGAGATTCGTGAGAGCGTCCGCGCCGCTGGCGTCGTCGGTGCAGGCGGCGCCGGTTTCCCGACACATGTGAAACTGCAGGCGCAGGTGGAGATTTTCCTTATCAACGCCGCCGAATGCGAACCCATGCTGAAAGTTGATCAGCAACTGATGCCACAGCAGGCGGAGCGTCTGGTGCGGGGTGTGTTGTACGGCATGCGCGCGACTGGCGCAACGCAGGGCATTATTGCGCTGAAAGAGAAATATCACGCCGCTATCGACGCACTCGCACCAATCTTGCCGCCGCAAATACGCCTGCATATTTTGCCGGATGTCTATCCGGCGGGTGATGAAGTGATCACCATCTGGCTCGCCACCGGCCGACGCGTACCGCCCGCGGCATTACCCACAAGCGTAGGGGTCGTGGTGAACAACGTGCAGACGGTACTGAACATCGCCCGCGCTGTGGAACAGCACTATCCCGTCACCCGTCGTACGCTCACTATCAACGGTGCAGTTCGGCAACCGTTGACGGTCACCGTACCGTTAGGCATATCGCTGCGGGAAGTGCTTGCACTTGCGGGCGGGGCGACAGTCGACGATCCCGGCTTCATCAACGGCGGTCCGATGATGGGGGGACTTATCGCCTCTCTGGACACGCCCGTGACCAAAACCACCGGTGGATTGCTGGTCCTGCCTAAATCACACCCCTTGATTGCTCGCCGAATGCAGGACGACAAAACGGTACTGACCATTGCCCGTACCGTTTGTGAGCACTGTCGGTTATGCACCGATCTCTGCCCACGCCACATTATTGGTCACGAACTCTCGCCTCATCTGTTGGTGAGAGCGGTCAATTATCAGAATGTCGCCACGCCTTCAACCCTGCTGAGCGCCCTGACCTGCTCTGAATGCAATGTCTGTGAGAGCGTCGCCTGCCCGGTGGGCATATCCCCCATGCGCGTTAACCGCCTGCTCAAAGCCGAGCTGCGCGCCAGCGGTGCACGCTACGAAGGCCCGCTGCGCGAGGCCGATGAAATGGCCCGCTACCGCCTGATTCCGGTGAAACGGCTAATAACCAAACTCGGATTAAACGACTGGTATCAGGACGCCCCACTGAAAGCACTTGATGTCGAGCCGTCTCAGGTGGTGCTCCCGCTGCGTCAACACATAGGTGCTACCGCGGTGCCCTCAGTGAAACAAGGCGAGCGTGTCACCCGGGGGCAGTGTATTGCCGATGTCCCGCAGGGCGCACTCGGTGTGCCGCTGCATGCCAGCATCGACGGCGTGATTTCGTCGGTGACAGATCATGCCATTACCGTTGTACGAGGATAAACATGTCACAAGCCATTGGAATACTTGAACTGACCAGCATTGCAAAGGGCATGGAGCTTGGCGATGTCATGCTGAAAAGCGCCAACGTCTCGCTACTGGTCAGTAAAACGCTCTGCCCTGGCAAATTCCTGCTGATGATTGGCGGAGATGTCGGTGCCGTGCAACAAGCCATAGCCGCTGGCGACAGCAAGGCAGGTGAAATGCTGGTCGACAGCATTGTGCTGCCCAATATACATGCGGCGGTCTTGCCCGCCATTAGCGGGCTGAATGCCGTCGAGAACCGCCAGGCCGTGGGTGTGGTGGAGACCTGGAGTGTGGCCGCCTGCGTCTACGCGGCAGACCGCGCGGTGAAAGCCGCAAACGTCACCCTGGTGCGAGTGCATATGGCGTTCGGCATCGGTGGCAAATGCTACATGGTTGTCGCTGGCGATATATCTGACGTTGAAAATGCAGTCACCGTGGCCAGTGAGAGTGCCGGAGAGAAAGGACTCTTAGTTTATCGCTCCGTCATTCCTCGCCCGCATGAAGCCATGTGGCGACAGATTGTGGAGGGATGATGGAAACGCAACACACAACAGAACGCATGATTCAGGAATACGTGCCGGGGAAACAGGTCACGCTGGCCCACCTTATCGCTAACCCCGGTAAAGAGCTCTACAAAAAGCTCGGGCTGAGCGAGACGGCGTCAGCGATCGGGATTCTGACCATTACGCCAAGTGAAGCCTCGATTATTGCCTGCGACATCGCCACCAAATCGGGCGCGGTTGAGATTGGCTTTATCGACCGTTTTACCGGCGCGGTGGTCCTTACCGGGGATGTCTCTTCAGTGGAATATGCCCTACGCCAGGTCACGCGCTCACTGGGAGAAATGCTGCATTTTACCACCTGCCAGGTTACCCGGACCTGATGCCATGAAACGAATGATGTTAATTGGCCCAAGCCAGTGCGGTAAAACCTCCCTCACCCAGCGGTTGCGGGGAGAGGCCGTTCGTTACC
>DFPL01000266.1 GCA_002377245.1 Enterobacteriaceae bacterium UBA3516
ACAGGACCGCGATTACCAGCAGGCGAGCTGGGCGTGGCTGCGCACGGAAGGCCCACGCCTGTATCGTGCACTGCAAAAGGTGAGGGGATTGCATGTCTGGCCGGGCGTGGCGAATTATCTGTTTCTGCGTTGCGATGTAACGGGGCTTGATTTGCAACGCGCGCTTCTGGAGAAACAGATACTCATCCGCAGTTGTGCAAATTATCCGGGTCTGGATGAACGCTATTATCGTGTGGCGGTACGAAGCGCCGTAGAAAATGATGCCCTGATTGCCGCGATGGAAAGTGTGTTTAACGATACAAGCGCTGACGTGTAATGTAATCCAGAACCGAAGAGGGCAGGAGGTCATCGCAGGCCTCTCCCTTTTCCAGTCTCTCGCGAATCACTGTCGCAGAAATGTTGAACCAGGGCGTCTCCGCCAGGTAAATTTTACCTGAAGGTTGCGCATGAAGGTCATCGGCATTGTGCGTCAGATGGGCCTCCATCCACAGTTGATCTTTCTCCTCCGCCATTGTGAGTGGATAACCCGGACGGCGGCAGACGATCAGATGGCTGTTATCAAGAATGGTCTCGTACTCATGCCAGGTCGGGAAAGTCAGTAAAGAATCCTGGCCGATGATGAAAGCCAACGACCGCGCCGGGCCTTGTTCATCACGCCATTCCCGCAACGTTTGCGCGGTATATGAGGGCGATGAGCGCTTCAGTTCACGCTCATCCAGGGCAAACAGGGGCTTATCCTGAATCGCCAGGGCCACCATCTCTTTGCGCTGTTCGCTGGTGGCTTCGGGTTGTGGGCGATGAGGAGGAACATTGTTGGGCATAATAATCACCCGTGAAAGCCCGATCTGATTGGCCAGCGCTTCCACGGGTTTCAGGTGCCCAAAGTGCACGGGATCGAAGGTACCGCCAAAGAGTGCCTGCAACTGCTTCATATCAACCATCAATAAAAACGTCAGCCAGTGCCTTATGACAGAGTAGCAGAGAAAGCCCTTCCAGCTCAGCCCAGACAGACTGACCATAATCCTGCTTAACAATCAGCTCGATTCGCCCGAGCAACTGTACCGCCTGACGGAGCTGATCGTGACTCAAACGCTGGAGCGCCTCTCCGGTAATACCCCGGCGGTTTTGCCAGACGCGATGCTTGTCGAACAGCGTCCGTAACGGCGTGTGGGCCGACTGACGCTTTAAGGTAACCAGCAGGAGCAGTTCTCGTTGAACCGTGCGCAGCAAAATGACCGGTTCACAGGCTTCCAGCCTGAGCTGGCGAAGCACATGCAACGCTCGCTTACTCTTTCCGGCGAGCAGCGCGTCGACCCAATGAAATGGGGTAAAGTGGGCCGCATCGTTTACCGCCTGTTCAACGCGCGGCAGCGTCAGTTTGCCGTCCGGGAAGAGCAGTGCCAGTCGTTCCAGGGCCTGAGCCGCAGCCAGCAAATTGCCTTCATAGCAGTAGCAAAGCAGCTGATTAGCCGCATCGTCTAATTGAAGGTTGTTCTGTTTGGCCCGCGCGGCGACCCAGCGCGGCAGATTCGCCTGTTCGGGCGTCTGACAACTGACAGAGACGCTGCGGTTAGCCAGCGCAGTAAACCATGCGGCATTCTCTTGCGCTTTGGTCAGCTTATTACCGCGTACAATCAGAATCAGATCCTCATGCAGCAAGCTGACTAACAGAGCCAGCCGTTCATTCATGGCGGCGTTGGGGCCATTTTCAGGAAGCTGAAGGGTAAGCGTCTGCCGACTGGCAAAGAGACTGAGTGCCTGACAAATAGAATAGAGCGCATCCCAGTCGGTACTGGCATCCACGGTAAAGGTGTGATGTTCGATAAAACCCTGCGCTGCGGCTTCCTGGCGCACCCGATCCTGACTTTCCTGCAACAAAAGCGGGTCATTACCGAGGAGTAAATACGCGGCGCGCAGCCCTTCTTTGAGCTGCGCGCCGAGTTGTTCCGGATACAGCTTAAGCATCAGCTACCCGGTGTCTTCGCAACAGCGGGTGACGTTGCGGCTTTATCACTATCAGCGGCGTGAACGCTGGGCAGTTTGCGAATCAACTGCTCTGCCGCTTTTTCGTACATTTCCTGCATAATGATGCTTTGCTCTGCATCTTTTGCCAGCGCCGTCTGCGGGTTATCGAAGAACGAGCGGTAAACTTTGGTGTTGAGCGGGTAAATATCGTGACCCGGAATCAGCACGCTGGCGTTAACCGTCAGTACCAGTTGATATTCCGCTGTACGGCCATCCTGGAAAATCGATGCGGTATCACGTGCAAAGGTGGCATTGCCCAGACGAAGTGAAGGCACGTCTTTACGCAGTGACCCTTTCTCAACCAGTTCGACACCGTTCAGGCGCAGCTGATTGCGCACCGCGCGGCTAAGCGGGCCATTAGGATCTCCTGAATCGAAGATCATTGTTTTCATTTCGGAAGGCACTTGCGTCGTATCACGCAAATGCCAACCACAGCCAGCGGTGAGTAACACCGCCAGCGATAACAACCATGTTGCCAGATGTCGCACGCTTCCTCCCGCGCTTAGCCAACGACCAGATTAAGCAGTTTGCCCGGAACGTAGATCACTTTACGCAGGGTAACGCCATCAAGATATTTTGCTACCAGAGGTTCCTGGCCTGCACGTTCACGAACCTGTTCTTCGGTTGCATCAACCGCCACAGTAATTTTACCACGCACTTTGCCGTTTACCTGGACAACCACCAGGGTGGTGTTTTCCACCATTGCAGCCTCGTCGGCAACCGGCCACGGCGCGTTATCGATGTCGCCTTCGCCTTTCAGCTCCTGCCACAGGGTAAAGCACACGTGAGGGGTGAACGGGTTGAGCATACGCACGACCGCAAGCAAGGCTTCCTGCAGCAGCGCACGATCCTGCTCGCTTTCCTGTGGGGCTTTCGCCAGCTTGTTCATCAGCTCCATGATCGCAGCAATCGCCGTATTAAACGTCTGACGACGACCGATATCATCGGTGACTTTAGCGATAGTTTTGTGAACATCACGGCGCAGGGCTTTTTGATCTTCATTCAGTGCAGCCACATCCAGTTGCGCTGAGGCACCCTGTGAGCTGAGCTCGTAAACCAGTTTCCAGACACGTTTCAGGAAGCGGTTTGCACCTTCAACGCCTGACTCCTGCCATTCCAGGGTCATGTCTGCTGGTGATGCGAACATCATGAACAGACGAACGGTATCCGCACCATAACGTTCAACCATTTCCTGCGGGTCGATACCGTTGTTTTTCGACTTGGACATTTTGCTCATGCCGGTATACACCAGCTCATGGCCTGCCTCGTCTTTCGCTTTGATAATACGACCTTTTTCGTCGCGCTCAACGATAGCTTCTTTCGGAGAAACCCAGTTACGCTCGCCGCTTTCGCCAACGTAGTAGAAGGCATCCGCCAGCACCATACCCTGGCACAGCAGCTGTTTAGCCGGTTCGTCGGAGTTGACCAGGCCCGCATCACGCATCAGCTTATGGAAGAAGCGGAAGTAGAGCAGGTGCATGATGGCGTGTTCGATGCCACCAATGTAAATATCAACCGGCAGCCAGTAGTTGGCCGCTTTCGGATCCAGCATACCTTCCTTGTGCTGCGGGCAGGTATAACGCGCATAGTACCAGGACGATTCCATAAAGGTATCGAAGGTATCGGTCTCACGCAGTGCTGGCTGACCGTTAACGGTGGTTTTTGCCCACTCAGGATCGGCTTTGATCGGGCTGGTAATGCCGTCCATGACCACATCTTCTGGCAGAATAACCGGCAGTTGATCTTCCGGGGTTGGCACCACGGTACCGTCTTCCAGGGTCACCATCGGGATCGGCGCACCCCAGTAACGCTGACGGGAAACGCCCCAGTCACGCAGACGATAGTTTACTTTACGTTCACCCACACCTTGCGCTGCCAGCTTGTCAGCAATGGCGTTGAAACCGGCTTCGAAGCTCAGACCGCTAAATTCACCGGAGTTAAACAGGGTGCCTTTTTCGGTCAGCGCCTGCACAGTCAGATCGGGTTCAGAACCGTCGGCGGCCAGAATAACGCCTTTGATCGGCAGGTTATATTTGCTGGCAAATTCATAGTCGCGCTGATCGTGACCCGGAACGGCCATCACTGCGCCGGTACCGTATTCCATCAGCACGAAGTTAGCGGCCCAGACCGGAATCTCTTCACCGGTCAGTGGATGAACGGCTTTAAAGCCGGTATCCACACCCTTCTTCTCCATCGTGGCCATGTCGGCTTCGGCCACTTTGGTGTTGCGACATTCGTCGATAAAGGCGGCCAGCTCAGCATTGTTTGCGGCGGCTTTCTGCGCCAGCGGGTGACCCGCGGCTACGGCCAGGTAGGTCGCGCCCATGAAGGTGTCCGGGCGGGTGGTGTAAACGGTCAGCGTTTGGTCGTAGCCGTTAACGTTGAAGGTGATTTCTACACCTTCAGAGCGGCCAATCCAGTTACGCTGCATGGTTTTTACCGTGTCAGGCCACTGATCCATATGATCGAGGTCATTCAGCAGTTCTTCAGCGTAAGCGGTAATTTTGATAAACCACTGCGGGATCTCTTTGCGCTCAACTTTGGTATCGCAGCGCCAGCAGCAGCCGTCGATAACCTGTTCGTTCGCCAGGACCGTCTGATCGTTCGGGCACCAGTTGACGGCAGACGTTTTCTTGTACACCAGACCTTTTTTATACAGCTCGGTGAAGAACTTCTGTTCCCAACGGTAGTATTCCGGCGTACAGGTAGCCAGCTCGCGGCTCCAGTCATAACCAAAGCCCAGCATTTTCAGCTGGTTTTTCATGTACGCGATGTTGTCGTAGGTCCACGGGGCCGGAGCGGTATTGTTTTTTACCGCAGCGCCTTCTGCCGGCAGGCCAAACGCATCCCAGCCGATAGGCTGGAGGACGTTTTTGCCAAGCATACGCTGGTAGCGAGAGATCACGTCACCGATGGTGTAGTTACGTACGTGCCCCATGTGTAGTCGACCAGAAGGATAGGGAAGCATCGACAGGCAGTAATACTTCTCTTTGCTCTCGTCTTCAGTTACTTCGAAGGTGCGCTTCTCTTCCCAATGAAGCTGTACTTTGGATTCTATCTCTTCCGGGCGATATTGCTCTTGCATGGCAGCCAGTGGTCCTGTTTTCGATACGGCTACAAATGTAGCGTTATTTCGTGGTTTTTCAGATCCGCATAGCATAGCCCAAACGCCAACGTCAAAACAGCCTTTCGCACATTAAGCCCGAGAAAAGCGCAGACCTGAATTTACGCACTCTGTGGGGTAATTGACAAAGCGAGCAGAAAATAACGTCTATCATTAGAACAGGTTAACGACCCGGGAGAAGAAATGATGAACAAGGTTGCTCAATTTTACCGCGAACTGGTAACGACATTAACGGAACGTTTACGCAATGGTGACAGGGACATTGATGCACTGGTGGAACAGGCCAGGCTCAGAGTCAGCCAGACCGGGGAGTTAACGCGTACCGAAATTGATGAGCTGACGCGGGCCATTCGTCGCGATCTGGAGGAGTTTGCCCGCAGCTACGAAGAGAGTCAGGACGAAGTCACCGACAGCGTTTTTATGCGCGTGATTAAAGAGAGTCTCTGGCAGGAGCTGGCGGACATCACGGATAAAACCCAGCTTGAGTGGCGGGAGGTATTCCAGGACCTTAACCATCACGGTGTTTACCATAGTGGTGAAGTGGTGGGACTCGGTAATCTGGTGTGCGAGAAGTGCCACTTCCATCTGGCGATTTACACCCCGGATGTACTGCCGCTGTGCCCGAAATGCGGGCATGATCAGTTCCAGCGCAGGCCCTTTGAGCCCTAGCAGAACGCAAAACGGCAACCTCAGTTGCCGTTTTTAGTGTTTGCTCCCTCTCCCCGTGGGCTGAGGGATCCCTAGTAATATTACGTATTACAGCGATAACACGGCGCAATGAGAACACAATAGTCACCGCGATGACAGGGTCCGGCTGAAAATCGACGAAGCGTATCCGTACGGCCGGCGCGACGCGCAGGGATGCGCGGCGAGGGCGACTT
>DFPL01000049.1 GCA_002377245.1 Enterobacteriaceae bacterium UBA3516
AATTGCCCGGTAGCTAAATGCGGAAAAGATAAGTGCTGATATCCACTAAGCACGAAACTTGCCCCGAGATGGGTTCTCCCTGACTCCTTGAGAGTCCTGAAGGAACGTTGAAGAAGACGACTTTGATAGGTCGGGTGTGTAAGCGTAGCGATACGTTGAGCTAACCGATACTAATGAACCGTGAGGCTTAACCTTACAACGCCGAAGCTGTTTTGGCGTGAAGAGACGATATTTCAGCTTGATACAGATAACATCAGCGTGCAGAGATGCGTGCTGATAACAGAATTTGCCTGGCGGCAGTAGCGCGGTGGTCCCACCTGACCCCATGCCGAACTCAGAAGTGAAACGCCGTAGCGCCGATGGTAGTGTGGGGTCTCCCCATGCGAGAGTAGGGAACTGCCAGGCATCAAACACGTGAAGAGCCCATCCTGACGGATGGGCTTTTTGCGTTTTTATTCTATGAATATCTCTCGTCATTTCATCTGGCCAGCCTAAAAACACTGTTTTTTTAAATAGCCTATCCTTATTGATTCGAATCGATTAGGGAGAATGCACTTGGCCAGCAAGACCTTCAATTACGATCAAGATTTTGCCAGTATCAATTTCCGTGATCATCCAGAGCGCTATCAGGTAGGACGGGGTGAGCAAGGCGTGCTGTTGGTGGAACCCTATAAAAGCGAAATCTTGCCCTGGTGGCGTTACAAGGATCCTGACTCAGCCACAAAATCAGCTGAAAAAATCTACCAACTGTTCGAAACCTATCGTCAGCATGATGATTTTGTCGGAATGGACATGGCTCGTAAGTTTATACAAATGGGATATACCCGCGCCCGACGTTACGCCAACTATAAAGGCGGCCGAAAATACACTGAATATGGTGGTACACATCCACGTGGTAACGACCCGGTAAAAGCAGCAGCTGCCGAAATATTTAAAACATGGTGGGATAAGATCCGACAGGATGAAGATTATCTTGAACGCAAACGAGAGCATATCTCTCGTTGGGGATGATGCAGTCTTAAAACATGCACAGCGAAAGAGAAGAAATAGCTCCGCATGAATTGCTACCGTATTCATTTGCTAAAAATGTAGCGCATTTGGTGTTTGGGCAAAGGCTAAATTGGAACAAAGGTATTCGTCTCTAATGGTCTGCCAACTGCCAAACGGCATACCCTGTTGTGGCACCGGCGACATCCCAGGCAAAATCTTTCCAGCTCCAGCCGCTTCCCGCCGGGCGGCTATCCCAGAGCTCCTTCGACGCCCCAAGGCTGACTGAAAACATCAGACCATATACCGCGCCGCGATCGCGGCTGATACCCTGATGCTGTGCGACCTCATTACCTGCTGCGGATAGCATTGCAGACGCGAGAAAATGCTGTGCTTTATCCTGCCCGCTCCATTGATCGCTGGCAGTGTGAGCACAACCGGCTAACAGTAATGTGCAAAAAAATAAGCAGTAACGCATACAGGAACCTGAAAAAAAGCCCCATCGTCGGATGAGGCTTAGGGTTTTAGAGAATGCGGCTGATAAGTTTATCGATGCGGATTCGACGCAGACGGCGGATGAGCTTACGCACTTTAACCGGGTAATCGGCAATGCTTTGCAGATCGCGGTAGTGATTCACTACCGTTGTGTGTGTGCGAATAAGTTCCAGCTCTTTGTCGCGCTGAGCCATCAACTGATTTTTGGGATCGTGGATCAGAATCGCATTTTCAAGATCCAGACGCCAGGCGCGCGGGTTAAGATTGTTTCCGGTGAGCAGTACCCACTCATCATCTACCCACATTCCTTTCAGGTGATAGCTGTTATCTTCGTCTTTCCATAAACGCACGACCAATTGATCGGTATTGACGTAATACTGAAGACGACTCAGGAAACGCCGCAGATTGATCTCATAGAGATAAGGCAGCGCACCGATGATTTTAAAAGGCTGATCTTCCGGGATGAAGAAATCATTTGCCGTTTTGTCACCCACAATGATTTCGACCTTTTTGCCATCTCGCAGAAGCTGAATAATATTTCGCACCAGCACTGCCGGTAAGTTGAAATAGGGGGTACAGATTATCAGCTGATTTTCCGTGCAGGGCATGAGATGGAAAATGGTCTTGTTCAGCAGACTGGATTTACCAAGGCCCACCAGTGGAGTAACGGCCAGTTGCTCGTTATCCGCATCGCCCTGGAAATGATACGTCGCATCACGCAGTTCCTGGCGGAAAAGGCGTATATCATTTTTAATTTCCGGGCTTTTAGGTCGTTGCGCATCATCTAGACGATTAACGCCGCGGCCTTCAATCAAATTTTGTTTCACCCAGGCCAGCATAATGTCCGCCATCTGGGGGTTACGGATGAGCTGATAGCGGTCATAACGGTATTTATCATGCTGATGAAGATAGACATCATTGAGGCTGGCGCCGCTATAGAAGACGCTATCGTCGATGATAAAACCTTTGAAGTGCAGAACACCTAACGCTTCACGGGTGTTAACAGGCACGCCGTAAACGGGGATCTCAATGCCCGGGTTCTCCTGCGCCATACGGCAGTACCAGTCGGCATTGGTATTAGATGCGGCAGCACCAATACGGCCTCGCTGGGCGCGATGCCAGTCAACGAGAACGCAAATTTCAAGCTCCGGGCGCAGACGTTTAGCGTCATAAAGCGCGCTCAGGATGCCTTTCCCGCCATCATCCTGCTCTAGATAGAGAGCAATAATGCAGATACGGCGTGTGGCGCTGGCAATTTTCTCCAGCAGGTTCTCCCTGAAGTGTGAGGGAGAATAGAAAAACTCTACATCATCAACTGATTGAGTTAGCTTGGGTAGTTGGGCAAGGTGTTGTTGATGTTTGTTACGCTTAAATTTTGACAACATCACAGTGCGTATCTTCTCTGTTTATTGAAAGGGCCTCTGTGCGATGAAATCGACAGAAGCGGACGATGATAACATCAGTACCCGGTAAAGTCGGCAACATTTCCAATACCTTACTTATGTTTCATCGATCGACACCAGATTTAAAGACAAACTTACGATCCCATCTTCCAACTGAATGTCGACATCGAATCCCAGTTTTCTCGCCAGCGTTATCATGCCGCGATTGTTGGGCATAGTAATACCATTCAATCGTTTAAGTCCGTGATCTCGCGTATAACTGATAAGCTTTTCCAGTAAACGTCGCCCAAGCCCCAGACCTTTTAAATCAGAGCGTACCAGCACCGCAAATTCGGCATCAATATTGTCCGGATCGGATATCGCGCGGGTCACGCCCAATATTTCCTCACACTCACCCGCCTTACGCACGGCAACAAAGGCCATTTCCCGATCGTAGTCGATCTGCGTCATATTCGCTAAATCATCATGGGTAAATTCGTTGATCTCGCTGAAATAGCGATAATAGAGATCTTCTTTAGTCACCCTGGCGATAAACTGCTGCAACTGAGGTTCATCTTCAGGAAGGATAGGGCGAAAGAGGCAGGCTTCGCCGTTTTTCAGGATCACCCCTTCTTCCAGTTGCTGTGGATAGGGGCGAATGGCGAGGCGGCTTTCACCTTCGCCACTGTATTGTCCAACAGTCAGCGTCACATCCAGCGCAGTAAACTCATTACCGGAAGCTAAAAGCGGATGAATATCCAGTCGCTGAATTTCGGGGCAGTTAACGATAAGGTTTGAAACCTGGACCAAAAATTGGCTCAGACCGGCAATATCCAATGTGCGAAGCGCGCTGCGTCCGCGAATTTTTTTGTTTTTAATCGCCTGAATGACCAGATATCGGGCAAGGTTCATATTCAACGGCGGTAAGGCAACGGCAGCCTGATCCTGTGCTCGCCATTCTACGCCGCCTTCACCAAGCATAATCAGGGGGCCAAACACCGGATCGTGCTCCACCACCACACGAAGTTCCTGGGCGCCTGCGCGGTTAGCCATGCTTTGTACCTGAAGTCCGTGAATTCGTGCCTGTGGCCAGTTCATTTTTACACGATCAAGGATAGCGTTTGCCGCCTGCTGAACTTCAGCCGCCGTACGCAAGTAGAGCATCACGCCCTGAACTTCAGACTTATGTGGAATATCGGGTGAGCGTAATTTCAGCGCCACCGGATACCCAATTTGTTCGGCAATATGTACTGCTTCTGCGCTGTCTCCTGCGATCCATGTCGGCAGAGTCTGAATGCCCCATGCGCTCAGAATAGGCTGCACTTCATGGGTATCAAGCGTCGTTACTCCCTCCTCAATCGCCTGTTGCAGCAGGCTGTGCGCCCCTGCAGTATTAGCGGTCAGATGGAGGGGCAGGGTGGGGGTTTCGCGTAATTGTTTTTGGTTACGGCGATACTCAACCATATGCATAAACGCAGTGATGGTCCCTTCCGGGGTACGATAGGTCGGTAGCCCGGCCTCGCTGAATAATCGCCGTGCTTCCAGAGAGGAAAACTCACCACACCAGTTAGTCAGCACTGTAATGAATTTGCCGCGTGGATGCAGTTTTAGCGTTTTGATCAGCGTCTGGGCGCTTTCATTTCCCGGCGCGGCGGCACTAGGGGCATGGATTACCATCAGTGCGTCGTACTCCTGGCTGTCGAGCAAAATATTCAGCGCAGCACTGTAACGTTCATTACTGGCATCATCCCGCAGGTCGAGCGGATTACCCACACTGACGTAGTCCGGTAGTGCCTCGCGAAGTTTCATCCGTGTTTCTTCGCTAAGGGTGGCCAGCTTACCGTTACGCGACCATAGTTCATCCAGCGCTAAGGCTGCCGGTGCGGCACCGTTACTGATTATCATCAAACGATCGCCACGAAGTGGGCGCATATGGCTTAACGTTTCGACGGCGGAAAACAGTTCATGAGTGTCCTGTACGCGCAACAGTCCGGCACGCTGGATAGCTGCGTCCCAGGCCAGATCGAGTCCTGCTGGCGTTTGTAATAGCCGCTGAGCTTCCGGGCTACGACCACTTTTGATGACCAGGATAGGTTTATTACGTGAAGCACTGCGTGCTGCAGAAACGAAGCGACGGGCATCGCTCAAATGCTCAAGATAGAGCAAAATGGCACTGGTTTTAGTGTCACGAGCGAGGAAGTCCAATAGCTCATCAACGTCAATATCAAGGCTGTCACCCAGTGCTATAAAATAGGAAAATCCCATTTCACGCTGCTGCGCCCAGTCAAGAATGGTGTTTGATACAGCCGCTGACTGAGAGATAAACGCCAGCTTGCCGCGAGTAATGGGCACCGGGGAGAAGCTCGCGTTGAGACCTTGCCAGGGGGCGAGCAGTCCCAGGCTGTTGGGACCCAGTAAGCGCATCTGATAGCGGCTGGCGCAGGCAAGTAGCTCCGGGTGCTGTTCGGGCGGAGCTGAAAGGATGATGCACGTTGTGCACCCTTTTTTCCCCAGCTCTTCCAGCAAAGCCATATTGCGCTTAGCGTGGGTGCACAACACGGCAAGATCGGGCACATACGGTAACTGACTCACCTCGGGCCAGGCCAGCACCCCCAGCACGGCCTTATAGGCGGGAGTGACGGGTAATACGGGTCCGGCAAATCCGCCGCCCAGGAGATTACGCATCATCAGATAACCGGCGCGATCCGGTTTCATCGACGCTCCAATCACCGCAATCGATTTAGGACGTAGTAGCGCTTCCAGCCCTCGTTGGCTCATACCGGTCTCCGCAATAGAGTGACCTGATGATTTTAAACGTTTTGTGCGTCTTCTGCTGTGATACGTCGTTGATGATGCGATTTTCCAGCGAGATAGCGTTCGCGAAAAAGTGAAAAATGGCTGCCCAGGCCAGCCGCTGCCTCTTCATCGCCGGCGATATCCAGCAATGCAATGGCCACTTCCGCCGTGCAATATTGATCTGCTGCGTGGGCTTCGCGCAGGTGATAGGCAGAGATCCGTGAGAGATCCACTGAGATAACTGGCAGGGCATCGAGATACGGGCTTTTACGAAACATCTTGCGTGCTTCAGTCCAGGTGCCGTCGAGCATAATGAAAAGCGGGGGTTTTCCTGAAGGCGGTGCGGCTAAAACCTGACGCTCGCTTCCGGCATAGGATGCAGGAAATACGACCATAGGTTGATAGTCCTGGCTGGCGCATAAATCGATCAAATCCTGCGGTGGCTCAGTCCTTGACCATTCAAAGGCCAACGTATCCGGCAGGATATCGGCAATGAGTCGCCCGGTATTGCTGGGCTTCATAGGTTCGGTATCGAACATCACCAAACAAAAACGGCTGCGGGCATCAACAGGTTTGACCGTATCACAAAGACATCGTTTTTTTGGGAGTAAGCAACTCTGGCAGCGGATCACCCGGTTACCACGGGCCAGAAAAGGGCGCGTTGAGCGTGCAAGGCGCGTCGCCCGAAGTTGAAGAACAGCGTTATCAGTCATGGAAGTTGCACGAAAAACGCCATTGTCGCAGAGCGGGGATTGGGGCACAAGAGATGTGCCCCGTGAAGATCAGAGTGATTCGTTCAACCAACTGTCAAACGGGGCTTTTGGCACCGCACCGCTGAGCATGTCCACCACTTCACCATTTTTAAATAACATAATGGTTGGGATGCTTCGAATACGAAAACGCGCGCTAAGCTCACGTTCGGCTTCGGTGTTCACTTTCACAAAACGAACTTTACCGCTGCGTTCTTCTGCTACGTCTTCAAAAATCGGCGCAAAACTTTTACAAGGACCACACCACGGCGCCCAGAAATCAACCACAACCGGCAGATCGTCTTTCAGCAGTTTGTCCAGCGTCTCACCTGTTGCATTGATAACATCGCCATCAAACAACTCATGACCACAACGACCACACTTAGCGGCATCGTTTTCCCGTTCTACAGGAATGCGGTTTAACGCCTGGCAGCTTGCACATACGGTATTCATAACTAACCTCAGGGAAGCGTTGATACAGAATGGCTCAAGGCCGATATGTTTCTAATATGTTACACATTATCGACGAGGAGGATCTAAACGACAATGCGGTTTATTCAATGAATATAATAGTCAGTGGCTTTTGAACGAATTTATGGCTAAGCGCCAGCACATCAGGTAATCTGCGCGCTTCGCGCAGCGCTGGTGGAGAAAAGCATGAACGATGAATTGAAAAACAAAAGCGGCAAAGTCAAAGTGATGTATGTCCGCAGTGATGATGATTCCGATAAACGCAGCCAAAACCCGCGTACCGGGAAAGGGCCAGGGCGTAGTGGATCGTCTCGTTCCGACGCAGGCCGTCGCCCCGCTCGCGAAGAGAAAAACAGTGGTCGCCGTCCTGCTCGTGAAGAGCGGAGTAATGATCGTGGTCGCGATCGCGCGCAGAACGATTCTCCGTGGCGTACCGTTTCCCGGGCACCTTTTGAAGATGTGACCGAGAAGGCCGATCACGGCGGTATCAGCGGTAAAAGCTTTGTCGACCCTGAAGTTATCCGTCGCCAGCGTGCAGAAGAGACGCGGGTGTATGGTGAAAATGCCTGTCAGGCGCTCTTTAACAGCCGTCCGGACTGCATTGTCCGTGCGTGGTTTGTGCAGAGTGTAACGCCTCGCTTCAAAGAAGCGCTACGTTGGATGGCGGCAAATCGCAAAGCCTACCACGTCGTTGATGACGCGGAACTGGCGAAAGCATCGGGTACCGAGCACCACGGTGGTGTCTGTTTCCTGATTAAAAAACGCAGTGGTACCAGCGTCCAGCAGTGGGTCTCCCAGGCAGGCACTGAAGATTGCGTGCTGGCACTGGAAGATATCGGTAACCCGCATAACCTGGGCGCGATGATGCGCAGCTGCGCGCATTTTGGTGTAAAAGGCGTGCTACTGCAGGATGCTGCAGTGATTGAATCGGGTGCTGCGGTGCGTACAGCTGAAGGTGGCGCAGAGCACGTACAGGCGATCACGGGTGATAGCTTCATCGACGCACTGGACGGATTCCGCAAAGCAGGTTATGCGATTGTGACGACTTCCAGCCATAAAGGTACACCGTTGTTCAGCGCAACGCTGCCGAAGAAAATGGTGCTGGTGCTGGGCCAGGAGCGTGATGGCCTGTCTGATGCGGCACTCGACAGTGCAGATTTGAGTGTTTCCATTAATGGTTCGGGCAATGTTGAAAGTCTGAATGTTTCTGTGGCAACCGGTGTGTTGCTTGCAGAGTGGTGGCGTCAGAACAAAGCGTAATGGTAAAACTGCGCGCTACCCCTGGCGTGCGGTGAACGCCATCTGCACCTATTTCATTTAGTGCAGATGGCGCTTCAAAATGAAAGCTTCCATAACCCGTGCTGGTTACACCAGCTATACGCAGTGAATCCCCGCTTACAGTTGAACTTGCATCTGTTTCCTTTGCACACCGGACGGTCACAATAGACATAGGCATCGTTTCCGGCCAGCGCAAAGGTGGCTTCTGGTAAGGCACCAGGCCTCAGGAATTGAAACTGGCCTCCCTGAAAGGTATAGATATAGATCCATTCAAGATGGTGTTCACTTGACATAGGATGCGGTGGCGCACCGACATTAACCGTCAGCGTGTTTGACTCAAATCCACCTGATATCGTCATCGCCGGAAGGTGCTGCTCAGCCAGTGCATCGGACGCAGAATGCGCAGATAATGCGTGCAAAATTTCGCCGCAGCACTGGATCGTTGCGCCTTGGTTCTCTGAACATATTTGCACCAGAACCTGACCGCAGCAGGAACAGCGGTAAAAATGCGGCTCATGCTGAATGAACTGCGGCTTTGTACTATTTTTAATACGGGTCGACATTTTGCCTGATAACTTATTTTGGGTTAGCACTCTCTCTCCTATTCAATCAGCATTGACCTTGTCGAGCGTGGGGTTCTCGCTCTCATCGGCGGTCAGTGTCATGCGCTGTATAATATCTTTGCGCAGAAGGAATTTTTTTATTTTTCCTGAGGCGGTACGCGGGAGTTTATCGATAATGACCAGATGCTCAGGGTATTTATATTTAGCGATACGCCTACGGGAAAAGAAGGCGATAATATCGGCGAGTGTCATTTGAATCGTTGAATTTTTCAAAGTGACATAAGCGCAGGAGCGCTCACCAAGACGTTTATCAGGCATTGCAACGACTGCAGCATCGATGATATCAGGATGTTGCAGTAAAATATCTTCCACTTCCCGACTACTAATATTTTCTCCCCCGCGCACGATAATGTCCTTTTTACGACCCGTAATTTTTATATAGCCTTCTTTCTCAATTCGACAGAAATCACCGCTGTAATACCAACCCTCATCATCCAGCGCCTGATCGGTTAATTCTGGCTCATTGAAATAACCGACAAAGACATTTGGCCCGCGTGAGGCTTCTTCGCCTTCTGCAAGGTGACTGAGCGTATTTCTTTTTTTATCGACCACTTTTATCTCAACACCCTTGACCGCAGCGCCGTCGGTATTAACCATGCGAAGCAAAGAATCTTGTGGGCGAACAATGGCATGAGGAGCGCTCTCCGTACTGCCATACACGCTTAATAACGGGATACCCACTTTATGGTAATCCCGTATCAGTGTTGCCGGAATCGTCGTTCCGCCACAGAGGAAAAAACGCAATGAAGAGGGAATGTGCTCCCGGCAATGCATCGCTTTTAGTAAGTCGCAGGCGAAAGGGGTGGCACCCATAATGCAGGTACACTGTTCCTGATCAAGAATATCGAGACACTGCTCTGCAATAAAGATATCCATTAACACGCTACGCGCGCCAATCATAAACGGGGCGGTCACGCCATGCATAAAGCCGGTCGCGTGGGCCAAAGGGGCAGGCATCAGAATTGTGTCGTTCTCGTTAAGTTGGAGTGTTGCGCAGTAAGCTCGTTCACTGGCAATCAGATTATTGTGGGTCAGCATCACGCCTTTCGGATGACCTTCAGTGCCGGAAGTAAAAAGCAGAGCGGCCAGATCATCACTGCCAGTGGGGACGTCGCTGGCTAACGGTGCATAGCTCGCAAGTATCTGATCAAGTGTGATGCCGTACCCGGCGGGTTCTAGTTTTTCGACCGCAACCACACTTTCCAGACAGGGAAGGAACTGCCTTAAAGCAGGAAGCCGTTCAAGATAGCAAATATTTTTAAAGCAGGTCGGGGTAAATAAAATCCGTGCCTGACATTTATTTAAAATCCAGGTCAGCTCCGACTCCCGAAATGCCGGAAGCAGAGGAACGACTACTGCACCACTTTTCAGACAGGCAAGATAGATAAGCGTGAATTCACACCAACCGGGTAGTTGCAACGCAACCCTGTCTCCCGGTTGAATTCCCTGTTCCACCATCCAGGCCGCAAGTATGCTGGCTGCTTTGTCCAGTTCACGATAGGTAAAGTGGGTACCATGGTTATCGCAGACTGCTTGTTTATCGGCAAACGCCTTCGCTGCGAGCCGCCAGTAATCTGCCAGCGTCGCATCGCCCCAGAATCCCTGCTTACGGTAATGAACCTTACGAGCCTCATTGATTTTTATCATCGTCACTTTTTTATCCCTGGCCTTACAGCCACTCATTGGGTGTTTGCCATTACGAGACGCCTTTTTTGCAGGACATCGCCAGTACGCCTGCCAGTAAGGGAAGTGGAAGGAACAAAAAGACTTCGCTGAATGTCCATCCCGCTGCAAGCATCATGGATCCTGTGCCTGCACTGCATATTGCACCTAAACGACCAACACCAGTGGCCCAGCCGACGCCTGTGGCACGTATGGAGGTGGGGTAGAAATGCGCGGCTAATGCATAGCAACCCGGACTGATGCCATTAATGGTAAAGCCGAGGATCAACACCAGTAGACATAGACCAGGCAGAGAAGGCGTATGTAACCCTAAAATAAAGGCGGTAACAGCTCCAACTGTCAGAGTCATAATGATGGCGTTATGTTTGCCCCAACGATCCATTTCAATACCGATACAAAAATTGCCAAGCATTCCGCCAAGCTGGAACACCGAACCCATCAGAACGGCCTGCGACAGTGTTAAACCACTGTCTCTTATCATCAACGGCAGCCAGCTGGATAAGAGATATACGCAGAACAGCCCGGCAAAAAGAGTTACCCATAGCGCAAATGTCCCCAATGTATAGGGTGAATGAAGAAGCGATTTCGCCCTGCTGGTACGCGTTTTTTTCCGCTCGGTCGTAAAAA
>DFPL01000050.1 GCA_002377245.1 Enterobacteriaceae bacterium UBA3516
AAGTCGCCCTCGCCGCGCATCCCTGCGCGTCGCGCCGGCCGTACGGATACGCTTCGTCGATTTTCAGCCGGACCCAGTCATCGCGATGAGTGTTTTATTCTCATTGCGCAGTGTTATCGCTGCAAGACGTGATATTACTGGGGATTCCTCAGCCCTCAACCTTTGGGGAGAAGGGGAAAAACCATGCACGAACCGCAAAAAACGGCTTTCAGAAGCTCAGATTCCTGGTAAGCAGCAAAGCTGATAGTCTGTTAGCCACTCTTTTTCAGGTACCCGCTCACATGTACAACATCGACGACTTTGATCTGAAAATCCTCACGCTGCTGCAAGGCAATGGCCGTTTGACCAACCAGGAACTGAGCGATTTGATTGGCCTTTCCGCCTCCCAGTGTTCGCGCCGCCGTATTGCGCTGGAGCAGGCGCAGCTTATTCTTGGCTATCACGCCAGACTCGCGCCGGATGCGCTTGGGCTGGAGATGCTGGGGCTGATTGAAGTCCGCCTGATTAATCACACCCAGGAATATGTGGAGAGCTTCCACAAACTGCTCAACGAAGTGGATGCGATTCTGGACGCCTGGAAAACCACCGGCGATGCCGATTATCTACTGCGGGTAGCCGTGCCGGATTTACCGGGCTTAAGCCATTTGATCAGCCATATCCTTGCGCAAAACAAAGGCGTGGCGCATTTAAAAACCTCAGTGGTGCTAAACCGACTGAAAGAGAACGGTCAGCCGGTGCCTGACAGCAGCAATTTGCCCTAATTTGGAGCAAGGCGCCTTGTTTTGGTGCAATCATTTAGGCAGTAAATGCATTATGCGGGTGAAAACCACACGCATCACCCGAATATGGCTCTTATATTGCACACATCGTGCAAAAATCTCTTTTTTGCGATTTCAATGCGTTAGCGTGTGCTACGTCGATTTTTCCGGCACTTGATGCAGGAGACATACGGGTTTGGTGCGATTTTTGCAGGATATTTCTTATCTTTAGCAAATGTTGAATCGTACTTTCTTATGGATAACGTCCTGACCCCCAATAAACTTGCACATACCTGGCTGGAAGATGCGCTGGCGCTGTTGTTCGGCACGCTGATGATCTCTTTTGGCGTTATTCTGTTTCGCCAGGCGGGCGCGCTTACCGGCGGGACGGCAGGCATCGCTTTTCTGATTCATTACGCAACTCATCTGCCGTTCGGCGCAGCGTTCTTTTTGATTAACCTGCCGTTCTACTGGCTCTCAATTCGCCGGATGGGGGCGCAGTTCACCCTGAAAACCTTCTGTGCGGTGGCGCTGGTGTCACTGTTCTCCGATCTGCATGGCCGCTTTATCCATTTCGATCAGCTTAACCCGTACTACGCCACCCTGTTTGGCAACATTGTGGTCGGGATTGGTTTTGTGGTGCTGTTCCGTCATAAAGCAAGCCTCGGTGGCGTGAACATTCTGGCGCTCTATCTGCAGGATAAAAGCGGTATTCGTGCCGGTAAGTTCCAGATGGTCGTTGATGCCTGCATCGTGACCGCCTCGCTGTTCTTCGTGAGCCTGCCGATGCTGGCGGCCTCCATCGTGGGTGCCGTGATCCTTAATTCCATTATTGCCATGAACCACCGCCCAGGACGCTACGCGGTGTAATGGATTGACCTCTGACTGTTATTTCGGGAGTAGACTGTGTTCCAGAACGTTGACGCCTATGCGGGCGATCCTATCCTGTCGTTGATGGAGACCTTCCATCAGGACACCCGTGCAACCAAAGTAAACCTCAGCATCGGTCTGTATTACGACGAACAGGCCATCATTCCTCGCCTTGAGGCAGTACAACAGGCCGAAACCCGCCTGCAAAACCAGCCGCAAAAAGCCAGCCTCTATCTGCCGATGGAAGGTTTTGCCCCTTATCGTAGCGCCGTTCAGCAGCTGTTATTTGGTGAGAACCATCCGGCGCTGAATGCCGGGCGCATCGCCACTATCCAGACGCTCGGCGGTTCCGGCGCGCTGAAAGTGGGGGCGGATTTCCTGAAACGTTACTTCCCGGATTCTGAGGTGTGGGTGAGCGACCCGACCTGGGAAAACCACATCGCCATTTTCGCGGGCGCCGGATTCAACGTTCACACTTACCCGTACTTCGATGAAGCGACCCGTGGGGTGAACTTCGACGCCATGCTGAGCAGCCTGAAACAGTTACCGGCACGCAGCATCGTGCTCCTGCATCCGTGCTGCCATAACCCAACGGGTGCAGACCTGACCCATGCCCAATGGGATGAAGTCATCGAAGTGCTGATTTCTCGTGATCTGATCCCGTTCCTCGACATTGCCTATCAGGGCTTTGGCGCGGGCATTGAAGACGATGCGTACGCCATTCGCGCCATCGCCAGCACTGGCTTACCGGCACTGGTCAGCAACTCCTTCTCCAAAATATTCTCCCTGTATGGCGAACGCGTGGGCGGATTGTCCATCGTCTGTGAAGATGCAGAAGCCGCCGGACGCGTGCTGGGCCAGTTGAAAGCAACGGTGCGCCGTAATTACTCCAGCCCACCGAACTTTGGTGCCCAGGTGGTTTCGCTGGTGCTCAACGATCCTGAGCTGAACGCGTTGTGGCGCGCTGAAGTGGAAGCCATGCGCACCCGCATCAGTGAAATGCGTCAGGCGCTGGTCAACGTGCTGAAAGCGGCCCTGCCGGAGCACGATTTTAATTACCTGCTGACCCAGCGCGGCATGTTCAGCTATACCGGCTTTAGCCCGGCACAGGTGGAGGCCCTGCGTGAAGCGTACGGCGTTTACCTTATTGCCAGTGGCCGTGTCTGTGTGGCGGGGTTAAACCACGGCAACATCGACCGCGTGGCCAGCGCGTTTGCTGCCGTGCAGTAATGTACTTCCCGCCTGTTCTCAGCGTTAACGCGTAACGAAAACAGGCGGTTGCCACGCCGTCACCTCCGGCGGCGTGCCGACAAACTTCTCTATTTCAACCTGACAGCTCTGCGCCGAACTGCCCTGCCCCAGGCGCGAACTGCCGCGATCTTCCGTTAACACATTGGGATTACCGTGCTTATCGAGCGGCTGCGCATCCTGCCCGTTGATGGGGTCATACCAGGCGCCGGTGGACATCTGCACCACGCCGGATCGAATCGACTCACTGAGTTTGGCCCCAGCCAGTAGTGCGCCGCGCGCGTTAAAAATCTTCACTACATCGCCGTCATGAATCCCCCGTGACGCAGCATCCTGCGGGTGGATCCATACCGGTTCGCGGCCCGCCACTTTGGTCTTGCGGCTGACGCTACCGTGATCGTACTGACTGTGCAGGCGGCTGCGCGGCTGGCTCGACAGCAGATGCAACGGCCATTTATCGGCCTGCGACTGCTGATACTCGGCCTCCGGCTCGTGCCAGTACGGGTAGCCAGGGCACTCTTCATAGCCAAACCCGGCAATCGTCTGCGAAAAGAGCTCGATTTTGCCGGAAGGTGTGGTCAGCGGATGGGTATGCGGGCCGTCGCGAAACGCTTTCAACAGAATATGCGGGGCTTCAGGACGCGCATACTCCAGCATGCCTTCCTGCCAGAAATCATCAAACTCTGGCAGCGAAATGCCTTCATCGGCGGCACGGGGGCGGGATTCATCGTACATCACCCGCAGCCATTCATGGGGCGTACGCCCTTCACTGAACGCTTCCCCAAAGCCCAGGCGTGATGCCAGCGCGCTGAAAATGGCGTAGTCATCCTGCGCCTCGGCAAAAGCGGGAATGTGCTGCCGCATGGCAATCATAAAGCCGTCATTGCTGGCGCTGCCGATATCCTCCCGTTCCAGGGAGGTGGTGGCGGGCAGCACAATGTCGGCAAATTTGGCCTGCGCTGTCCAGTACTGCTCATGCACCACGACCGCCTCCGGGCGACGCCAGGCGCGAATTAATTTATTGAGATCCTGATGGTGATGAAAGACATTCCCGCCAGCCCAGTAGACAAAGCGGATATCCGGGTAGCGGAGGGTTTGACCGTCAAATTCATACGGCTCACCGGGCGATAACAGCATGTCGGCAATACGGGCGACCGGGATTTTGTCGGTCACCGGGTTGCGCCCCTGTGGCAGGCGCGGCCCGGAGAACACACGGCGGTGGGCACCCGCCAGGTTGGTGGAGGCATAGCCAAAACCCAGACCGCCACCGGGGGTGCCAATCTGCCCGAGCAGTGCGGTGGTCGCAACCGTCGCCCAGAAGGTCTGCTCCCCCTGACGGGCGCGTTGTACTGACCAGGCGATGTTGACCATGGTACGGTGCTTCGCCATATCCCGGGCGAGCTGGCGTATGCATTCGGCGGACAGGCCGGTACGTAACGCCGCCCACTCCGGGCTTTTCGTCACTCCGTCGCCTTTGCCAAACAGATAATCACGAAATGGCGCAAAGCCCACCGTGTGGCTGTCGACAAAAGTGCGGTCATACAACGCTTCGGCGATCAGCACATGGCATACCGCCAGCAGCAGCGCGGTGTCGCTACCCGGTTTGATCGCCAGCCAGTCGGCATCCGGGACGCCCGCGAGATCGTTTTGTACCGGGCTGATATTGATAAAGCGCGTGCCGTTCGCGCGCAGTGTCGTCAACCAGTGTTGCAGCGCATGATCGTTCGCCCCGCCGCCGTTGACCTGCGCATTACGCAGCGGTAATCCGCCGATGGCGACAAACAGCTCGCAGTTGTCCGCCAGCACCGGCCACGGGGTATGCTGGCGCTGAAGCGTGTCTAAATCGCCGAGGATATGCGGCAATATGCGCTCACCCGCAGCGATACTGTAGGTATTGGTACTGCCGGTATAGCCGCCAAAAAAGTTTAGAAAACGATGCAACTGCCCCTGCGCATGATGAAACCGCCCGGCACTGGACCAGCCGTAAGAGCCGCCGTAAATCGCCGTGTTGCCCTGCTCGCGTTTAACACGCAGCAGTTCGTTTGCCACAAGCTCCAGTGCCTCTTCCCAACTGACTTCAACAAAGGGTTCGCGACCGCGTCCTTCCCGCGAGGCCGCGCCGTGCTTCAGAAACCCTTCACGCACCGCCGGGCGGCGCACGCGTGACGCTCCCTGCACCGCATCCGGCAGAGATTCGCCAATCCGTGACGGGTTGCTATCCCACTCAACCGGGCGCACACCCGTGAGTTTGCCCTGCCGAGTTTCAACCTGGTAAGTGCCCCAGTGCATCACCGCCAGGTTGTGTCTGGATTGCTTGTTGTTCATGGCGTTCTCCGGGTGACCACGGCGGTCTGGCCGCTGAAATCCAGACTGTTCATCGTTTACGCCCTGAACGGGTCGTCGCTGACCCCGGCGTTCAGTACCAACTTCGCGTACTCCTGGGCGGAGAAGAGCGAGTGGTCGCGATAGTTACCGCAGGCCAGTTCAGTGACTGCCGGAACGTCAGTGGCCGTGACCACGCGCTGCAACACGCGGGTGAGCGCCGCGGCGATGTTTTTCGGGTCGTGCTCATCCCACAGGATCAGGTAAAACCCGGTACGGCATCCCATCGGTGAAATGTCGATAACCCCGTCCAGTTCTTCTCGCAGACCGAAGGCCAGCAGATGCTCAAGGGTGTGCAGCGCCGCGGTCGGAATCGCATCCACATTGGGTTGCAGGAAACGTAAGTCGAATTTCTGCACCACGCTGCCCAGTTTGTGGCGTTCATAGCCCGCAACGCGGACATACGGGGCTTTCACTTTGGTATGGTCGAGGGTAAAGCTCTCTACAACAGGCATTTTTTCACTCCTAAACAAAACGTAAAAACAGGCTCACTCGCGGCGAAGACGGCGAGCAAAGCGGGTTCCGAGGGTCTGAATAAGCTGGACGATGACAATCAGCACCAGTGCGGTGATAAGCGTGGCGAAGGCATCGAAACGCTGATAACCATAGGTAATGGCCAGGTCGCCGATACCCCCTCCCCCCACAGTGCCGGCCATGGCGGTTGCGCCCAGCAGGCCGATGGTGGCGGTGGTCAGGGCCAGAATCAGGGAGGATGCGGCCTCCGGCAGCATAAAGTGCCAGATGGTCTGCAAGGTGGTGGCCCCCATGGCATCGGCGGCTTCTAAAATGCCCTCGTCCACTTCCAGCAGCGAGCTTTCCACCAGCCGCGAGATATAGGGCGCAATAAAGACAATCAGCGGCACGATAGCCCCAACGGTGCCGATGGTGGTGCCCACCAGCAGCCGGGTGAAGGGCAAAATGGTGATCAGCAAAATGATAAAGGGCAGCGACCGGACAACGTTTATCGTCGGGTTAAGCGCCTGATGGACAAACCGGTTCGGTAAAATCCCACCGGGGCGGCACACCACCAGAACGATACCCAGCGGAATGCCGAGCAGAGAGCCAAAGGCCAGCGAGACACACACCATCACCAGCGTGTCGTGCAGCGCGAGCAGGAACTGATCCCCGGTGACGGCGGTGTCAATTAACTCAAACATGGGTGATTTTCACTCCTGCATCACGTAGGTAATCAATAGCGCGACCGGTATCGGTTGGGTTGCCGGTCATCTGCACAATCATGAAACCGAGGATCCGCTCCTGCACCTCGGACATGGAGGCAAAGAGGATATTCACCTCAATGTCGAAGTCTTTGATGATGCGATTAATAATCGGCTGCTGCGCGGTGATGCCGACAAATTCCAGCCGCAGCGCCTGGGCCTCACCGTCGCGTTTCAGCACTTCTTCAACCCGTGTGGGCAGGGAGTCGTGAATCACGGAATGCACGAAGTTCGCCGTCACCGGATGCTGCGGCTCCGCGAACAGTTTGAACACCTCACCCTGCTCGACGATGGTGCCATTTTGCATCACCGCCACTTTGTTGCAGATACGCTGAATGACCGACATCTCGTGGGTGATCAACACAATGGTGATGCCATAACGACGGTTGATCTCCTGCAAAAGTTGCAGGATCTGCACGGTGGTGTGCGGATCTAACGCCGAGGTCGCTTCGTCACACAGCAGCACCGACGGGTTGGTCGCCAGCGCACGGGCAATCCCTACGCGCTGCTTCTGCCCGCCCGACAGTTCATTGGGATAGCTGTTCACTTTGTCGCTCAAACTGACGAAAGCCAGCAGCTCCGTCACGCGCGCCTGAATAAAGGCTTTGTCCCGGCCCTGTAAGATGAGGGGAATGGCAACATTGTGAAAAACGGTTTTCGAGTTCAGTAAATTAAAATTCTGGAAAATCATGCCAATTTCTTTCTTGACGGCATGCAGGCGCTTTCCATTTATACCCTGTAAGGACTCACCATTAACCACCACCTCTCCCTGGCCCGGCGATTCGAGACGATTGATTAAACGTAGCAGCGTACTTTTACCCGCACCGCTGTAACCAATAATCCCGAAAATATCGCCTTTGCCAATACTAAGGTTAATGTTATTAAGCGCCAGAACAGGATTACCGTTACGCGAAAATGTTTTACTGACCTGGCGAAATTCAATCATGGTAGTGCTCATTTCAAATAATCAGGTAGCAGATAACCGTTATATTGCTCATGGGTCAGAATATAATTTTTGAAATCAGCGGAGTGATAGCCGTCAATAATATCCTTAGCAAAGGGTGCGTCTTTATTTTTACCGGCAATGGTCACAACGTTAATAAACTGACTCACCGGGGTTTCCAGCTTTAATGCCGAATTAAGTTTCAAACCACTGGAGACCGCGAAGTTACCCTGAATCAGGCCGTAATCCACATCCGGTAAGGCGCGAACCTGCTGGGCGTTATCCATCTCTTTGAGCACAATTTTATAGGGGTTTTCAAGGATGTTACGCTGAGAGAAGGTAGCCGGATCGCTGTCTGGCTTCAGTTTTACCCAACCCAGACTTTGCAGGACCAACAGCGCGCGGTATTCATTCGGTGGCTGATTGGGCACCGAAATGACCGTGCCTTCTGCCGGCGTTTTTAGCGCTTTGATTTTGCCGCTGTACAAGCCCATCGGTGGGGTTGGCACTTGTACAATGCCGATGTTATCAATGCCCAGCCTTTCATTGACCGATTTCAGATAAACCGGGTGCTGCATAATATTGGCTTCTATATTGCCACGGGCAACGGCATCGTTGACCTGAATACCATCGCTAAAATCTTTATATTCGACTTTATAACCCTTTTTAATAAGATAAGGCGCCACACCTTTTTCAAATTGTTCTTTATAAGGACCGGGATTAAAGCCGACGCGAATGAGTTTATCCTGCGCCGCAGCAAGAAATGATGAAGATGAAAGTACAGCAAAGACGAAACCAAATAATATTGGCTTGTTCATAACGCATTATCCCTGTCGGTTGGTGATTGAATTTGATTAAATCACAGCCGTCTGTGCGTTGTCAGTCAGATTGACGACTTTCATTTTGCTTTTTTGTACTATCGATAATCAGGTTAGCTATATATAAAAAACAGCAATGGGCAGTTTATTTTTTGCTTAAGGGAACGATGGCAAATAATGTTAACGATGGGTCAGTTATGCAATAGTCAATTATCGTTTTATGACACCGAGATAACCATGCCTGAATTTCGTGCCTCGCAATTAGTCGATGAACTGGAAGAAAATTTATTTAGCGTGCTGGAAAAGCTGGCCTCCCAGGTCAATACCGAGGATCTCCCCCTTATCGATCTCTCCAGCGGCAGCCCGGATCAACCGACGCCGCCGGAAGTGGTCGCCTCCGTTCAGGCAGCCATTACTGATAGCAAAAATCACGGCTACCCCTCCTTCTGGGGTAAACCTCAGGTGCGTCAGGCGATCGCTGATTTTTATCTGCGCCATTACGGTGTGGAATTAGATCCCGACACCGAAGTAGCAGTGTTTCAGGGATCGCACATTGGCGTGGGCGGGATCCCGCGCGCGGTGGTGAACCCCGGGCAGTACATCATCTCCACCGACCCTTGCTACCCCATTTACCGTTCGGCAGCGCGCCAGTCACAGGCGCATTTCTTTGGGCTTGTGGTCAGCGAAGAAAGCCAGTTCCTGCCCGATTTTGCCGATGTGCCGGATGAGGTTGCCCGTCACGCCGGGCTGGTTATCCTCAACTACCCGCACAACCCAACGGGTGCGCTGGCGACACCCGAACTCTTTGCCGATGCGTTGCAGTTTGCCCAGCGCCACAACGTGCCGCTGCTGCATGATTTCGCCTATGCGGCGATTGGCAGTACGCATGAAGATGTGCCGCTGAGCCTGTTTTCTCAGCCGGATGCGAAAGAGTGGGGCGTCGAAACCTACACCTTCTCGAAGACCTTTAATATGGCGGGCTGGCGCTTTGGTTTTGCGGTGGGTAACGCCTCGATTATCAAAGCCTTTAAAAAGCTGCATACCCACAGCTACAGCACCGTGTTTGGCGCGATTCAGGATGCCGCCATCAGCGCCCTTTCACTGCCGGATGAGCGTCTGCAACAGCTTGTGGCGGTCTATCATCAACGGCGTAAACGGGTCGTGCAAAAGCTGGCTGAACTACGCTGGCCCGTGCGGAAATCACAAGGCACTTTTTTCCTCTGGCTCGCCGTGCCTGCCGGGTTTAGCTCGCAGCAGTTCGCAGAACTGTTATTACAGGAAGTCCATGTGCTGGTGGCGCCCGGCATCGGTTTTGGCAAAGGGGGTGAGGGGTATATTCGTATCAGCCTGACCGCCGGGGATGCAGCGCTATTGCACGCGCTTGATCGCATTGCTGCCCTGCATCTTTTTGACCGCCAGGCCTGAGCTGCGAGGCGGCTTCCACAATCCGGAATCGACTCTTTTTTCCTCTCCGCCCATCGTGTTACATTGCCGGACAGTGCTCAGTCAAAGGAACTCGCTTAATGATACGTTTTGCTGTCATTGGCACGAACTGGATCACCCGCCAGTTTGTCGATGCCGCCCATGAAACGGGCAAATACAAGCTCACCGCCGTCTACTCACGCAGCCTGGAACAGGCGCAGGAATTTGCCAGGGATTACCCCGTCGAGCACCTCTTTACCTCGCTTGAGGCGATGGCACAGAGTGATGAAATCGACGCAGTCTATATCGCCAGCCCCAATTCACTGCACTTTCCCCAAACCAGGCTCTTCCTCAGCCATAAAAAACATGTGATTTGCGAAAAGCCGCTGGCGTCGAATCTGCGCGAAGTGGAAGCGGCCATTAAGCTTGCGAAAGAGAATCAGGTGGTGCTGTTTGAAGCCTTCAAGACCGCCAGCCTGCCTAATTTTGTGCTGCTGAAACAGTCGCTGGAAAAAGCGGGCAAAATTCATAAAGCGTTCTTCAACTACTGCCAGTACTCCTCCCGTTATCAGCGTTACCTCGATGGTGAGAATCCTAATACCTTCAACCCGGCGTTTTCTAACGGGTCAATCATGGACATTGGTTTCTACGTGCTGGCCTCAGCGGTGGCGCTATGGGGCGAACCGAAGCGCGTACAGGCGACCGCCAGTTTGCTGGCAAGCGGCGTGGATGCCCACGGTGTCGCGGTGCTGGATTACGGTGATTTCAGCGTAACCCTGCAACATTCCAAAGTGAGCGACTCAGTGCTGCCGAGCGAAATTCAGGGTGAAGCGGGCTCTCTGGTGATGGAAAAGCTCTCTGAATGCCAGAAGCTCTCTTTCGTGCCGCGCGGTGGTAAAGCGCAGGAACTCACTCAACCGCAGCATATCAACACCATGCTGTATGAAGCGGAGGTTTTTGCGCAGTTGGTGGAGGCGCAGACCATTGACCACCCGGCACTCGAGGTCAGTCGAATTACGGCAAAACTGGCAACAGAGATCCGCCGCCAGACCGGCGTGGTGTTCCCAGCCGATTCGGCTGAAGTGACCGCTCAGGCGTAAAGGTATGTAAAACAGATGTTACAGAACATTGACGTGCTGAATGTTCTGTCATACTTTGTTACGAGCAAAGGGGAGTAACTTCGTTGCCGGTGGGTCGTCATTACGATGCCTCTACCCGAAAGATTTTGAGTTGCGGTCCATGCACCTGCGGCTTGAAAGATAACAGGTAGATATGCATCCGGTCGCCGGGCGTCATACCTATGACGTAAGTGAGACCTTGCCGAAAGGCGAGGACCTATTGCATCTAAAGCAAGCGGCTGGCGTCTTTCGACGTTGGCCGTTTTCGTTTTTAGGTGTTAAGGAATCTTGCTATGAATACCGTTGGTACACCACTGCTTTGGGGTAGCTTCGCCGTTGTCGTCGTTATCATGCTGGCTATCGACCTTCTGCTTCAGGGGCGTCGCGGCGTCCATACGATGACCATGAAGCAGGCGGCCGTCTGGTCACTGGTCTGGGTTAGCCTCTCTCTCCTGTTTAACGCCGCTTTCTGGTGGTATCTGACGCAGACCGAAGGTCGGGCGGTGGCAAATACCCAGGCGCTGGCGTTCCTTACCGGCTATCTGATTGAAAAAGCGCTGGCCGTCGACAACGTCTTTGTCTGGCTGATGCTGTTCAGCTACTTCGCGGTCCCGGCGGCCTTGCAGCGACGCGTGTTGATTTACGGCGTACTGGGCGCGATTGTACTGCGTACCATCATGATTTTTGCAGGGAGCTGGCTGATTACCCAGTTCGAATGGCTGCTTTATGTCTTCGGGGCCTTCCTGCTCTTTACCGGTATCAAGATGGCGCTGGCGAAAGAGGACGACAGCGGGATCGGTGACAAGCCGCTGGTGCGCTGGCTACGTAGCCACCTGCGCATGACGGACAAGATTGAAAACGAGCGCTTCTTCGTGCGGAAAAACGGACTGCTGTTTGCCACCCCGCTGCTGCTGGTGCTGATTCTGGTCGAGTTGAGTGATGTGATTTTTGCCGTCGACAGTATTCCGGCTATTTTCGCCGTCACCACCGATCCGTTTATCGTCCTGACCTCGAACCTGTTTGCGATTCTGGGTCTGCGTGCCATGTACTTCCTGCTGGCCGGCGTGGCTGAACGCTTCACCATGCTGAAATATGGGCTGTCGGTGATACTGGTGTTCATCGGCGTGAAGATGTTGATTGTCGACTTCTACCATATTCCGATCGCCATTTCGCTGAGCGTGGTCGGCGGCATCCTGCTGCTCACGCTGCTTATCAACGCGTGGGTGAATCATCAACACGACAAAAAGAAAATGCCTTAATGAATCCTCCTGCCCGGTCAATGGTAGATTGCCGGGCAGGAAATGTAACTTATTAGTTAAAAAGTATGATGCACTGCGTAAATTCCAGCATTTTATCCTTCCCCCCTCGCCTGTATTCCTTATACTCACTTGGCAAACATTTATTTACATCCAGACATAAATGTGACATTGAGCACATCTGGATGACACACAATTTCACTTAAGGAAAAAGGAATGACTACGCATCGTTCTGCTGGCGTGTTGCAACGTATTGCACGGGGTAGCCTTGTAAAACAAATCATGGTGGGCCTGGTGCTAGGTATTTTACTGGCGTGGGTCTCCACACCCGCAGCTGTGGCAGTCGGTCTGCTGGGTACACTTTTTGTCGGTGCTCTGAAAGCTGTTGCCCCGGTACTGGTACTGATGCTGGTCATGGCCTCTATCGCCAGCCATCAAAAAGGGCAAAAGACCAACATACGCCCTATTCTTTTCCTCTATTTGCTGGGTACATTTTCGGCAGCCTTGACGGCAGTGGTGTTCAGCTTTTTATTCCCTTCATCGTTGCATCTGACTACCGCCGCGGGTGATGTTACCCCACCTTCTGGCATCGTAGAGGTCATGCGTGGGCTCCTGATGAGCATGGTTTCCAATCCGGTCGATGCCCTGTTGAACGCAAACTACATTGGCATTCTGGTGTGGGCCATCGGCCTGGGCTTCGCCCTGCGCCACGGTAACGAGACCACAAAAAATCTGGTGAATGATTTCTCTCATGCAGTGACATTCATGGTGAAAGTGGTGATCCGTTTCGCCCCCATCGGGATCTTCGGGCTTGTCGCGTCGACCCTTGCCACGACGGGCTTCAGTACCCTTTGGGGTTACGCACAGCTGCTGGTTGTTCTTGTTGGCTGTATGGCTCTGGTGGCGCTGATCATCAATCCTCTGCTGGTCTACTGGCAAATTCGACGTAATCCCTACCCGCTGGTACTCACCTGTCTACGTGAAAGTGGCGTATATGCCTTCTTCACCCGTAGTTCGGCGGCCAACATCCCGGTAAACATGGCGTTGTGCGAAAAACTGAATCTTGACAGGGATACCTATTCCGTCTCCATTCCGCTGGGGGCCACCGTCAATATGGCAGGCGCAGCTATCACCATCACGGTACTGACGCTGGCGGCTGTACATACATTGGGTGTGCAAGTGGATTTGCCAACCGCACTGCTGCTTAGCGTTGTTGCATCGCTCTGCGCATGCGGTGCATCCGGCGTGGCGGGCGGGTCATTACTGCTGATCCCACTGGCCTGCAATATGTTTGGCATCTCAAGCGATATCGCCATGCAGGTCGTCGCGGTCGGTTTTATCATCGGGGTGCTGCAGGATTCCTGTGAAACAGCATTAAATTCCTCCACCGATGTGCTTTTTACGGCAGCCGCCTGCCAGGCCGAAGACGATCGTCTGGCAAAAAACGCGTTACGCAATTAACCCATTAACCTTCTTTAGCGCTCAGATGAGGACGCTTTCGTCATCGCGGTTTCGACCTTAAACGGGTCGATACCGCGTTTTTGCATCCGCCAGAATCGAATAATATTCAGGCCATTCATCACCAGGAAGCTGCCTTCTATAAGCGTTCCACCAATTGAACCCAGCCACAGGTTGTGGGTGACCCAGCAGGCGGTCGAGCACCACATGATACAGCGCACTTTTAACCCCTGGCAGCGAAACAGCGCCCAGGTACTGGCCACCGTCCCCACGACAGGTAAGAGTTCCACGGGATGGTGCAGTTTAATCAGGCCAAAAAAGAGGGTCAGCGTGATAAATACCGCCATCACCCAAAGTTTGCGGGTATGCATTGAGATGAGCGTGCGCACCGCATTAAGTTCTGCACTCATCCCCGCAGGTAGCGCACCCATCAGGAAGAAATGCACGCCAATGGTGGCGCTGTAGAGGGAAAGCTGAAGTTTGAAACGCTTTTCGTCGCGGTTAATGAACGTGGTAATACCGATGATAAACGCCAGCACACCTACGCTCTGGGCTAACCAGTACGCGCTCATGGAAGATCCTTGTTAACAGCATAAAAAGAAACGACGCTCCATATTATGAAACGTCGTTTTTAATTTCCAGCGCGATGAAGGGTAATTAAAGCGTTACGCCGCTCTTAAATATTGCCAGCTCGCGGAATTCATTGCGTTCGTTGCAGGTCTCTTTACCGTTGGCAAAATCAACAATCACATCCACAAATTCACTGAGCAATTGCGGCATAGTTTTACCGTGGATCAGCTGG
>DFPL01000051.1 GCA_002377245.1 Enterobacteriaceae bacterium UBA3516
GGTGGGGCGAGGGGACCGATAGTGCTCGTATTCTTCTCTGAGACACCCTCAGCCCTGAGGAAACATCAGTGCGGATCATCCACCACCACGCTGTCTGGCCAGGCGTGAATCACTGCCTTGACCAGGGTCGCCAACGGGATGGCGAAAAAGACGCCCCAGAAGCCCCACAGACCACCAAAAATAATCACCGACAGGATAATGACCAGCGGGTGTAAATTCACCGCTTCGGAGAACAGTACCGGCACCAGTAAATTGCCGTCCAGCCCCTGGATAATCAGGTAAACGGCAAAACAGCTCCAGAACTCCGTCCCCGCGCCAAACTGAAAGAGCGCGACGCAGATAACCGGAATGGTGACCACAAACGCGCCGATGTAGGGAATCAGCACCGAGAAGCCCACCAGTACGGCGAGCAGCAGCGAGTAGTTGAGACCAAACAGCAAGAAACCAAACCAGGTGGCGACCCCGACGACAATCATTTCCAGCACTTTGCCGCGTATGTAGTTGGTGATTTGCTGATTCATCTCTTTCCACACCTGGCCCGCCAGCCCACGGTTGCGCGGCAATACGCGACGCACGGCGTTGAGCATCTGATCCTTATCTTTTACCAGGAAGAAGACCATCAGCGGCACCAGCACAAGGTAGACCGCAAGCGTCAGCAGCCCCACCAGCGAGGCGAGAGAGTATTTCACCACCGAATCGCCCATACCGAGCATGCGGGTACGCATGTTCTCCGCCATCGCATCAATAATGCCGGCATCCATTAGCATGGGGTAACGGCGCGGGAGCGTGGCGGCATAATCGGAGAGCTTGTTCAGCATGCCCGGCATGTCGCGGATGAGGTTCATCCCCTGCTGCCAGGCAACCGGCATCACCACAAAGGCCATCACCATCAGGATGCCCACAAACAGAATGAGTACCATCGACGCCGCCCAGCGGCGGGAGAAACCGATTCGCTGCAGACGAACCGTCGGCCATTCCAGCAGGTAAGCGAGTACCAGAGCGACCAGAAGCGGTGCAAGCAGGCCATTGAAAAAGAAGAGGATAATAAAACCTGCCAGCAGTATAACCAGTAACGCAATGGCTTCAGGATCACTAAAGCGACGGCGGTACCACTGCATCAACAATTCGAGCATATGTTCCTTCCGGGGAGACCGGATTGAGCGGTGTGAGTGGGGGAAGTGTATCGAAATGTCACAAAAAAGACTTCGCTTTTTATCGCTTTCGCGTAAACACCGTTACCGGGTAAAAAGATTTTAATCCTCGGATAACGCAGCTAAACTCCCTCTTCCAGGGCACTTGAACCAAGTTTCTCGCCGTTGGTCAAACGGTAACACCCAATATACAGGACTGAGGTTATGTTCAGGCAGTTGAAAAAAACGCTGGTCGCAACCCTTATCGCCGCCGTCACCCTTACTCAGGCAGCGCCCGCTTTTGCGGATTCGGCAGACAGCCTGCCGGATATGGGAACCTCCGCAGGAAGCACCCTGTCCATCGGTCAGGAGATGCAGATGGGCGACTACTATGTGCGCCAGCTGCGCGGTAGTGCGCCGCTGATTAACGATCCCTTGCTGGTTCAGTACATCAATTCACTGGGCATGCGGCTGGTCTCCCATGCCGACTCGGTGAAAACCCCTTTCCATTTTTATCTGGTCAATAATGACGAAATCAACGCCTTCGCCTTTTTTGGCGGCAATGTGGTGCTGCATTCGGCGTTATTCCGCTATGCCGATAGCGAGAGCCAACTGGCATCGGTGATGGCACACGAAATCTCCCACGTTACCCAGCGCCATTTGGCGCGCGCGATGGAAGATCAAAAACGCAGTGCGCCGCTCACCTGGGCGGGCGCGCTGGGCTCAATTCTGTTAGCGATGGCCAGCCCGCAGGCCGGTATGGCAGCATTGACCGGCACGCTGGCAGGCACCCGCCAGGGGATGATCAGCTTCACGCAACAAAACGAGCAGGAAGCCGATCGTATCGGTATCCAGGTGCTGCAGCGTTCCGGCTTCGACCCGCAGGCGATGCCGACTTTCCTCGAAAAACTGCTCGATCAGGCGCGCTACTCTTCACGTCCCCCTGAAATCCTTCTGACCCACCCCTTGCCGGAAAGTCGCCTCTCTGATGCCCGTAACCGCGCCAACCAGATGCGCCCGGTCGTGGTGCAGTCGTCAGAAGATTTTTACCTGGCCAAAGCCAGGGCGCTTGGCATGTATAACTCCGGGCGTAACCAACTTACCAGCGATCTGCTGGATGCCTGGGCGAAAGGCAACGTTCGCGAACAACGCGCAGCACAATATGGCCGCGCCCTGCAGGCCATGGAAAGCAAAAATAATGCTGATGCAATGCGGGCATTACAACCGCTGCTCACTGCCGATCCGAATAATGCCTGGTTCCTCGATCTCGCGACCGATATCGATCTTGGGCAGAACAAAAATGCGGATGCCATTAACCGCCTGAAAAATGCAAAAGAGATCAAAACCAACCCGGTACTGCAACTGAACCTCGCCAACGCCTGGTTAACCAGCGGGCAACCGGCGGAAGCGGAAAAGATCCTCAACCGCTTTACCTTCAGCTGGAAGGATGACGTCAACGGTTGGGAATTGCTGGCGCAGACGGAGGCCGCACTGAATCATCGCGATCTCGAACTGGCTGCCCGTGCCGAGGGCCAGGCGCTGGTAGGACGGCTCGATCAGGCCATCAGCCTGCTCAGCAGCGCCAGCACTCAGGTCAAACTCGGCAGCTTACAGCAGGCGCGTTACGACGCCCGTATTGACCAGTTGCGTCAGTTGCAGAAAACCTTCCGCCCGTATGAAAAGATGTAATCAGGAGAAAAAATGACCGACGCAGTAAAGATTTATCACAACCCACGCTGCTCCAAGAGCCGCGAAACGTTAAATCTGCTCAAGGAAAATGGCATTGAGCCTGACGTGGTGCTCTACCTGGAGACCCCTGCGGATGCAGCAACGCTTAAGTCATTGTTGACGATGCTGGGCATGACCAGTGCGCGTGAACTGATGCGCAAAAAAGAGGATCTTTATCAGTCTCTGGCGTTGGGCAACGCTGCGCTTACTGAAGAGGCGTTAATTCAGGCGATGGTTGATAATCCGAAGCTGATGGAGCGCCCGATTGTGGTCGCTCACGGCAAGGCACGTATTGGTCGTCCGCCGGAACAGGTGCTTGAAATCGTCCGTTAACCGTCGATGCCCGGTGGCGTCTGGCTGACCGGGCTTACAACTTCAGGATCTCTTTAACGAAGGGAATAGTCAGTTTGCGTTGTGCGGTGATCGAGGCACGATCGAGTTCGTCCAGGGTATCAAACAGTGTGCGCATTTCCCGATCCAGACGCTTAAGCAGAAAACGCCCCACATCCTCCGGTAGTTCAAATCCCCGTAACCGCGCCCGCAGTTGTAAAGCCTGCAGTTTGTCTTCATCTGACAGCGGCTGTAACTTATAAATTTGCCCCCAGTCGAGACGGGAGGCCAGATCCGGCAGCCCCAGCTTAAGCTGGCGCGGTGGACGATCGCCGGTTATAAGCAGGCGCGTTTTACCCGACTCCAGAATGCGATTGTAGAGATTAAAAATCGCCATCTCCCAAAGCTCATCCCCCGCTACACACTCGATGTTATCAATGCAGACCAGTGAAAGCTGCTCCATGCCGTCCATGACTTCAGGAACAAACCAGGTGCGCTTATCCAGTGGCACATAGCCCACCGCATCGCCGCGTGAAGAGAGTTCTGCACAGGCTGCATGCAGCAAATGGCTGCGGCCCGCGCCTTCGCGCGACCAAAAATAGATGTATCCGCTATGATCCTGGCGCAGGACATTTTGCAACGCCGCCAGTAAAGCAGGATTGTCGCCCGGCCAGAAACTCGCGAAAGTTTCATCGTCAGGGAGATAGTGTGGCAGGGAAAGCTGTGCCGGTGTGTTCAGACGTACCTCAACAGGGCTTAAATAAAACGCAGCGAGTTTACCATAAAACTGCGCTGCGTTTGAACCGGGCAAATGACCCGGTTTAAGGATGACGTTTAGTGGGGTTTCGCGTCGTTGTCATCGGCATCCAGTACCACCTCTTCCGGGCGCAGTACGCTGATTAGCTTGAAGATCAGACTCAGGCCCACGCCGACAATCGTCGCCAGCGCCATGCCTTTCAGCTCAGCGGCGCCAATGTGCACTTTCGCGCCACTCACGCCGATGATCAGAATTACGGAGGTCAGGATCAGATTTTGCGCTTTACTGTAATCAACTTTGGATTCGATCAGTACGCGGATACCGGAGGCCCCGATGACCCCGTACAGCAGCAGAGAGACGCCGCCCATCACCGGAACCGGGATAATCTGAATCGCTGCCGCCAGTTTGCCCACACAAGAGAGCAGAATCGCAATGATCGCCGCACCGCCGATAACCCAGGTGCTGTAAACACGCGTGATCGCCATTACGCCGATGTTCTCCCCGTAGGTGGTGTTTGGCGTGGAGCCAAAGAAACCGGAGATCATGGTAGAGAAACCATTGGCAAACATCGAACGGTGCAGGCCAGGATCGCGAATCAAATCTTTTTTCACGATGTTCGCCGTCACCACCAGGTGGCCGACGTGTTCGGCAATAACCACCAGGGCCGCAGGCAGGATGGTGAAGATAGCGAACCATTCAAAACGCGGGGTGTAGAAGGTGGGCAATGCAAACCAGTGCGCCTGAGCAATCGGGGTGAAATCGACCACGCCCATGGCGAAGGAGAGTGCATAACCGGCCAGAACACCGATCAGAATCGGGATGATGGCCAGGAAGCCGCGGAACAGGACGGAGCCAAACACCGTCACACCCAGCGTTACCATCGAAATGATCACGGTTTTGGTATCCGCAGACTGACCGTCAGCAGGCAGCAGACCGGCCATACCGGCGGCCACACCGGCCAACTCAAGACCGATGACGGCAACGATTGCGCCCATTGCCGCAGGCGGGAACATCACGTCCAGCCAACCGGTGCCCGCTTTCTTCACGATAAACGCAACAATGCAGAACAGCGCGCCGCACATGATGAAGCCACCCAGCGCCACCTCATAGCCCAGTGGCAAAAGCAGCAGTACCGGGGAAATAAAGGCAAAACTGGAGCCAAGATAAGCAGGAATTTTCCCTTTGCAAATAAAGAGATACAGTAACGTACCCACCCCATTAAACAGCAACACGGTGGCCGGGTTAATGTGAAACAGGATTGGCACCAGCACGGTTGCGCCAAACATCGCGAACAAATGCTGCAAACTAAGCGGGATTGTCTGTAAAAGCGGCGGTCTTTCACTCACCCCGATAGCACGGCGCGTCATAGTGTTTTCCTCTGAATGTGATTCATGTGTTGTTAACGTTCCGCTCATCGTTCATCGCGCAGTTTTTGTGAACTGTGTGAGGAAATCAGGCGGATTCTGTTCTGGTTTACGCCAAAAAAAAGCCGACTTTCAAAGTCGGCTTTCGTTTTTAAAGCATTTACTTGGTACCAAAAATTTTGTCGCCGGCATCGCCGAGGCCAGGGATGATGTATCCGTGTTCGTTCAGGCCCTTATCAATCGACGCGGTGTACAGCTCAACGTCCGGGTGCGCTTTCTCCAGCGCGGCCACGCCTTCCGGTGCGGCAACCAGTACCAGAACTTTGATACTGTGGCAGCCCGCGTTTTTCAGCAGGTCGATGGTAGCAATCATAGAACCACCGGTCGCCAGCATCGGGTCAACCACCAGCGCCATACGCTCGTCGATATTAGAAACCAGTTTCTGGAAATAGGGTACCGGCTCCAGCGTCTCTTCGTTACGGTAAATACCGACAACGCTGATGCGTGCACTTGGCACATGTTCCAGTACGCCTTCCATCATGCCCAGACCCGCACGCAGAATCGGTACAACGGTAATTTTTTTGCCTTTGATTTGTTCAACTTCAACCGGGCCATTCCAGCCCTCGATCACGACGCGCTCTGTTTCCAGATCGGCAGTCGCTTCATAAGTCAGCAAGCTACCGACTTCTGAGGCGAGTTCACGAAAGCGTTTGGTGCTGATGTCATTTTCACGCATCAGGCCCAGCTTGTGTTTGACGAGTGGGTGTTTTACTTCCACGACCTTCATACTCTTCTCCTTCCCCAGAAAGGTGGTAGCCACAAAAAAAATCGCCGGATTATACCGCTTTTTTTCCGTTACGCTACAGAGACGGCGTTGATCCGGATCAAATAGACTGGAAAAGAGTATATCCTAAGAATCCTTCTCGCCCGGCAATAATGGACTCGCAAACGTTTGCCTGGGCTGTTAGAATTGCGCCGAATTTTATTTCTAAAACCTGATTAGTTCGGGTAACAGCCTGAAATATGACGGGTGAACCGCAAGCAAACGCGTGGGGACTCAAGCAGTGACCGATAAAACCTCTCTTAGCTACAAAGATGCCGGTGTTGATATTGACGCAGGCAATGCTCTGGTAGACCGAATCAAAGGCGTAGTGAAGAAAACTCGTCGTCCGGAAGTGATGGGCGGTCTGGGTGGCTTCGGCGCGCTGTGCGCATTGCCGCAAAAATATCGTGAGCCAGTTCTGGTTTCCGGCACTGACGGCGTGGGCACTAAACTGCGTCTGGCGATGGATCTGAAACGTCACGACAGCATCGGCATCGATCTGGTCGCTATGTGCGTCAACGATCTGGTGGTACAGGGTGCTGAGCCGCTGTTCTTCCTCGACTATTACGCGACGGGCAAACTGGATGTGGACACCGCCTCCAGCGTGATCACCGGTATCGCAGAAGGCTGCCTGCAGTCTGGCTGTGCACTGGTTGGCGGCCCAACCGCTGAAATGCCGGGCATGTACCACGGTGAAGACTATGACGTGGCAGGCTTTTGTGTTGGCGTTGTGGAAAAATCAGAGATTATTGACGGGTCCAAAGTGGCTGACGGCGATGTGCTGATTGCCCTGGCTTCCAGCGGTCCACACTCCAATGGCTACTCGCTGGTGCGTAAAGTCATCGAAGTGAGCGGTTGTGACCCGGAGACGACCCAGCTTGAAGGTAAATCCCTCGCCGACCATCTGCTGACCCCGACCCGTATCTACGTGAAATCGATCCTCGAGCTGATTGCTAACGTTGATGTGCACGCAATTGCGCACCTGACCGGTGGCGGCTTCTGGGAAAACATCCCACGTGTATTGCCGGACAACACCCAGGCCGTGATTGATGAATCCTCCTGGCAGTGGCCAGCCGTCTTCGACTGGCTGCAAACCGCGGGCAATGTGAGTCGTCACGAAATGTACCGCACCTTTAACTGCGGCGTCGGCATGGTGATTGCCCTGCCGGAATCAGAAGCGGATAAGGCTATCGCACTGTTGAATGCAAAAGGTGAAAACGCGTGGAGAATCGGTATTATCAAAGCCTCCGATTCCAGTGAACGTGTGGTCATTGAATGAAAAATATTGTGGTGCTCATTTCCGGTAATGGAAGCAATTTGCAGGCAATCATTGATGCCTGCAAACAAAAAAAGAGTCATGGCACCATCAGGGCAGTATTCAGTAATAAGGCCGATGCGTTCGGCCTTGAACGTGCGCGGGAAGCCAACATTCCCGCCCATGCCCTTCTCGCCTCTCAGTTCGCCAGCCGTGAAGGCTTCGATCGTGAACTGATGCAGGAAATTGATGCCTATGCCCCAGACCTTGTGGTGCTGGCGGGCTATATGCGCATCCTCAGCCCAGCCTTTGTCGCCCATTACACCGGTCGTTTAATCAATATTCACCCTTCCCTGCTCCCGAAATATCCGGGGTTACATACTCACCGACAGGTGCTTGAGAATGGCGATGAAGTCCACGGTACCACCGTGCATTTTGTCACCGATGAACTGGACGGGGGTCCGGTGATTTTACAGGCACAAATCCCGGTGTTTGAGGGGGACTCGGAAGAGGATATTACTGCGCGCGTACAGACCCAGGAACATGCCATTTACCCGCTGGTGGTGAGCTGGTTCCTTGAAGGGCGTCTTGCCATGCAGGAAGGCAAAGCCTGGCTTGATGGCGTCTGCCTACCCCCTCAGGGCTACGCTGCGGAGTAATCCGTCTTTTCGTTATCTGCGCGTGACTTAAGGTTGCGCGCAACGCGCTTATCCCGGTAAAAACGGATTACTGTCATACTTATCTGTCACAGTTGGACATCTGATGGCAAAGCTCGCCATAATAAGTGATGTCTTTCTCACGCGAACGCCAATAACGTTTACCTGCACATGAGGACACCGCCTGGCGAGAAGGAATTGCCGTGTCCCGAGAGTTAACTGGAGTGTAAGCTGTAATGGGTCAGGAAAAGCTATATCTGGAAAAAGAATTGAGTTGGTTGTGCTTTAACGAGCGCGTGCTTCAGGAGGCGGCAGACAAAACAAATCCGCTGATTGAGCGTATGCGCTTCTTAGGCATTTATTCTAATAACCTTGATGAGTTCTATAAGGTCCGCTTCGCAGAACTTAAACGCCGTATCATTATTAGCGAAGAGCAAGGACAAGGAACCAACACCCAATCGCGCCATTTACTGGGTAAAATTCAGACCAGAGTTCTTAAAGCCGATCAGGAATTTGACACGCTGTACAATGATTTGCTGCTGGAAATGGCGCGTAATCAAATCTTTTTGATTAACGAACGCCAGCTTTCCGTCAATCAGCAAACGTGGCTACGTCACTATTTCAAACAGTACTTACGTCAGCACATCACCCCGACGCTTATCAATCGCGAAACGAATCTGATTCGTTTCTTAAAGGACGATTACACCTATCTGGCGGTCGAAATCATTCGCGGGGAGTCCATTCGTTACGCGCTCCTGGAGATCCCATCGGACAAGGTTCCGCGCTTTGTGAACCTGCCCCCCGAAGCGCCGCGTCGCCGCAAACCGATGATTCTCCTGGACAACATCCTCCGCTATTGCCTTGACGACATTTTCAGCGGCTTCTTTGATTACGACTCACTGAATGCCTATTCGATGAAAATGACCCGTGACGCCGAATATGACCTGGTGCACGAGATGGAATCGAGTCTGATGGAGCTGATGTCCTCCAGTCTGAAGCAGCGTCTGACCGCCGAACCCGTCCGTTTTGTTTATCAGCGTGACATGCCCGATGCCATGGTCGAGATGCTGCGCGAGAAGCTGACTATCTCCCGTTTCGACTCCATTATTCCAGGCGGTCGTTACCATAACTTCAAAGACTTCATCGGCTTCCCGAACGTGGGTAAAGCTAACCTGGTGAACAAGCCGCTGCCGCGCCTGCGCCACATTTGGTTCGATAAATTCCGCAACGGGTTTGATGCTATTCGCGAGCGCGATGTCCTGCTCTACTACCCGTACCATACGTTTGAGCATGTGCTCGAACTGCTGCGTCAGGCGTCGTTTGACCCAAGCGTGCTGGCCATCAAAATCAATATTTATCGCGTGGCGAAAGACTCACGTATTATTGATGCGATGATTCATGCCGCGCACAACGGTAAAAAAGTCACCGTGGTGGTGGAGCTGCAGGCGCGTTTCGACGAAGAGGCCAATATTCACTGGGCTAAACGCCTGACCGAAGCGGGCGTGCAGGTCATCTTCTCCGCCCCGGGGCTGAAAATCCACGCCAAGCTGTTCCTCATTTCCCGTATGGAAGGGGAAGAGATTGTGCGTTATGCCCACATCGGCACCGGCAACTTTAATGAGAAAACGGCGCGTATTTATACCGATTACTCGTTACTCACCGCCGATGCACGTATTACCAATGAAGTGCGCCGGGTATTCAGCTTTATCGAAAACCCTTACCGCCCGGTACACTTTGACTATTTGCTGGTATCGCCGCAAAACTCGCGTCCGCTCCTTTATGAGATGATCGATAAAGAGATAGCGAACGCGCAGAAAGGCATCCCGGCAGGTATTACACTGAAAATCAACAACCTGGTGGATAAAGGACTGGTTGACCGCCTGTATGCGGCTTCTGGCTCCGGCGTTCAGGTCAACTTGTTGGTACGCGGCATGTGTTCACTGATCCCTGAACTGGCGGGCATCAGCGATAATATTCGCGTCATTAGCATCGTTGACCGTTTCCTTGAGCACGACAGGATCTATATTTTTGATAACGGTGGCGACAAAAAAGTCTATCTGTCGTCAGCCGACTGGATGACGCGAAATATCGATTACCGTATCGAAGTAGCAACGCCACTGCTGGACCCGCGCCTTAAACAGCAGGTCCTGGATATCATCGACATTCTGTTTAGTGATACCGTTAAAGCACGCTACGTCGATAAAGAACTGAGTAATCGTTATGTGCCGCGCGGCAATCGCCGTAAAGTGCGCGCGCAGCTCGCGATTCATGACTATCTGACCTCACTTGAACAGCCTGATTAATCTATGCCGATAAATGACAACACGCCACGACCGCAGGAGTTTGCGGCGGTCGATTTGGGTTCAAACAGTTTTCATATGGTGATCGCGCGCGTAGTCGATGGTGCGATGCAGATCATCGGCCGCCTCAAACAGCGCGTACATCTGGCTGATGGCCTTGATGCAGACAGTATGCTGAGCGAAGAAGCGATGGAGCGCGGGCTAAACTGCCTGTCGCTTTTCGCTGAACGCTTGCAGGGCTTTGAGCCTTCCAGCGTCTGCATTGTGGGCACGCATACTCTGCGTCAGGCCCGTAACGCTGCGGAGTTTCTCAAACGTGCCGAACAGGTGATCCCGTATCCCATCGAAATCATCTCTGGTAATGAAGAAGCTCGTCTCATCTTTATGGGCGTTGAGCACACCCAACCGGAAAAGGGCCGTAAGCTGGTCATCGACATCGGTGGCGGCTCCACGGAGCTGGTGATCGGTGAAGATTTTGAACCCAAACTGGTGGAAAGTCGCCGTATGGGCTGCGTCAGTTTTGCCCAGACTTACTTCCCGGGCGGTTCCCTGAATCGCGAGAGCTTCCAGCGCGCCCGCATCGCCGCGGTGCAGAAGCTGGAAACCCTGGCGTGGCAGTACCGGATTCAGGGCTGGAACGTCGCACTGGGCGCTTCCGGCACCATTAAAGCCGCGCACGAAGTGCTGCTGGCGATGGGTGAGAAAGACGGTTTTATCACCCCGGAACGCCTGGATAAGCTGGTTGCAGAAGTGCTGAAATATAAAAATTTCGACGAACTCAGCCTGCCGGGTCTGTCTGACGAGCGCAAAGCCGTGTTTGTGCCCGGTCTTTCCATTCTGTGTGGTGTGTTTGACGCCCTGGCCATTCGCGAGCTACGTCTCTCTGACGGCGCGCTGCGTGAAGGCGTGCTGTATGAGATGGAAGGTCGATTCCGCCATCAGGATATCCGTAGCCGTACGGCGCAGGCGCTGGCTAACCATTACAATATCGACAGAGAGCAGGCCCGCCGGGTGCTGGAAACCACTACACACATGTACGATCAGTGGCAGGCGCAGAACACGAAGCTGGCGAATCCTCAGCTGGCGGCGTTACTCAAATGGGCGGTGATGCTCCACGAAGTGGGTCTGAACATTAACCATAGCGGGATGCACCGCCACTCTGCCTATATTCTGCAGCACAGCGATCTGCCTGGCTTCAACCAGGAACAACAGCTCATGATGGCCACGCTGGTTCGCTATCACCGTAAAGGCATTAAGCTGGATGATTTGCCACGCTTCACGCTGTTCAAGAAGAAGCAATTCCTGCCACTGGTGCAGATTTTGCGTCTCGGTGTGCTGCTCAATAACCAGCGTCAGGCAACGACCACGCCACCGACGCTGCGTTTGACCACCGATGATAATCACTGGACGTTAAGCTTCCCGCACGACTGGTTTAGCCAGAATGCGCTGGTGCTGTTCGATTTGGAAAAAGAGCAGGATTACTGGGAAGCAGTCACCGGCTGGCGGCTGAAGATTGAAGAAGAACAGGCACCCGAGGTAGCGGCCTGAAATCAGGCCGCCTGGTGCTGCTCTGCCAGACTCTCCAGCGGCTCTGGTTTGCCAATCAAAAACCCCTGAAGATAATCGATACCCAGCGCAATGGCTGCGCTGCGTATCTCTTCACTTTCAACATACTCCGCGACCACCAGCATTCTTTTCATTCGTGCCAAATGGCAAATGGACGCCACAATCTGATAGTCGAGACTGTTAGAGACGATATTACGAATAAAACTGCCATCAATTTTGAGAATATCTGCATTCACGTTTTTCAATCGGGCATAACTCGCATAGCCGGTACCAAAATCATCTATCGCCACGCGGCACCCCATCTGCTGTAGCTGCCCCAGTGTGTGATTCGCCTGTTCAATATTCGACAACGAATTACTTTCGGTGATTTCAAAAATCAGCTGCCAGGCTTCGACGCCATAGTGGCGTAACAGGCGTCCCACTTCGAGGGAAAATTGCGACCGACAGACTGAGGCAGGGGAAAGATTGATGGCAAATCGCTGACCCGGTAACTGCTCCCGATGGGAAGCCATAAAACTCAGCACATGCTCTACCACCCAAAGGTCAATACGCGAAGAGAGGCCAAACTCATGGGCGACGGGGAGAAAATCGTCTGGATGAATATACTCGCCATTCTCTTCGTCCATACGCAGGAGAATTTCATGGTAGCTGTCGCCGCGCATGCCCACAATCGGCTGAACCATCAGGCTAAAACGGTTCTCTTCCAGCGCACGCTGCAGGCGGCTCATCATATCAACCTTACTTTTCAGGCTGCGCTGCAGATTAACCGCCCCCCGGTGCTGCAGACTCTCAGGGTGATTGGTTGCAAGAGAGAGATCCGCAATCGTACTCAGCTCGCCCAAGAGCAGGTAGAGATGCTGAACCGGCGAGCGCACGTAGCAATAGCTCATCCCCACCTGCGGTTGCAGCGGCATCTCATCCCAGGTGAAACGAAACGCTTTAATATGTTGATCGAGCTCTTCAACCCGATTTTGGTGGGACTGGGAGTGCAGCCGAATCGCCAGATCGTAGCCGGTGAGCAGATAAACGCCCTCCCCTTCAGTCAGAATTGGCCTTAACCACTCCCCCAGTTTCTGTTTGTACTGTATCCGCAACAGAATGCCGTAGTTGCGGCCAAGCAGTTCCAGTTCCGGGATACGCAGCAGACACAGTACCGACCAGGGCGACTCAGCCAGCGAGCGACTCAGCGCCCGTAAGTTCGGCATATGCACGACGGGATCCAGAAATGCCAGCTGGCGAGCACGCTCATGAAGCCGCCGCTGACGCGTTGACATCAAAGCGACGCAGAGAATGATGACGGTGTAGACCAGGTAGCAGGACGATGCAATCGCCAACTGAACATCATAACCGGCATACGCCGGGAGGTAGCGAGAGTAATAATGAACAAACAGAGTAAGCAAGACAGCCCACAGCATCGACATAAAACGGTAGCCATACCTCATCGAGCCCCAGAGCATGACCGGTAGCAGCAGTGACAAGGTATAATTCGTGCTGAATATCGTGCTGTTTTCGCTTAAGGGCATCAGCAAAAGCATTGCGAGTCCGGCAACGATGGCACCCCAGATAACCCGCTCAGCACGGGTCACTTTTGGATCACATTCCTTTCGCAGTTGCGATAACCAACTTTGCAGATAGCGCGGATGGTGAAACAGGCGGATGATTAAATAACTGGTGGGGATACCGGTCATGGTGCCAACCAGCATTGCCTGGTAATCAATAAGCAGATGAATATTTAGCGTTAACGTATTGGTATTGCTTAATTCCGTATCGTATAACGACAACCAGATGACAAACTGCAAAATCGTCATATACAACGTGGCCGGGCAAAACACCTGCCAGAATAAACGCTGAGCAAAAAGTTGGGCATTGCCATAGGCAATATTCTGCCGGCGGGTAACAAATACACGATAGCCGCCCCAACTCAGCAGCACGGGCACCAGCAAATGGAGAGTTTGGGCAAGCGTCTGAGCGGGTTCGTTAAAACCAAACAGCATGACCAGACCAATAATCATGCCGGGGAGTGCCGCCAGGCCGTAGACCACCAGCATACTCATGAGTACCGCCATCGGCAGGTAGAAAAGCACGACGCCCTCGCCTGCGACCGTAGCCCAGGTATTGGCAATGCTAAACAGCGGGAGTAACAGGCAGGGCAAAACGAGAGGCAATGCCCACCATTTATCTTTATGTTGGCGATAATGTGTTAGTAAAGTCATAGATGCTCAGCAGAAAACCCAGGATCCTGAGGGGTATTTTCAGGCAGGCATCCGACCTGACTGTACATGTTTAACGCAATAAATGAGCTGGGATTTTAGTGCCGAAGCGCCAGTTATAATTGACTCATGTCAAATAAAACACGACCGCTTAATTAATTCTTACTTTTTTCCGCGCCTGGAGGAATTTAGCATTTACCAAGTAAATATTTAATTTATTTATATTCTCCGACTAAATATTTTTCCAGACCTCGTTTTTATCTGGTGATGAATTGACCTTATCAACACTCTGTGACTTAATGTCCCTGTCGCCCTTTGATAGGGCTTTTCCAAGGAACCATTGTGAGTCAGGCAACCCCTATGCGAAAACGACATCGATTTGACAGTCGCATGACCCGTATCGTACTGCTTATTAGCTTTCTCTTTTTCTTCGGCCGTTTTATCTATTCCTCAATTGGCGCCTGGTATCATCATCAGGATAAGCTTCAATCGCAGCAAGTCAGTCAACCTATCGACACCACTGCAGAGCGCTAACCGCTTGTTTCGCTTTTACACGCGTTTGCGTGGGCATTGCTACGCCCAGATGTGACGCAGCAGCGATGCGACTATCAGCAGGCCAAATCCGGTGAGAATGCCTCCGGCCCCGCGTTCAATGATATGGACGTATGAATAGACCCGCCTCTGCACCGTCGGAAGCCCAATAAAGGCGGCCACTGCCAGATTCCAGAGCAAGACGGCGAAACTCATCCAGACACCCGAAAATACCTGCTGAGGCAGCGTGCACCCCGTGCCCAGAATTGAGGTCATCAGCGCCAGATAAAACAGCGCATTTTTGGGGTTAAGCAGCGCGGAGCTCAGCCCGAGGAGACATTGCTTACCCGCAGATGGACGCCGCTGTGCCGTGGCCCTGAGGGCACTCTCCTGCCTGCGACTGCGTAAAAGATGGCTGCCAATCCAGATTAAATAGAGCGCGCCGGCGATTTCAATCAGCCGGAACAACAGCGCGTACCTCTGCACCAGATTCCAGCCGAAAAGGGCGAGGAGGATATAAAACGCATTCCCCAGCGCAATGCCCACGCCTATCCCCGCACTCCCCCGCAGACGATAGCGTATTGCATAGCTTGCCTGCAGAAAGAAGTCAGGGCCGGGGCTGACCAGCGCCACAAAATGCGACAAAGCAAGCAGGGGAAACGCGACAGGAATAAGATAAGAAATAAACGACATAGTGACTCCCTCAAAAAGAGAGTCACTGTAATAAAAGGCTACGGTTATTTATTGTCGGATATTGATCGCGCCCGCGCATACTGACGGGGCGTTGAGGCGGTGTAACTGACAAAGGTGCGGTGAAAATGGCTCTGATCCGCAAAGCCGCTCTGATACCCCACCTCAGTGATATCGCCTCCGGCGCGCAGTTGGGTTCTGGCAAATTCGATGCGGGCATTATTCAGCCATGCGCCGGGCGTTAATCCTGTCGCCTGTTTAAACTGACGAATCAGCGTCTCTTTACGCAGGGCATAATGGCCTGCCAGCCTGTCCAGCGTCGGCGCCAGGGTAAAATCCGCCTGCAGCGTCGACTGCATTTCATGAAATTCGCTCTGCTGCTGAGGGCATATCGTAAGCCCAGGCAGAGAGGTCAGCAGTTCCCTCACCGCGTAAGCCAGCCTCTCGGTGTCTCCTCGCTTCATTAATTCAATCACGTGCATAAAAGCCGTGAACAGCTGCGGATTGCGAATAACCGTATGCTCGCAGCAAAGCGTCGCCCCTGCTTCGCCACCCAGTTGCTCAAGACACCACGGTTTAGCGATATAGAGCATATGATAACTGCGTGGCGTGCCTGCAAGCGGATTGCAGCTGTGCGCGACTTCGGGTGCGATAGCAATCATCTCCCTCGGTTTGAGGTGATACTCCTGCCCGCCACATCTGCTGACCGTCTCACCGTCGATGATTGCCCCGATCGATAGCTGCGGATGCTGGTGCAATTTATAAGCCTGCATGCTTTGCCGGGTCGTGCGAAGCTCAATCCAGGGGGCGTTGTCTGAACGCCAGAAGCCCTGTTCAATATCGCGGGTTGTCATCTCTTTCCCCTGATGGCCTGTGCTGATTAACGGCATTCGACGCTACTTCTTTTCCGTCACACGCGTAAGCCACTGCCCATAATCAGAACTGAAATCCACCGTTCTGCTCTGTCTATACGCCGCCAACTCGTCATCCATACCGAAGATTTTCCATACCAACGGGGCCAGGCGGGCCATCTCGCTGCTCTCCTGCGTGGCGACACGCAGCAGTTCAAGGGTGCGTTTGCGGTATTCGCCGACAACCTCAGACTGATAATCGAAGGCTTTACTTAACCCGGAGAGATACATCAACTTCGGCACCTCCGCCTGCGGCCACTGTAACGCCATATTCAGCGGCCACTCCAGCATGGCGCGCTCCCCCCACAATGCGCTGCGAGGAATGTACTGCGTGGCGACCAGCGTCAGAGTAAACGCCTGACCCAACTCATTAAGATAGATGTCCATTGCGTCAGCGGACGGGCGGGCGTAAAACGCGTCCAGCGGCTCAGTCGTAACCGACCCGGTTTTCGCCAGCAGGCGTTGTTCCAGATTTAGCACCAGCGCCCCGAGCTCCGACTGGGCCACGGTGCCGCTTTCCGTACCGCATTCTTTTCGCAGGGTGCAGTCCCACAGCGTCAGCGAGAGCTGCCACTGACGCTGTTCCCCCTCGCCGGTAAAGCCAAGCTGCCCGGTGATAAAGTATTTCATTGTTGGCGGGACAAGGTCGAAGAGCGCATTGCCATCCGTGCTATGAGAGGAGAGAACCGGCCCTATCCCGGCGGCAATCTGGAAGTAACACTGGGCGGCAAAAGGCGTCCAGTAGTGGGCCGCTTCCGCCAGATACAGCGGAATGGCACGAACAAGCCGTCCCACATCATCTTCGCGCTGCGACTCGGCGGGTGTGGCCTCAGCAGTAATTTTGCTGAGCGCAAAGAATCCGATCGTGTCGGCCTCTGGCGGTTTTCTCGTAAAGAGCCAGTCGGCCTTATAGAGACCGTAATGCCAGATCGGTTGTGAGATAGCGAGGGTACTGATCTCCACCTGTCCGGGATCGGTAGGCGTGCCCTGTGCGCTTTCTTTTCGCATCTGGTGAAACGCCTGCGCAAACTCATCCAGGTACTGCTTAAGCGGCGGAATATCCAGGGCATACATCCGGCTCAGTAGCTTCTCACCCTCCTCAGGGTTGCCCAATTCCTGATATGCGCGCAGCAGGTTAATGCCCGCCATGGGATCGTGACGATGTTCGTCATAAATGGGCGCAATCAGCTCGACGATAAGCGATATTTCGCCGTTTTGCCCCAGATCGCCGGAGATCATCATCAGTGAACGGCTGTCATATCGCCCGCCGGCCAGAACCTCCTCGTACAGCGCTTTAGCGGCTGCAGCATTTTTGTGTTCGAGATGATGACGTGCCAGCCATAACTGCGCGCGCCAGGAGCCCGGCAGTGCGGCAACGGTCTTAAGCCCAGCCACATAACCCGCTTCCCCTTCTCGCTCCTGTTTGAGCGTTGCCCACCAGACTAAGCCATTATCCTGATTCGGATCGGCTTCAATAGCCTGCCAGAGCAGTTCGTCTGCACGGGCATCGTCACCGCGCTCCGCAAACACTTTCGCCAGATTGGTCAGTAAAATCCCGGTGGCTCCGACTTTCGCCATTCCCGTCTTCAGCGTGCTTTCAGCCTCATCCAACTGGTTGTTTTTCATCAGCACGATGCCCTGGATGGTATGGCTGCGTTCGGGATCGTCATCGATTTCCACCAGCCGGGCGGCTGCGGGGATCAGATCGGCGGCAAAACCATCGTTGAGTCCGCCGAGAAGGGCATCATAAAGGCCTGCCGCGTCGTCCCATTTCTGTTCAAGACCGGGCAGGAAAACCTTGTCTCGCCAGTCGCTGCGGGTAATGTGCATCTGTCGCCCGTTGGCGTCGTAAGCCACAATCATCTCTTCATCAGGCTCAGGCGCAGCGGCGGCATGCGCCTGTTGCGGTTCCTCCTGCGTCGAGGGGCTTTCTTTCTTACCGGTCAGGCTGGAGAGCAGTTTTTTAAACATAGCGCGTGTCTGTCGGTTGAGGTGGGTCGGCAGTCCGTGTTCCGTTTCGCGCAAAACGCTGATGGGCAGTGCGCTGAACACTCAGCCAAAAGGGTGGCATAAAAGCCGGACCGCGTCTAATGCCTGAAATGGGGGGAGGAATAACGGATTACTGCGTGTGTAAGCGTCGGTGCAAAATATCCTGCACGTACTTTTCAATCACAATGTGATGTTCCCGCCTTACTCGCGCAATGAAACCCTCCAGGGCATCGCTTGTAGCGTGGAGCGTATCAGAAACAAGGCTATCAAAATCGCTTTGGCTGAAACGGGGATTTCCGGGAAGGGCCGAATGCTGTAGCAAGGTGTGTGCAATGACCTCAAGGACGGCACGTCGGTAATCATCGCCAAGGAGAACATCCAAATCACGCTGAGAGATAGCAAAGCTAAAGCTAAAACTCACCACGCCGGAATCGACAGGCAGCGAATAACTCAGCTGCCCGTCTGTTAGCTCCACATGAGGTTCATATCCGTCGCCCAGTAAACGTATTGGTTGCATAGTGCGGGTTTCTCCTTCTTAGCATGGGTCATCACTACGTTGATCAAGTATATCCTGCGCCGAATGACGCACACCTGTTCAAGCCTGATAAGAAAGATGAGCCATCACCCATAAAAAAACACCAGCAGCGCGACGCTTACTGGTGTTTTGATATTCAGCGGTTACAGGCAAAAGCTAAAACGCTTATTCCCACTCAATCGTCGCTGGCGGCTTGCCGCTGATGTCATACACCACGCGGGAAATACCGTTCACTTCATTGATGATGCGGTTAGAGACGCGGCCTAAGAAATCATAAGGCAGGTGCGCCCAGTGGGCGGTCATAAAGTCGATGGTTTCGACAGCGCGCAGGGAAACTACCCAGTCATATTTGCGCCCATCGCCCATCACACCAACGGAACGGACCGGCAGGAAGACGGTAAAGGCCTGGCTGACTTTGTTGTACAGGTCGGCTTTGTGCAGCTCTTCGATGAAGATTGCATCGGCGCGACGCAGCAGGTCGCAGTACTCTTTCTTCACTTCGCCCAGTACGCGCACGCCGAGACCTGGGCCCGGGAACGGGTGACGGTAGAGCATGTTGTACGGCAGGCCCAGCTCCAGACCAATTTTGCGGACTTCATCTTTGAACAGCTCACGCAGCGGTTCAACCAGGCCCATCTTCATCTCTTTCGGCAGGCCGCCCACGTTGTGGTGAGATTTGATGACGTGTGCTTTACCGGTGGCGGAAGCGGCAGATTCGATCACGTCAGGGTAAATCGTCCCCTGCGCCAGCCACTTCACATCTTCCAGCTTCAGGGCTTCTTCATCGAAGATTTCCACGAAGACGCGGCCGATGATTTTACGTTTGGCTTCCGGATCGTTCTCGCC
>DFPL01000156.1:0-36171 GCA_002377245.1 Enterobacteriaceae bacterium UBA3516
CACTACCATCGCGGGCGAGGTGACTTTTCGACTCCACTGGCGAACGTGTTCCAACAGAGCTACAGGTAATGTCGCCTTTTGATGGATCAAATGGCCGCACCAGCCCACCACAACCGCCATCACCAGCATTCCACCTGTCCAGATAATGGCCGCGATAATGTGTATAGCATTCAGCCACGGGTGTAAATTCATGGGGTAAACTCCGAAAAAATATAAGAAAGGCAGTCTGCCAGCATCGAGAAGACATGTCATTGACTACAGCTATACAAACAAAAAGATTCGCAAAAACATTGATCTACTATGGACTCTCCACTTACACGTTTTCCCTCAATATGCCCCCTGAACCCGGCTTATACCAGACTGCGTTGTCATATTCTGCGTTGAAGAGCACTTAACGATGATTATTCCGCTATCGTCAACATTCATTGCCCACGCGGGGGCTTATTAACATTTATCATGGTATATAGTTTTTTTATGCCAAAAAAATTCTACCCACGGGTGATTATTATCATTTTGCTATCATCATGTTAATGATTAGATCACATAGACGATAACGTTTGCGTAGCATATCCATTATATTGCTCAAAACCGATATATATATCCATTAAATAATCACCACGCAGCCCGATAAACTACCTAACAGGCAAAACAGCAGAAGATATAACCTAAAGTCCATTTCATCCCCAGAAAGTTAGTGAAAAAAACTACCATAATCCGGGCGGCAAAATTTAACGCTGAATAACATTTGAGGTAGCGGTTTATAATATCGCTAAAGATAAATGTAACAGTTCATTACAAAAGCCTTGCCTCAAGTGTCAGGATAAGGAACATTACCCGCCGTTTTCCCTCCCGCAATTATTATAAACACGATGAATACTGGGCATCGTGTGCCGAATCCCCCCGTTAATATGGGATGAAAAAAAAGAGGTATTTGTGTCTACAGCAAACAACAAACCAACAGAAAGCGTAAGTCTTAACGCTTTCAAACAACCCAAAGCGTTTTACCTGATCTTTTCAATTGAGCTGTGGGAGCGTTTCGGCTTTTACGGTCTGCAAGGAATCATGGCCGTTTACCTGGTGAAACAGCTGGGTATGTCTGAGTCCGATTCCATTACGTTGTTCTCTTCCTTTAGTGCACTGGTGTACGGCCTCGTTGCCATCGGCGGCTGGTTAGGCGACAAAGTCCTGGGGACTAAACGCGTCATTATGCTGGGTGCGATTGTACTTGCAGCCGGTTATGCGCTGGTTGCCTGGTCCGGCCACGATGCGGGTATCGTCTATATGGGGATGGCGGCAATTGCCGTAGGTAATGGCCTGTTTAAGGCTAATCCGTCTTCTCTTCTATCGAAATGCTACGCTAAAGATGACCCGCGCCTGGACGGTGCATTTACCATGTACTACATGGCCGTTAACGTGGGGTCTTTCTTCTCCATGCTGGCCACGCCATGGCTTGCTGCCCGCTTTGGCTGGAGCGTTGCTTTCGCGCTGAGCGTAGTGGGTCTGCTGATCACTATCGTGAACTTTGCCTTCTGCAAACGCTGGGTGAAAAACTACGGCTCTAAACCTGACTTCGAACCGGTGCGCATCGGTTACCTGCTGGCAACCATCGTAGGTGTCGTGATCCTGGTTGCCATTGCCACCTGGCTGCTGCATAACCAGGGTATTGCGCGTATGGTTCTCGGTGTTGTCGCACTGTGCATCGTGTGCATCTTTGCTAAAGAGACCTTTGCTCTGCAGGGCGCGGCACGCCGTAAAATGATTGTCGCCTTCATCCTGATGCTGCAGGCTATCGTTTTCTTCGTGCTCTACAGCCAGATGCCAACCTCCCTGAACTTCTTCGCTATCCGTAACGTTGAGCATACTCTGCTGGGCCTTACCTTTGAGCCGGAGCAGTTCCAGGCGTTGAACCCGTTCTGGATTATCATCGGTAGCCCAATTCTCGCCGCTATCTACAATAAAATGGGCGATACCCTGCCGATGCCGCACAAATTCGCCATGGGTATGGTGCTCTGCTCTGGTGCGTTCCTGGTGCTGCCGCTGGGGACGAAATTCGCTTCAGAAGCCGGTATTGTTTCCGTTAACTGGCTGGTTGCAAGCTATGGCCTGCAGAGTATTGGTGAACTCATGATCTCCGGTCTGGGTCTGGCAATGGTGGCACAGCTGGTGCCGCAGCGCCTGATGGGCTTCATCATGGGTAGCTGGTTCCTGACCACCGCTGGGGCAAACATCATCGCCGGTTATGTCGCCAATCAGATGGCCATCCCAGAGAACGTAACCGACCCGTTGCTGTCACTGGAAATCTATGGTCACGTCTTCCTGCAGATCGGTATTGTCACGGCGGTAATTGCCGCGCTGATGATTATTGCCGCGCCTAAGCTGAACCGTATGACGATGTCAGACGATAAAGACGCGCAAGACGCTGAAAAAGCTGTCGCATAGCCATTAGTGCTGTTCTGTCTGGCAAAGCCGTTAACTTTTCGTTAACGGCTTTTTTTTTATGCCTGAGGGGAATAATCTATGCCGGAATTCAGCTAAAAGGAGAGAAGAATGAAACTGTTTTACAAACCAGGTGCTTGCTCACTGGCTTCCCATATTGCCCTGCGCGAAGCAGGAAAAGACGTTGAACTGGCTAGTGTCGATTTGATGAAAAAACGCCTGGAAAACGGTGACGACTTTTTTGCTATTAACCCGAAGGGGCAGATACCTGCGCTGCAGATTGATGCAGACACGCTGCTGACCGAAGGGGTGGCGATTATGCAGTATGTTGCAGACAGCGCGCCGCAAAGCCAGCTGCTGGCGCCCGTGGGTGATTTAACGCGTTATAAGACACTGGAATGGCTGAATTTCGTCGCGACCGAACTGCACAAAGGCTTTACGCCTCTGTTCCGCCCTGATACTCCGGAAGATTTCAAACCGACTGCGCGCGCCTTGCTGGAGAAAAAACTGCAATACGTCGACGATACCCTGGCAAACCAGCAGTGGATTAACGGTCACCATTTCTCAATTGCCGATGGTTACCTGTTCACCGTACTGCGCTGGGCGGTGGCGGTAAAACTGACCCTGCCTGCGGCCGGGAATATTACCGCCTATATGCAACGTGTGGCCGCGCGTCCGGCAGTTGCAGCGGCGATGGCGGCGGAAGGGATTTAACCGCCATAAAAAAAGGGAGTGATTTCTCACTCCCTTTCATGATTACCGATAGCTTACTTCCAGCAGATCAGGCAGTAGTTTTTCTTACCACGACGCAGCAGCGTATAACGCCCAAACAGACGATCGCCGTCGGCAAAGACGTACTCCGGGTCCGCCTGTTTTTCACCGTTGATAGTGACCGCGTTGGAGGCGATGGTTTTACGCGCCTGACCACGCGACGGCTGCAGCTCGGAATCGACCAGCGCCTGCATCAGGTCAGCACCCTTTTCCATCTCGATCATTGGTACGCCATCCTGCGCCAGCTGCTCGAAATCGGCTTCGCTCAGATCGCTCAAGGTACCGTTGAACAGACTTTCGGTGATGCGTTTTGCCGCCACCAGACCGTCTTCACCGTGCACCAGTTTCGTCACCAGCTCGGCCAGTACGTACTGGGCACGTGGCGCTTTACCGCTGTTCTTATCTTCTTCTTCCAATGCATTGATGTCCGCGATGTCCATAAAGGTGAAGAATTTCAGGAAGCGATAAACGTCAGCATCTGCGGTGTTGATCCAGAACTGGTAAAACTTGTACGGGCTGGTTTTCTTCGGATCTAACCAGACTGCGCCGCCTTCGGTTTTACCGAACTTGGTGCCGTCCGCTTTGGTTATCAGCGGAACCGTCAGGCCAAAGACCTGGTTCTGATGCAGGCGACGGGTCAGGTCGATACCGGAGGTAATGTTACCCCATTGATCGGAGCCCCCGATTTGCAGCGCCACACCGTGCAAATTGTTCAGACAGGCGAAGTCATAACCCTGCAGCAGGTTGTATGAAAACTCGGTAAACGAAATCCCCTGATCGTCACGGTTCAAACGTTGTTTCACCGCTTCTTTATTGATCATCTGGTTAACAGAGAAGTGCTTGCCGATATCACGCAGGAAAGTCAGCACGTTCATGCCGCCAAACCAGTCGTAGTTGTTGGCTGCAATCGCTGAATTTTCGCCACAGTCAAAGTCGAGGAAAGGCGCGACCTGTTTGCGGATTTTATCCACCCACTCCTGCACGGTGTCTTCGGTGTTCAGTTTACGCTCGGCGGCTTTAAAGCTGGGGTCGCCAATGAGACCCGTTGCGCCGCCCACCAGTGCGACAGGTTTATGACCTGCCTGCTGGAAGCGTTTCAGGCATAACAAAGGAACAAGATGCCCCAAATGCAAGCTGTCAGCGGTGGGATCGAAGCCGCAATAGAGCGCGATCGGGCCTTGCGCCAGTCGCTCTGCTAACGCTTCTTCGTCCGTCACCTGGGCTACCAGCCCGCGCTCTTGCAATTGTTTAATCAAGTTACTGCTTGCCATCAAATTCTCCATTTAAAACGACTGCACCTCTGCCGGTACACGACTTTCCGCCAGCTGCGAAAGTTACATAGAATAAAGCGCCGGATGCAGGAGCACCAGCGCTTAGCACAACATTTTTTAGGGATTAAGGGGCGAGGCGATCAATTTTCCAGGCATCGTTTTCGCGTTGATACAAAAAACGATCGTGTAGACGGTTAGCACCGCCCTGCCAGAATTCCATTTGTTCAATAGTGACGCGGAACCCTCCCCAGAAACTTGGCAGCGGGACTTCACCCTGCTGGAACTTTTGTTTGAGTTCGAGGAACTTGCTTTCCAGAATGCCACGGGCCGAGATGCGGCTGGATTGCTGAGAAACCCATGCACCAATCTGGCTGTCGCGCGGGCGACTGTGGAAATACTTTACAACGTCAAGCGTAGAGAGACGTTCGGCCTTACCAATCACCATGACCTGACGCTCCAGCATATGCCACGGGAAAAGCAGGCTGATGGCCGGGTTTTTCTCGATCTGCTGTGCTTTACGGCTGCCCAGGTTGGTGTAGAACACCAGACCGCGCTCGTCATAATGTTTTAACAGGACAATACGTTGATAAGGTTGACCGCTTTCGTCGACTGTCGCGACCACCATTGCAGTGGGGTCGGCAAGTTTGGCTTCACAGGCCTGGCCCAGCCAACGTTCAAACAGAGGCAGTGGCTCAGCAGGCAGGTCGTTGCGGCGAAGTCCGCCTTTGGTGTATTCACGGCGCAGGTGTGCAATTTGCTGCAATTGATCGTTATCAGACATGGCGTTAGCGTTATGAGTCATTAGGTGGGGCTATTGTGCGCCCCCCCTGCAAAAATCTCAACGCTGCGGATTCTGTAGCTGACAGTTGTTCAGCACAATGCGGTCGCGTTTGTAGACCGTGGCGCTGTCGCCTTTTGACCAGAAGACGTAAACACCATCAGTGTAACGTGCACCTGACGCCGACAGACCTTGTTCAAGGGTCAGCAATTTGTCGTCATAGACAAAGCTCGCTTCCTGACGCGTTTTATTGAGCTTCACGGTCAGGGGTTTTTCTTCACACTGATAGGCCAACGTATCGGTATGCATTCTCTCGACAAACTGATTGTAGTAGCTGCATCCGGCGAGCAGTGCGGGCAGACAGGCGATGAGTATTTTTTTCATAAGGCAATTCCACGACGGTCCAGGTCCTGGAGGATGCGACAAACATCCTCCCTAAAACCTGGAGTCTAACGGTACGCTGGCGAGGTGAACGTCAGTTAACTCTGATTCTGTCGTGGATTGGCGGGAAAAATTGCCCCCAACACGGTGGGTTGAGAGGCTCCCGTTACAGAGGGGAGATTGCCGGGTAAACCTGCCAGGGTACGCCAGGCAAGCCATGCAAAGGCGAGCGCCTCCATATCATCACCGCTGATACCGGCTTCATCGGTTGTGGTCACTTCCGTGCCCGGTAACAGCGCAGAGAGACGCGCCATCACCAGTGGGTTGCGACTGCCGCCGCCGCAGACCAGCAACCGCTCGCAACCTCCGCTTAGCAACACCTGCTCTGAAATGGTCACGGCAGTCAGCTCCACCAGCGTCGTTTCAACGTCACGGGGATCCAGCGCCGGGAAATGCGCAAGGTGGCGTTCAAGCCAGCCATAGTTGAAATATTCCCGGCCGGTGCTTTTCGGCGCTGGCGCGGCGAAGTAGGGATCGCTCAACATATTTTGCAGTAACGGCAGGATAATCTTTCCCCCGCTCGCCCACTGCGCATCTTTGTCGTAGGGTTTGCCAAGCTGACGCCAGATCCAGGCATCCATCAGCATATTCCCCGGCCCGGTGTCATAGCCTCTGACCGGCTTGTCGGGAATGAGCAGAGAAATATTGGCAATACCACCAATATTAAGCACCATGCGACGTTCCGTCGGGTGCATGAGTAAAGCTTGATGGAAAGCAGGCACCAACGGCGCGCCCTGCCCACCGAGCGCGATATCGCGCCGACGAAAATCCCCCACCACGGTTACACCGGTACGGGCAGCAATCTGATTATTATCGCCGATTTGCAGGGTATGGGGCTCATCGCCAGTGGGTTCATGCCAGACGGTCTGACCGTGGCAGCCAATCGCCACGATATCTTTGGCAGTAAGACGCTCTTGTGTCATCAACGCCTGAACAGCATCGGCAAAGAGCTTACCTAACTGACTGTCCAGACGGCCCAGTTGCGAGAGGGTCAGCTGTTGGCCCTGGCAGACGTTCAGAATCGCCTCCTTCAAGGCGATGGGCATAGGCCAGGTTAAACTTGCCTGTTGTGCCACCATCCGTTCGTCAATCGTCGCGAGAACCACATCTACCCCATCCAGACTCGTTCCCGACATCACGCCAATGTAGCGACCCGATTTCATACGCCTTCCTTCTTTGCAAAACTGAGGCCTATCACTCCACCATAAAACAGTGACCCTGACTATCGATTACAAATACTTTTTAACAATCAAGTCAGACTTTCTCCCGTCTCAAATAGCCCCCGCTGGCTTATAATCGGTTCGTTTAAAAAGGGTTAAACCCGGTTTGGCTATTATTTCTGTCACGTTTTGGCAGAAGACATGACCAGGAATGGCGAGATGCCATATAATTTACTCATGACGGATGCTCATCCGAGCGCGTTTTGGTGAACAGGAGATTCATAAATGATGTTACGTGCACTGGCAGTTACGCTGGTTGGTTTCACTCTGGCTGGTTGTGTTAACGATAATTCGCTCTCCGGAGACGTCTATACCGCCTCTGAAGCCAAACAGGTGCAAAATGTCACTTACGGCACCATTGTCAACGTTCGTCCGGTGCAGATTCAGGGCGGCGATGACAGCAACGTGATCGGCGCGTTGGGTGGTGCAGTGCTGGGTGGTTTCCTGGGTAACACCGTGGGCGGTGGCACCGGGCGCTCGCTGGCAACCGCAGCAGGCGCCGTAGCCGGCGGCGTTGCAGGTCAGGGCGTGCAGGGAGCGATGAATAAATCCCAGGGCGTCGAGCTGGAAATTCGTAAAGACGATGGCAGCAGCATTATGGTCGTGCAGAAACAGGGCAACTCCCGTTTCGCAGCAGGCCAACGTGTGGCACTGGCAACCAATGGTCGTCAGGTTACCGTATCACCGCGTTAAGTTGAATGTGGTGGTCGCAAGCGTTTGACGAAAAAAAAGCCTTGTTTTAACAAGGCTTTTTGCATTTTAGTCTTTCGACTGCAGTTCATTGATATTTTGTTCTAACCGCGAAATCAGACTGATTAACAGTTCTAGCTCCTGGGCAGAAATCCCGGAAAGTATCTCTCCCCGCGTTTTCTTGATGACCGTTTCCATCTCTTCGATGATAGGGTCCGCTTTTTCTGTCAATTTAATCCGTTTTGCACGGCGATCGTTGGCACACGTCTGTCGAGAAATAAGACCTTTCTCTTCCAGTTGGTCCAAAGTGCGCACCAGCGAAGGCTGCTCAATGCCAATCGCTTTTGCCAGTTGAATTTGCGACTGATCGGGTGGAAGCTGATGAATGTTATGCAGCGTAACCCAATGCGTTTGCGTCAATTCCAGAGGTTTCAGGCGATGGTCAATTAATGCACGCCAGATGCGCACTAAGCGTGCCAGATCAGAACCTAATGGCGATTCCAATTTCATCTCCTTATAATTAGCTTGCTAAGTTATTATACTGATTTTAGAATAGTGTGCAGCATTTATATTTCTAAAACAAATGCATTGCTCTGCTCGCGTCGTCACTGCTTCCTTTCCTCCTCTGCGCGATGAATCTATGCTTTAAAAATGAACCAGCGATGCTTTCAAAGGATTAAAACTCGTGACGTTACCCCTTCACTCCCCTGCGTTGCCCCTGCAGGACCTGATTTTCGGCGCCTCGGTCTACTTTCCGCCGATTTTCAAAGCCGTAATGTTGGGCTTCTTACTCTGGCTGATCGTACACCGGTTTCTGCGTGACTGGATGTATGCGGGTGATATCTGGCACCCCATTTTGATGGACCTTTCCCTGTTTGTGATTGCGATTGGCGCATCGCTGGCCCTGTTGATGGCGTTTTGACTATGCAATTAAAATCCCTGAAATACTTTTCGACGTTACTGGTTCTGGCAGTTGCCCTTGTTGCCGGATGGTGGTTATGGAACTTTTATATGCAGTCTCCCTGGACACGCGATGGGAAAGTGCGTGCTGAGCAGGTCAGTATTACTCCGCAGGTCTCAGGAAGTATCACTACGCTCAATATTAAAGATAATCAGTTCGTCAAAGCCGGTGACGTTTTATTTCGCATTGACGAGACCCCTTACGACATCGCAGTACTCAATGCGCAGGCGCAGCTGGCGCGTGCGCAGACCGATCTTTCCAAAGCCAATAACGAAGCCAACCGCCGACGCCATTTGTCCAGGGGGTATATTTCGGCTGAAGATCTCGACACCGCCAATATCAATGTCAAAGCGATGCAAGCCAGTGTCGCCGTCGCGCAGGCTCAACTGGAACAGGCGAAATGGCAGCGCGAGCAAACCACGGTTAAAGCCCCGGTGGACGGTTGGGTGACCAATCTCACAACCCGTAAGGGTAACTACGCCACGGCAGGAGAGCCGGTTTTTGCCCTTGTCGACAGCCATTCATTTTATGTCGTGGGCTATTTTGAAGAGACCAAACTGCGCCATATTCGCCAGGGCGACATCGCCAGAATTGTGTTATATAGCGGGAACATTACGTTACAGGGTCACGTTTCCAGTATCGGGCGCGCCATCTACGACCAAAGCGTAGAAACGGACAGTGGACTGGTCCCCGACATCAAACCCAACGTGCCCTGGGTTCGCCTGGCGCAGCGTGTTCCGGTGCGTATCCAGTTTGATGCGCTGCCCGCTGGAGTGACATTGATATCCGGCACCACCTGCACCGTGTCGATTGAGCGTTGAGTGTGAAAGGCCCCATCCCCTTCCCCTGGTCAACGGCGACGTCCGGGCAGTGGCGCTATGCCATTCGTAACAGTGTGGCCATGTGCCTCGCCCTCACCATTGCCTATTGTCTCAACCTGGATGAGCCCTACTGGGCAATGACCTCCGCCGCGGTGGTGAGTTTTCCTACCGTTGGCGGCGTGATCAGTAAAAGTCTTGGCCGGGTAGCGGGGAGTTTGATGGGGGCCTGCGCCGCTCTGATGATAGCCGGCCATACACTCAACGATCCCTGGCTGTTTCTTTTTGCGATGGCAGGCTGGATAGGGTTATGCACCTGGGCTTGCGCTCAGTTCAGTAACAATGTGGCTTACGCCTTTCAGCTCGCCGGTTATACCGCAGCAATTATTGCTTTTCCGGTGGTTAATATCACCGACACCACCGAGCTTTGGGACATCGCTCAGGCCCGCGTCTGCGAGGTTATGTTGGGCATTTTATGCGGCGGCATGATGATGATGATCCTGCCCAGCACGTCGGACGGCACCACGCTGCTGTCGGCACTGAAAAAAATGCATGCGCGCTTGCTGGAGCATGCCAGTTTGTTGTTGCAGCCCGAGAGTACCGATGCCATCCGCACCGCGCACGAGAGCGTCATAGGTCAGATCCTGACAATGAACCTGTTGCGCATTCAGGCCTTCTGGAGCCATTATCGTTTCCGCCGGCAGAATGCCTTACTCAACTACTTACTTCACCAGCAGCTGCGTCTGACCAGTGTTATCTCCAGCCTGCGCAGAATGCTGGTTAATTGGCCCGATGCCCCCCCGTCGACCCGTGACATCATCGACGCATTAATCGTTGCGCTGGCGAAGCCGCAGACAGATCTGTATACCGTGGCGCGAATTATTGCCCCTCTGAAACCTTGCGACGATGGGGACTACAAACATCAGGCGTTCTGGCAGCGTTTGCGCTATTTCTGTCGCCTGTATCTTAATAGCAGTCGCTGGCTTGCGCGCGTTGAAAATGCCACCCCGGTGACCGAATATCGTTTGCCGCCCCGGGCTGGACTGACGCGCTACACCGATAATACCGAAGCGCTCTGGAGCGGGTTACGCAGCTTTTGTGCCCTGAGCCTGGTGGGGGCATGGACGATTACTTCTCAGTGGGAGTCAGGTTCCGCCGCTCTGACGCTGGCCGCAATCAGCTGTGTGCTTTATTCCGTATCTCCCGCCCCCTTCCGCTCTCTCACTTTGTTGCTACGCACGCTGTTCCTGCTAACGCTGTTTAGTTTTGTGGTTAAGTTTGGCCTGATGGTACAAATCAGTGAGCTTTGGATTTTTTTACTGTTCCTGTTTCCCCTGCTGGCAACGATGCAACTGTTTAAATTGCAGATGCCGAAACAGGCCGGACTGTGGGGGCAGCTCATTGTCTTTATGGGCTCCTTCATCTCGGTCACTAATCCCCCGGTTTACGATCTGGCAGATTTTCTTAATGACGATCTGGCCAAAATTCTTGGTGTGGCATTGTCATGGCTGGCGTTCGCTGTTCTTCGCCCCGGTTCTGATGCGCGCAAAAGTCGCCGTCAGATACGCGCGTTACGTCGTGAATTTATCGATCAACTGAGTCGCCGCCCCACACGCAATGAGCATGAGTTCGAGTCGGTGGTTTATCATCACATTAGTCAGTTGAGTACCAGCCAGGATGCGCTCGCTCGTCGATGGTTATTACGTTGGGGAGTGGTTTTACTCAACTGTTCTCACGTGGTGTGGCAGTTGAGAAAATGGGAGGCACGCTCAGACCCATTGAGTCAGGTTCGGGACCTCTGTTTGAGTTTACTGCGTGATGTGATGAGCGAACGGGGCGTTCAGCAACGCCCCCTGGCCGTGACCCTGGCGGAGTTCCAGCGCATCTGCGATACGCTGGCCCACCATCATCAGCCTGCTGCCCGCGAACTCGCGGCGGTTATCTGGCGCTTGCACTGCTCACTTTCCCAGCTGGAACTGGCGCCAACCGCCGGCTCAATCGACAGCGCCCTTACTTGATGACGCCACAGGCATAACGTTCTCCGCCGCCGCCCAACGGTTTAGGCGAATCGGACATGTTGTCGCCGCCCACGTGGATCATGAGCGCTTTATCTTTCACTTCTGAAAGTTTTTTCAGGCGCGGCGCAACCACCTCGTCAGTGGCTTTGCCATCATTATTTACAACCAGCACTGGCAAATCGCCCAGGTGCCCCATCCCCTCTGGGCCTTCATGTTTACCCGTGGTGTGGGGGTCAAGGTGCCCGCCTGCGGCTTCAGCAGCGGAGGGCTTGCCCTCTTTTAACGCAGGTTCGCAGCTCCCTTTAGCATGCACATGAAAGCCATGTTCGCCTGGGGGAAGACCATTAAGATCGGGCGTAAACGTCAGCCCTTTGTCGGTTTCAGCAATGGAGACCGTCCCGATAGACTGCCCCGTTCCCTGCGGTGTTACCAGGTTCATCTCGACTTTTTCACTGGCCGCCTGCGCCCCTGCGCAGACGAACAGCGTTACGATTGCCAGACTAAAACGCTTCATAAGACCTCCGGTTTTCACTTTTCCCCTGTAAGTTTAACGCAGGAGAAAAGATTCACCGGAAACTGTGCTTCATGGCACGTTAGGGTACGTCATAACCCAGCGCCGCTTTACGAATACGGAACCACTGCTGGCGCGTCATATTGAGGCTTTCTGCCACCAGCGCAGAGCGTACACGCTCAATTTTCCCGGAACCGATTATTGGCAGGGGCTGCGACGGCAGACGCATAACCCAGGCATACACGACCTGCTCAATGCTTTGAGCATTCAGTTCCTGCGCCACCTGTGCGAGTTCATCACGCAGCGGCTGGAATTCAGCGTCATTAAACAAACGGCCTCCGCCAAGGCAGGACCACGCCATCGGGCGGACACGCAGTTGCTGGAGCTGGTCGAGGGTGCCGTCGAGCAATAACGGCTGGTGTATCGGTGAAAGCTCAACCTGGTTGGTGGCCAGGGTAAACGGCAGACGTGATTGCAGTAAGGCAAACTGGGCTGGCGTAAAATTGGAAACACCGAAATGGCTCACTTTCCCACTTTGATGGAGGTGCAGGAATGCTTCCGCGACTTCATCGGCATCCATCAATGGATCCGGGCGGTGAATAAGCAGTAAATCAAGATGATCGGTCGCCAGATGAGTGAGCGACTGCTCGGCGCTGGCGATAATATGATCGCGCTCAGTAATGTAGTGACCAATGGCATGCTCTTTGCGCGCCGTGGTGGCAATGCCGCATTTGGTGACAATTTCCATCCGGCTGCGCAGCTGCGGCGCCAGTTTCATTGCTTCACCAAACGCCGCTTCACACTGGTAACCACCGTAGATATCGGCATGGTCGACGGTGGTCACACCGAGATCAAGATGCTCTTCAATAAAGCTCACCAACTGGCGCGCAGACATATTCCAGTCCATTAAACGCCAGTAGCCCATCACGAAACGGGAGAACGTTGGTCCTTGCGGTGCAAGGGTAATTCGCTGAACCATAACCACTTCCTCAACAATAATTTCTGCTGAGTATACGCAATTATGGCGTCAAAAAAGTGAAGGCTGCTGAGGTTCTTCAGGTGGACTGGTTTTATTCGCACGTAATTTGCGCAATAAGCGCTGGCGGCACAGGCGAAGCACCTCTTGCTTTTGAGCATCGGTCATCGTTTGCCAGTTAAACCGCTCCTCACGGCTACGCAGACAGCCGCGACAAAATCCCCGTTCATCGGACTGGCATATTCCCCGGCACGGGCTTTGAACGGGGAAGAATTCCAGTTGCTCTGCCACGTCTGACCCTCTCTCTGCTCTCATACCTTTCATTGAAGACGGTCAGGCCCTAACCTGCAAGTCGAAAAAGCGCATCTATTGCCACTTGCACCCGACCGATCGGTCTAGTAGAGTGCCACTCCATGAGCAGAAACAGCGAACACGATACCCGCGAACACCTCCTGGCCACCGGCGAGCGACTTTGTATGCACCGGGGTTTTACCGGAATGGGGTTGAGCGAATTATTGAAAACGGCGGAAGTGCCTAAGGGCTCTTTCTATCACTATTTTCGTTCAAAAGAAGCGTTTGGCGTGGCGTTACTGGAGCGGCACTATGCTGGTTACCATCAACGGCTCGCAGACCATTTTGCCCATGGCGAAGGCAATTACCGGGATCGTCTGCTGGCGTATTACCGCCACACGCTGGTGCAATTTTGCGACCAGGGCATTATCAGCGGCTGCCTTACGGTGAAGCTCTCTGCCGAGGTGTGTGACCTGTCCGAAACCATGCGTACGGCAATGGACAAAGGGGCCGGCCAGATTATCACTCTGCTGGCGAGTGCGCTGGAGAACGGGCGCCTTGAAAAATGTCTGACCTTCCCGGGTGACGCACAAACGCAGGCTCAGGTGCTTTATGCGCTCTGGCTGGGCGCAAATTTACAAGCCAAGATTTCACGCAGTGCCGTGCCACTGGAAAGTGCCCTGGCCCACGCGCAAACCATTATTGCAGCGCCTGCCTGACAGGCGTTTTTATTTAAACTATTACTAGTCGACCGGTCTATTCAGGAGAATCTATGTCAAGTAACGTATTTACCCCTTTGCAAGTGGGTGCAATTACCGCGCCAAACCGTGTATTTATGGCACCCCTGACGCGTCTGCGTAGCATCGAGCCGGGCGATATTCCTACCCCGCTGATGGCCGAATATTATCGTCAGCGTGCCAGCTCTGGTTTGATCATCAGCGAAGCTACACAGATCTCCGCGCAGGCAAAAGGTTATGCGGGCGCACCGGGTCTTCACAGCCCGGAGCAAATTGCCGCATGGAAAAAAATAACCGATGGCGTTCACGCTGAAGATGGCCGTATCGCCGTCCAGTTGTGGCACACCGGTCGTATCTCTCACCACACCCTGCAACCGGGTGGACAGGCACCGGTCGCCCCGTCTGCGATTGCCGCAGGGACCCGTACTTCTCTTCGTGATGCGAACGGTAACCCAACCCGTGAAGAGACCTCTGTTCCTCGCGCGCTGGAAACCGACGAGATCCCAGGGATCGTGAATGATTTCCGTCAGGCAGTAATCAACGCCCGCGAAGCCGGTTTTGATCTTGTTGAGCTGCATTCTGCGCATGGCTATCTGCTGCACCAGTTCCTCTCTCCGTCTGCGAATCAGCGTACCGATCAATACGGTGGCAGCGTTGAAAACCGCGCACGTCTGGTGCTGGAAGTGGTTGATGCCGTCAGCGAAGCCTGGGGTGCCGATCGTATCGGTATTCGTGTTTCCCCTATCGGCTCTTTCCAGAACACCGATAATGGTCCGAATGAAGAAGCGGATGCGCTGTATCTGATTGAAGAGTTGGGTAAACGCGGCATCGCTTATCTGCACATGTCCGAGCCGGATTGGGCTGGCGGCGAGCCTTACACCGAAGCCTTCCGCCAGAAAGTGCGCGAGCGTTTCCATGGGCCTATCGTTGGTGCGGGTGCTTACACCCTGGAAAAAGCAGAAGATCTGATCGGCAAAGGGTTAATCGACGCCGTGGCCTTTGGTCGCGACTATATTGCTAACCCGGATCTGGTTGAGCGCCTGAAGCACAAAGCCGCATTGAACCCGCAACGCCCGGAGAGCTTCTACGGTGGTGGTGCAGAAGGTTACACCGATTACCCCTCTTTATAATCCCTCGATTGATAGCGGCAAGGATTCGCCGCTATACTAAAACTCTGTTTCGAATAAGAATTCACTTACGCAAAAGAGGATATTATGCGCTTTCTCCATACCATGCTTCGCGTTAGCGACCTGCAGCGTTCCATTGATTTTTATACCAACGTCATGGGGATGTCCCTGCTGCGCACCAGCGAAAACCCTGAATATAAGTACTCTCTGGCTTTCGTGGGTTACGGCCCGGAATCTGAAACCGCAGTACTGGAACTGACCTATAACTGGGATGTAGACAGCTATGAGCTCGGTACTGCATACGGCCACATTGCACTGGAAGTGGACAATGCCGCACAAGCGTGCGAACGCATTCGCCAGAACGGTGGCAACGTGACCCGTGAAGCCGGCCCGGTCAAAGGCGGTACTACGGTTATCGCCTTTATCGAAGATCCCGATGGCTATAAAGTTGAGCTGATTGAAGCCAAAGATGCCGGACGCGGTCTGGGCAATTGATCGTTACGGGCGCCCCCGTGCGCCCGTCGTTTCCATCCCTTCCCAAAATTTGCCATAATGCGCTGCCATTTTCCCATTCCAAGAGATTCAGATGTCCGATAATGCTCAACTCACCGGTCTGTGCGACCGTTTTCGTGGTTTTTACCCAGTCGTTATTGATGTTGAAACCGCCGGGTTTAATGCCAAAACTGATGCATTACTCGAAGTCGCTGCAATCACGTTGAAAATGGATTCAGAAGGTTGGTTGATGCCTGATGAGACACTGCATTTCCATGTTGAGCCGTTTGAAGGGGCTAATTTACAGCCTGAAGCGCTGGCCTTTAACGGTATCGATCCGAGCAACCCCCTGCGCGGTGCCGTGAACGAGTACGACGCCCTGCATGCCATCTTCAAAATGGTGCGCAAAGGGATCAAAGACAGCAACTGCAACCGCGCCATCATGGTGGCCCATAATGCCACCTTTGATCACAGCTTTATGATGGCTGCGGCAGAGCGTGCCTCACTGAAGCGCAACCCCTTCCACCCTTTCGTGACGTTTGATACGGCCTCTTTAAGCGGACTGGCTCTTGGGCAAACGGTGCTTTCCAAAGCGTGTGCGGCGGCCGGGCTTGATTTTGATGCCGCTCAGGCCCATTCCGCTCTATACGATACTGAACAAACTGCCCTGCTGTTTTGTGAAATAGTGAATCGGTGGAAACGCCTCGGCGGTTGGCCTTTACCGCCAGGTGATGAACAGGCATAAAAAAAGCGACCCGAGGGTCGCTTTTCTTTTGCGCTAAGAGATTACTCTGCGCCCGGCTCTTCAGATTTGTACTTCGCAGCCGTCTCTTTAATCAACGGCTGCAGTTCGCCGCGCTGATACATTTCGATGATGATATCGCAACCGCCGACCAGCTCACCGTCGACCCACAGCTGCGGGAACGTCGGCCAGTTAGCGTATTTTGGCAACTCAGCACGAATATCCGGGTTTTGCAGGATATCTACGTAAGCAAAGCGTTCGCCACACGCAGAGAGCGCCTGTACAGCCTGTGCGGAGAAACCACAGCTTGGCAGTTTAGGAGAACCTTTCATGTAAAGCAGAATTGGGTTCTCAGCGATTTGGGTCTGGATTTTTTCAAGAGTAGTGCTCATTGTCTTGCTTCCTTCAACTTCTTATCGGCAGATAACTGTCATTGTAACGGTTCATGCGAGCAACGGAAAATAACATTTTGTTCACCACTCATTATTTTATCGTCTGTCACCCGCATCTACGTCGTAAGTGCCCATGGTGGCCCCTCTCCCGCCGCGTGATAGTTCAACAATTGAGCTTATGAGGGGCATAACTGGTGCTTTTTTTTGCGCTTGCTAACGAAACAGAGTTTTAGATGCAAAAAGCCTATTAACTTTTCTGCTTTTTATGGATTAGAATCGACGCGGTTCTAAATCATACGCAAGCATTATTGAATGCCTGCACTTATCCAGGGGATTGCTCAGTGGCGCGAATTCAAAAAGCTTCAATCACGCTCTGTGCTTTGTTGTTCACTACGCTGACATTTACACCTTTAGCAACGGCATCTGAGCAAACGCGAGGCGCGGCCGTCAATAAGTCGCACGTAGTGAAAGCATCCGAACGTAAGAAAAATAGTCAGACCAATAAAACATCAAAGAAAAGCAGTGGCACCGCCTCCAGGGCAACGGCGAAAGCCGAAAATAAAAAAGTAACGACGGCAAAAAAAACCTCGACCGTCAGCAAGAAAACCGCAAGCAGTAAAACCAGCAAGAATACTCCCCGTCATAGTAAATCCAGCAAGGTTCCCGCTCCGGTTATTGCTATGACCGAAAAATGCACAAAGCGTAAAGGCCATAAATCGCAATGTGTAAAAGTGAAAGGAAGCAAACCCGTCACGATTTCTGAAGCGCACAAAGTGCGGATGCAAAAAATTCAGAAAACCGCAATGTCAAAGCTGATGAACCAGATTGGCAAGCCTTACCATTGGGGCGGCACCTCTCCAATGACCGGTTTTGATTGCAGTGGACTGGTGTATTACGCCTACAAAGACCTCGTAAAATTCCGTATCCCTCGTACCGCGAACGAGATGTATCACCTGCGTGATGCCTCTCCGGTCAACGTCGCAGAGCTGGAAAGCGGCGATCTGGTATTTTTCCGTACTCAAGGTCGCGGTACAGCTGACCACGTGGGTGTGTATGTAGGCAACGGCAAATTTATCCAGTCTCCGCGTAGCGGCCAGGATATCCAGATAACGTCGTTAAGCGAAGACTACTGGCAGCGTCATTATGTTGGCGCCCGCCGCGTGGTCACGCCTAAAACCATTCGATAAATATGCTGCCTCGAGCGTGATGGCAGGTCATAACCTTGAAACGCAGGTAAAAAGCAGGAGGGTAAACCTCCTGCTTTTTATTTATTCAGCGGTCGCACAGGCTGGATTAGTCGCACCGCGACCGGACAACAGCACCAGCAGTAATGCCATCCCGGCAATCACCGCCCCGGTTACCGGAACAAAGACATAGCCGAGACCACCTGAAATCACCGCGCCCCCCGCTGCTGCCCCCAGCGCATTTCCCAGGTTGAACGCGCCGATATTGACTGAAGAAGAGAGACCAGGTGCTTCATGCGCGACACGCATAACCCGCATCTGTAGGGGCGGCACAATCGCGAAGGTGGCAGCACCCCATACAACCATGCCGATCGCCGCGCCAACTTCACTGCGTGCAAGCCAGGGGATCGCCAACATGATGGCAATCAATAACAGCAAGAAACCTTTCAGGGTTCCGGTCACAGAACGGTCAGCCAGCTTGCCACCCAGATAATTCCCCAAAGAGAACCCTACGCCAATGAGCACCAGCATTGCGGTAATAAATGCGGGTCCTGCGTCGGCTATATCATGCAGTACAGGCGAGATATAGGTATAAAGCGTAAACATCGCCCCGGCGCCCAGTACGGTTGTCAGCAAAGCGGATACCACCTGCGGACGCATCAGTACGGAGAGTTCTTTACGTACATCGGGTCGCTCTCCGGCATTACCTTTTGGCAAGGAGAGATAAAGGCTGACTATCGCAATAATGCCAAGGCCCGCTGTGGCAAGGAATGACATCCGCCAGCCAATGGTTTCACCGAGCCATGTCGCCGCCGGCACCCCGCCGATATTAGCAATCGTCAGCCCCATGAACATGGTGGCAACCGCACTGGCCTGCTTCTCTTTTGCCACTACGCTTGCGGCAACCACCGAACCCAGTCCAAAGAATGCGCCATGATTGAGACTGGTAATAATGCGCGACAGCATAAGCGTGGTGTAATCAGGCGAGATGGCGGACAACACATTGCCAAGCGTAAAGATTGCCATCAAAAAAATCAGTGCATTACGCCGCGCGCGATGGGAAAGCAGCAACGTCATAAGGGGGGCCCCCACCATGACACCTATGGCATAGGCACTGATCAGCATTCCCGCTGCCGGAATCGATACATCGACGCCCCGTGCAATGACGGGCAGCAGTCCCATCGGGGAAAACTCGGTGGTACCGATGCCAAAGGCGCCTATCGCCAGGGCAAGCAGTGGATAATTTACTTTCATGATTTATTGACTCCGGAAATGCCGTGTCGTTGGCCGACACCGTCACAGAAGTCAAAAGTATGACAGCGTTCACAAAAAACAGAAGTGAGTGAAACGCGAAAAGAGTATTGCTGAATTCGGGATAATAGAAGAAGAAAACAGCGAGGGAGAGAACTCTCCCTCGGGGTAACTCAGTGCAGAGCCGCCGTCATCGCACCCGCAACAATCAGGGCCAGCACAATGACAGTCGTCACTAAAGAAAACTTCAGGTCGGTGCTCATCAATTTTTCTCCTTTCCTATTACCCCATAAAAAGTGAGGTAGCGCATTTTTGCACAAATAAACGTAAAAATCTTGCAGGATTTAGATTGATATACGTTTTAGCGCTTCCCCTTTTGGTCAAGATAAGACAAAATTCGACGCTAAATTTATTAGCGTACCGGCCATTGACTCCCCTCCTGACGTCCAATGTCTTTTTCCCGGCGTAAAACAGTACATCGCGCGGTGAAAGGGTGAAGGCAGGCAAACGTTTACCTTTAGCATTTTCAGGAGCTTATGATATGGCATGGAGTGACATCTGATGGCAACGATCAAAGACGTAGCGAAGCGAGCAAACGTTTCCACCACAACCGTATCACATGTTATTAACAAAACCCGTTTCGTCGCTGAAGAGACGCGTAATGCTGTGTGGGCGGCCATTAAGGAGCTTCACTACTCGCCGAGTGCCGTCGCCCGTAGCCTGAAGGTGAATCACACAAAATCCATCGGTTTGCTGGCCACCAGCAGCGAAGCGGCCTATTTTGCCGAGATAATCGAAGCCGTTGAGAAGAACTGTTTCCAGAAAGGCTATACCCTCATTTTGGGTAACGCCTGGAACAATTTTGAAAAACAAGGCGCCTACCTGTCGATGATGGCGCAAAAGCGCGTTGATGGTTTACTGGTGATGTGTTCAGAGTACCCGGAATCCCTGCTGACTATGCTTGGCGAGTACCGCCATATTCCGATGGTGGTCATGGACTGGGGTGAAGCTAAAGCCGATTTTACCGACACCGTCATCGATAATGCGTTTGAAGGCGGCTACATGGCCGGGCGTTATCTGGTCGAACGCGGTCATCGTGACATTGGCGTCATCCCAGGACCGCTTGAGCGTAATACCGGTGCAGGCCGACTGGCTGGCTTTATGAAAGCGATGGAAGAAGCGCATATCAGCGTAGCGGAAAACTGGATTGTTCAGGGCGATTTCGAACCGGAGTCCGGTTATCGCGCCATGCAACAAATTCTCACCCAGCCATCCCGCCCCACCGCCGTTTTCTGCGGTGGCGATATCATGGCGATGGGCGCCCTCTGTGCAGCAGACGAAATGGGCCTGCGTGTGCCACAGGATATTTCGGTGATCGGTTACGATAACGTGCGCAACTCACGCTACTTTACCCCGTCGCTGACCACTATCCATCAGCCAAAGGATTCGCTGGGTGAAACGGCATTCAATATGCTGCTCGACCGTATCGTTAACAAACGTGAGGTCTCCCAGTCTATTGAAGTCCATCCGCGACTGATCGAGCGTCGTTCGGTGGCGGATGGTCCATTCCGCGATTATCGCCGTTAATCTCTGCGAGGGGAGCGGGTCAATCCTGCTCCCACAACCACTCCCGATTCAGCGTTTCACTGTCCCCCAAATAACTCAGCAGCCAGTTTAACGCTGGTGAAGCTTCGTTTTGCTGCCAGGTCAGGCAACAGGCCGCGTCCGGGAAAGGATTTTCAAGCTCCAGCGCCACCCACTCTCCTTTGTCCAGCCAGGGGCGCGCAAAATGTGCCGGCACCATGCCGACACACAATCCCGCGGAGAGGCAGGCGGCGGACGATTCCCAATCCGGGGCCACAACCCGTTTCTGGTTATCCAGCAGCCAGGTTATGCGTTTCGGCAGAGAGCGTGAGGTATCTTCACGCACCAGCGAAGGCCAGTTGCGCAAGGTATCGTCACTGAGAGGTGCCTTCATCCCGGCCAGCGGGTGATGACTCGCCACTACACATTTCCAGCTCAGCATGCCCATATCCCGAAAGGTATAGCGGCCCCCAACGGGTATCGCCTGCGTCGCCCCGATGGCCAGTTCCACACGGCCATCTGCCAATGCGTCCCAAACGCCGTTAAACACTTCCTGGAATACCAACAGTTCTACATCGCTAAAATGGCGATAGAAATCAACAATCATCTGCCGGGTTCGTTCAGGCTTGACGATATTGTCGACAGCAATGGCCAGCTGACCACGCCAGCCATTGGCAATTTGTTGACATTGCTGGCGGGTGATCTGCATTTTTTTGATAACAGAGCGCCCTTCTTTTAAAAACAGCGCCCCGGCGGGGGTGAGTTCCACATCGCGATGACGACGTTCAAAAAGCGCAACAGCGAGCCACTCTTCCAGTTGGCGCACCGTATAACTGACCGCAGAGGGCACACGATGCAGCTCCTGCGCGGCCGCGCTAAAGCTACCATTGCGAGCCACTGCATCGACGACTTCAAGAGAATATTCTGACCACATATTTTGCCTGCAAAAATTTTGAAACCCATTCGCAAATATTAGCGGTTCACAACCGAAGTTACACTCCCTAGACTCTGTTTCCCTGTTTACCTGCACAAGAAAGAGATTTTTACCATGCAACCAGGAAAAGGATTTTTAGTCTGGCTGGCGGGATTAAGCGTACTCGGCTTCCTCGCAACGGACATGTACCTCCCTGCCTTCGCCAATATTCAGCAAGATTTGCACACTTCTGCCGCCGTGGTCAGCGCGACGCTGAGCCTCTTCCTTGCCGGATTTGCTGTCGCTCAGCTGGTTTGGGGGCCCTTGTCCGATCGCTATGGGCGTAAGCCGGTACTGTTAAGTGGCCTGGCCATCTTTGCCCTCGGCTGCCTGGGAATGATCTGGGTAGAGGATGCCCGCTGGCTGCTGGTTTTGCGCTTTATTCAGGCCGTGGGCGTTTGTGCGGCAGCCGTCACCTGGCAGGCGCTGGTTACCGACCACTATCCGGCACAACGGACTAACCGTATTTTTGCCACTATCATGCCGCTGGTCGGATTGTCTCCCGCCCTCGCGCCACTGCTTGGCAGTTGGATCCTCGCCCATTTTTCCTGGCAGGCCATTTTTGCGACCCTCTTCGCCATTACGGTGGTGCTCATGCTGCCGGCGCTGCGTCTGCGCGCTATGCCGCGTAAACCCGCCCCGGACGCGCAACCGGTGACCTTTCTCACCCTGCTGCGTGATAAAGCCTACCGGGGTAACGTGCTGATTTATGCCGCCTGCTCCGCCAGCTTCTTTGCCTGGCTGACCGGTTCTCCCTTTATTTTGCATGATATGGGTTATGGCCCGACCATCATTGGCCTGAGCTATGTTCCACAAACCATCGCCTTCCTGATAGGGGGTTATAGCTGCCGTTGGGCGCTGCAAAAATGGTCTGGCGCGCGCTTGCTGCCCTGGCTGTTGGTCGCTTTTGCATTCAGCGTGATTGCCACCTGGGCCGTGGGCTTGCTGCCTGGTGCTTCCCTGACTGCCCTGCTGATCCCCTTCTGCCTGATGGCCGTGGCTAACGGCGCGATTTACCCCATCGTGGTCGCAGAAGCGCTGCGCCCCTTCCCTCACGCCACGGGTCGGGCTGCTGCGCTGCAGAACACACTGCAACTGGGCTTGTGTTTTATCGCCAGTCTGGTGGTATCAGCACTGATCGCCTTCCCCCTCCTGGCGACCACCAGCGTAATGGTGTCGACTGTGCTACTGGCGGGTCTGGGTTTCGTGATGCAACGCCGTGAAAATAATGCGCGTCGCCAGAAAGCGTCTCTTGAATCGTCCAGTCATGCCTGATTGCACTCGTAATTATGTGACATTTGTGCGATTAGCCTGCTAATCGTTTATGGTTGTATCAGCCGATTTTGAGGCCTATACTCAATTTCGGCTGTACTAAAATAAAATTTTGTAAGCATTAACGGGAGCAGGATCGCGCCCGTTTCACCATGGAAGGCCATTCTGGCAAGGGTATCTCCCTTCCTCTGTTCTACGTCGGATATCAGCCTCACGGTTCCACCGTGATATTTCTCACACCCCAAAGGCGGCAACGCTTTTTGACGGTATCGATCACTTGCAGGTGATGGAGAAGTTATGAGTTCATCGTGTATAGAAGAAGTAAACGTACGGGATGATAACTGGTTCCGTATAGCAAGCGAGCTATTAAGCCGCGCCGGCATTCAGGTTAACGGTTCTGCGGCATCGGACATCCAGGTTAAACATCCGGATTTTTTTAAACGCGTGTTACAAGAGGGTTCACTGGGGCTTGGGGAAAGCTACATGGACGGCTGGTGGGAGTGTGACCGGCTGGACACTTTTTTTACCCAGGTGTTGCGTGCCGGGCTGGAACATCAACTGCCCCATCATTTGAAAGACACCCTGCGTATCGCCGGGGCAAGATTATTTAATCTGCAAACAAAAAAACGCGCCTGGATCGTCGGCAAAGAGCATTACGACCTGGGCAACGATCTGTTTACGCGTATGCTGGATCCGCAGATGCAATACTCTTGCGCCTACTGGAAAGAGGCTCAAGGGCTTGAAGAGGCGCAAATCGCCAAACTCACCCTTATTTGTGAAAAGCTGCAGCTTCAGCCGGGTATGCGGGTGCTGGATATTGGTTGTGGTTGGGGAGGACTGGCGCAATTTATGGCGCAACGCTATGGCGTGAGCGTCGTAGGCGTTACCATTTCAGCAGAACAGCAAAAAATGGCTCAGGAACGTTGCGCGGGACTGGATGTTGATATTCGTCTGCAGGATTATCGCGATCTCAATGAACCATTTGATCGTATTGTCTCTGTCGGAATGTTTGAACATGTCGGGCCAAAAAACTATGCCACCTATTTCGCCGTGGTGGACCGCAATCTCAAACCGGAAGGTTTATTCTTGCTTCACACCATCGGTTCGAAAAAAACCGATCTCAGTGTTGACCCCTGGATAGACCGTTATATTTTCCCGAATGGTTGCCTGCCCTCTGTGCGCCAGATCGCTACTGCCAGTGAGTCCCATTTTGTTATGGAAGACTGGCATAATTTCGGCGCAGATTACGATAAAACATTAATGGCCTGGCATGAGCGTTTTCTCGCGAGCTGGCCAGAGATTGCAGAGAACTATTCCGATCGTTTTAAAAGAATGTTTAGCTACTATTTGAACGCCTGTGCAGGTGCGTTTCGTGCGCGGGATATTCAGCTCTGGCAGGTTGTTTTTAGTCGGGGTATAGAAAATGGCTTACGCGTAGCGCGATAATTTAAAAAATAAACCCCGAAATGTCGGGGTTTATTTTTTGCCTTTACTCTTCGCTGCTGGCAGCTTTTACCGCCGCGGCTTCTTTCGAGGCCAGTACACGTTCTACGGTGTCGACGACCGCCTGGGTTTGCGGGTCGATTTCAATATTCACCCGATGACCGAGCTTCTTGGCTCCAAGCGTAGTGCGCTGCAGCGTTTCAGGGATCAGGTGCACACAAAAGCGCGTCGGGGTGACCTCACCCACCGTCAGACTAATGCCATCGATGCCAATAAATCCTTTGTACAGGATATATTTCATCAAGGTCGGGTCCTGAACTTTAAACCAGATCTGACGATTGTTTTCTGAGGTTAGAATTTTTGAAATTTCAGCAGTCGTCATAATATGGCCCGACATCAGGTGACCGCCAATTTCATCACTAAATTTCGCCGCGCGTTCGACGTTAACCGCATCGCCCACCGCTAATTCACCCAGATTGGTAATTCGCAGCGTTTCTTTCATCAGATCGAAACTAATGTGACTACCATTAATCTCTGTTACGGTCAGGCAACAACCGTTATTAGCAATCGACGCGCCGGTTTCAATCCCATCCAGCATATGGTCGGGTAATTCAACAACGTGCGTACGGAAATTGGGTTTATCATCGACGGACACCAGTCTTGCGGTGCCCTGTACAATACCAGTAAACATGCCACTACTCCTGTATTTCCTTTTCACGGCGTAACCGCTTTCTGAATGCACAATAACAGGTGGAAAATCATGTTGCCAGCCCTGGTACCCCGGCGACTGTTTTTTCACTAGATAATTAGCTAATCCTCGCTACAATAGTCTGGCTTATTCCCCTGCTCCTCCTCTGGCTGCCCGTTAAGGCGGCGTTTTTTTATCTCTCCAATAACAACAATATATAGGTGTTCGCAGTGCAGAAGTACTTCACAGAAGCGCGCCAGTTATTAGCACTGGCTATCCCGGTGATGATTGCGCAAATCGCCCAAACCGCGATGGGGTTCGTCGATACCGTCATGGCGGGGGGCTACAGCGCCACGGATATGGCAGCGGTCGCTATTGGGACTTCCATCTGGCTTCCGGCCATCCTCTTTGGTCATGGACTCTTGCTGGCCCTGACGCCAGTTATTGCGCAAATGAATGGTTCCGGACGACGTGAGCGGATCGCCCATCAGGTGCGTCAGGGGTTTTGGCTGGCCGGACTCGTCTCCATTCTGATCATGATTGTGCTGTGGAATGCAGGCCATATTATTCGCGCCATGCATAATATTGATCCTGAGCTTGCAGACAAAGCCGTCGGTTATCTGCGCACCTTACTCTGGGGTGCACCAGGCTATCTCTTTTTCCAGGTCGCGCGTAACCAATGTGAGGGGCTCGCAAAAACCAAACCCGGCATGGTGATTGGTTTTCTCGGCCTGCTGGTCAACATTCCCGTTAACTACGTCTTTATCTACGGGCATTTTGGCATGCCTGAACTGGGTGGCATCGGCTGTGGGGTTGCTACCGCCGCCGTATATTGGGTGATGTTTGCCTGCATGCTTTCGTATGTAAAACGTGCCGGCTCTATGCGGGATATCCGTAACGACAGCGGCTTTAGTAAACCTGACGGGGCAGTGTTAAAACGCCTCGTGCAGTTAGGCTTGCCCATTGCGCTGGCGCTATTTTTTGAAGTTACGCTATTTGCCGTGGTCGCGCTGTTGGTTTCACCGCTCGGCATTGTCGATGTCGCAGGTCACCAGATTGCGCTGAACTTCAGCTCGCTGATGTTTGTGCTGCCGTTATCGATTGCCGCATCCGTAACGATTCGCGTGGGATATCGCTTAGGCCAGGGTTCAACACTGGATGCGCAAACGGCAGCCCGCACCGGACTGGGCGTGGGGGTTTGCATCGCGGTTCTTACGGCTATTTTTACCGTGTCGCTTCGCGAACCTATCGCCCTGCTGTACAACGATAACCCGGAAGTGATTACGCTGGCATCTCAGCTCATGATGCTGGCGGCTATCTACCAGATATCAGACTCCATACAGGTTATCGGAAGCGGGATTTTGCGTGGTTATAAAGATACCCGTTCGATCTTCTTTATTACCTTCACGGCGTACTGGGTACTCGGACTGCCGTCAGGCTATATTTTGGCGCTCACCGACCTGGTGGTTGATCGCATGGGTCCGGCGGGTTTCTGGATCGGCTTCATCATCGGCCTGACCTCTGCCGCCATCCTCATGATGCTCAGAATGCGTTTCCTGCAACGTCAGTCTTCCGCGACTATTTTGCAGCGTGCGGCACGATAACCCCTTACCAGCCGCCTGATGGCGGCTACTTTCTCGGCACATTGCGCAGTTGTTCCGCAATCGCGTGAATTCAGAAAGAAAATTGCTATTTTCTGCTTGCCACATTCCCGCCCTGCCGCTAATATTCGTCCCCGTTGTCAGGCACAACAATGCGTTCATAGCTCAGTTGGTTAGAGCACCACCTTGACATGGTGGGGGTCGTTGGTTCGAGTCCAATTGAACGCACCATTTCTTCAGTGCGTCCGTAGCTCAGTTGGTTAGAGCACCACCTTGACATGGTGGGGGTCGGTGGTTCGAGTCCACTCGGACGCACCATTTCATGATATTCCTTGTTTTACCTCCTCTATTCCTTAAATTTTCTGTTAGCGAAATATTTCTCTCGTCGCTCGTAATCGTCTGTTTCAAGATCTTCCTTAAGCCATTATTTCATCTCGCTTTTGAGCGATATTAAGAACTTTGCCCTCCCTGACTTATTCAGCCGTCCTGCATTGCTGCGTCAATGGCGTATCCCGTACGATTCTCATTCTGCCGCTTGTTTAAATTAACGTAACAATGCACTATCGAGCATAATCGAGCATCACCGCGTTTAACGTCATGAACATTCACTAAGGACAGAACCATGGCCTATACCCTTCCTGATATCGACTTTCTCCACGAACTCACTGACGCCGCAGATAAACAAACATTGCCGCGTTTTCGTTCACAGATGAATTTGCATGTGGGTAGCAAACCGAAAGAGGGCTACCGTTTTGATCCGGTGACGGATGCCGACAGAGAAGCCGAACGCGCCATGCGGGCCATCATTAATGCCCGTTATCCTGACCACGCCATCATGGGAGAGGAATTTGGCACCACGGGATCCGGCCCGCTGCAATGGGTGCTTGATCCGGTTGACGGGACCCGACCCTTTTTGTGTGGTCTGCCGGTCTGGGGCACACTGATTGGCTTAACGGTTGAAGGGCGTGGACACCTCGGCATGATGGGGCAACCTTTCACCGGGGAGCGTTTCTGGGGGGACGGGAAGCAGGCATGGCGCAACGGTCCCCAGGGACTTGCGCAAATGCATACCCGCAAAGAGATACCCCTCGCTCAGGCCATATTGCATACCACCTCACCTGAGCCTATTAGCCAGATGCCAGAGGTCAATTTTGCCGCCCTTGATGCACAGGCCTTGATGACCCGCTACGGCGGTGAATGCTATGCCATGGCCATGCTGGCGGCCGGGCAGATCGATCTCTGCCTTGAATATTCACTTCAACCCTATGATATTGTTGCTTTTATACCCATCATTGAGCAGGCAGGTGGGGTTGTCACTACACTGAGCGGCGATCGCCCGGAGTTGGGCGGTAAAATTCTTGCGTCAGGTTGCCCTCGCCTGCATGAGCAAGCACTGCGTATTTTAAATAGCTAAATCGATTAAGCTTGCCGCCGTTTTGCCCTTTTTGTTTCATCAATGTTGGTGTTAAGAAACGGCGGCGTTACAATAAGTTCTCTGCCAGCAACGACGCTTTTCGTGGGGAGTAGACCCGCTCGGTCGTCACCCCCCTGAATTCAAATTTGTGCTAACTTAACACGTTGATAACACTTCGTTGTGAAACTGCACAGAAGATTTTTGAAACAGCGTTTTCATTTTCCTTTTGCTCCTTTTTCGTCGTATAATAGCCGCCTATTCACTCTTGAATGGTTTCAGCTCATTGAACTGTAAATTTCTCACATTACATCGCTGTATACCCGGTTGGGCTGAAACACGCGCACACTTTATTACTCTGCACGCTTTTTTGATGTCACCTATTCTTAGGCTGTGGCATCGCAACTTTCGCAACACAAGCTTAACTCCGGCGCGATGCGCACACCGGAGCGTGATTTCCCTTTCCCTCTCTCAACTTAAAGATTAAAACTGTCATGAAAAAGACCAAAATTGTTTGCACCATCGGTCCGAAAACCGAATCCGAAGAGATGTTGACCAAAATGCTGGACGCAGGCATGAACGTAATGCGTCTGAACTTCTCTCACGGTGATTATGCTGAACACGGCCAGCGCATTCAGAACTTGCGCAACGTGATGAGCAAAACCGGTAAAAAAGCGGCGATTCTGCTGGACACCAAAGGTCCGGAAATCCGCACCATCAAACTGGAAGGCGGTAATGACGTCGCGCTGAAAGCGGGTCAGACCTTCACCTTCACAACGGATAAAACCGTTGTCGGTAACAACGAGACTGTCGCAGTGACCTACGCTGGCTTCACCCAAGACCTGCAGGTAGGTAACACCGTGCTGGTGGACGATGGTCTGATCGGTATGGAAGTGACCGCCATTGAAGGCGACAAAGTTGTTTGTAAGGTACTGAACAATGGCGACCTGGGCGAAAACAAAGGCGTTAACCTGCCAGGCGTTTCCATTGCGCTGCCAGCGCTGGCTGAAAAAGATAAACAAGACCTGATCTTCGGTTGTGAACAAGGCGTTGACTTCGTCGCTGCCTCCTTCATCCGTAAGCGCTCTGATGTTGAAGAAATCCGTCAACACCTGAAAGCCCACGGTGGCGAAAACATCCAGATCATCTCCAAAATCGAAAACCAGGAAGGCCTGAATAACTTCGACGAAATCCTCGAAGCGTCTGACGGCATCATGGTTGCACGTGGCGATCTGGGCGTTGAAATCCCGGTTGAAGAAGTGATCTTCGCGCAGAAGATGATGATCGAAAAATGTATCCGCGCGCGTAAAGTGGTTATCACTGCCACTCAGATGCTTGATTCTATGATCAAAAACCCACGTCCGACCCGCGCAGAAGCTGGCGACGTGGCGAACGCCATTCTGGATGGTACCGATGCAGTCATGCTGTCTGGTGAATCAGCGAAAGGGAAATACCCGCTGGAAGCCGTGACCATCATGGCCACCATCTGCGAACGCACTGACCGCGTGATGACCAGCCGTCTGGACTTCAACAACGACAGCCGCAAACTGCGCATCACCGAAGCAGTGTGCCGTGGCGCAGTTGAAACCGCTGAGAAACTGGATGCACCGCTTATCGTGGTTGCAACTCAGGGCGGTAAATCTGCGCGTGCAGTACGTAAATACTTCCCGGACGCCACCATCCTGGCGCTGACCACCAATGAAACCACCGCTCGCCAGCTCGTGCTGACGAAAGGCGTTGTGGCGCAGCTGGTTGAAGAAATCGCTTCTACAGATGATTTCTATCTTCAGGGCAAAGAACTGGCTGTACAGAGTGGTCTGGCTCAGAAAGGCGACGTCGTGGTCATGGTTTCTGGCGCACTGGTTTCCAGCGGCACCACCAACACGGCTTCTGTGCACGTGCTGTAATAATAACCAGACAACGTTCTGTGATTAAAAAAGCGCCTCAGGGCGCTTTTTTTATTTATCTGAAATTAATATGAATAAAAAAGCAAATCGGAATTCACTATTTAAACAGGCTATTATCTAAGATGAATCCGATGGAAGCTTGCTGTTTTATCACACTTTTTTTAACGTTTTATTCAAAGTAGGTGTTTCTTTGAGCGAACGATCAAATTTAAGTGAATTCCCATCAAAAAAATATTCTCAACCTAAAAAACTTTGTGTAATACTTGTAACGCTACATGGAGATTAACTCAATCTAGAGGGTATTTATAATGAATCGTACTAAACTGGTACTGGGCGCGGTAATCCTGGCTTCTACTCTGCTGGCTGGTTGCTCCAGCAATGCTAAAATCGATCAGCTGTCTTCTGACGTTCAGACTCTGAACGCTAAAGTTGACCAGCTGAGCAACGACGTGAACGCAATGCGTTCCGACGTTCAGGCTGCTAAAGACGACGCAGCACGCGCTAACCAGCGTTTGGACAACCAGGCTACTAAATACCGTAAGTAATAGTACCTGTGTTGAAATGGCGCACATTGTGCGCCATTTTTTTTGCCTCTCTTCAACCGTTCCCCGATTTACTGCGTCACCGTTGCGCCAGCCTCATCTTCTTCTGTCACTGGCTTTGCCGCACTGTTCTGTACTGACACCACCCCTTGCGTCACAACCTGACCGTTTTTATTAGCGGGTATCGCAACCGGGTAGCCCGCACGACGGTTAAGCGCCTTATCAATCAACATCCGGTCTCCGCCGCCTTGTTCAATAGCGCCTGCAAGCGTCGCTGAGAATGAGATGGGCAGCGTCTGCGGATTCTCTTCGAGCGTCTGGGACAACGGACGATGCACTTCAATGTAATGCCGCCCATCCGGTTCGACCGAATATTTCACCGGTTCGTTGATGATGGCCACACGTGTGCCGGTAGTGACCTGCGAGAACAGTGTCTCGATGTCCGCCGCGTTCATACGCATGCATCCTGAACTCGCGCGCAGACCCACGCTGTCAGGCGCGTTGGTGCCGTGAATAAGGTATTCGCCATGGCCAATCCCTAAACGCAGCGCGAAGCGACCCAGCGGGTTATTTGGCCCGGCAGGCACAACGGGCGGTAGCGTTATCCCATTCGCCAATGAACGCGCACGAATACCTGCCGTGGGCGTCCAGGTTGGATTAGGAATTTTTTGGCTCACGCGCGTCACGCTGACCGGCGTTTCAAGGCCCTGCTGCCCTATCCCCAACGGGAAAACCTGCACAATATTTTGACCCGGCGGGTAATAATAAAGCCGCAGTTCGGCAAGGTTGACCACAATCCCTTCCCGTGGCGTATCCGGTAACAGCATCTGAGACGGGATAGTGACCACGGTGCCCGGTCCGGGCACCGGTGCGATGGTATTGTTGGCGGCGAGGATGAGCATCGCGCCGGTGTCGAAACGGCGAGCGATGGCCTGAAGGTTCTTGTCTCCTGTTTGCACGGTGTAGGTTTGATTTTGCCCGATAAGGCGACTGCCTGAAGGAGGAAGAGGATAATCCACCGCCCAGGCGCTCTGAATGGCGCTGTACGCGCCGATAAGACTTATTATGATAAGAGACGCGCGGTTCATGCTAAAACTCCTGTATTCACGGCTGATGCCGAATGCTGAAAATCCAGCGAGGCGGTAAAACCACCTCGCGTAACAGGATGAAAGCTGTCTTTTGAGTTTAGCTAATGTTGGCGGCTTTGGTGCGAATTGCGCGAATCATCGCTTCCAGCCCTTGCGAACGCGAAGGGGTAAGGTGTTGAGTGAGGGACATCTTTTCAAACCACGGACGAACATCGAAGGCGACGATATCCTGCGGGGTCATTTGCTGATAGAGAATAAACACCACCGCTATCAGCCCTTTAACAATAGCAGCATCACTGTCGCCCGTTAATTCAATGACCCCGTTGTCATTGCGGTGCATCACAATCCACACCTGGCTTTGACATCCCTGGATGATATTTTCAGGAACATGCGCACTTTCGTCTAACGGCGATAAGCGTTGCCCCAGCTCAATAATATAAAGATATTTCTCCTCCCAGTTGGTGCAGCGACCAAAATTTCGCAGGAGTTTCTCTTTATCTGGTAATACGGCCATCTTCCCCTCTCTTAACCCAGTAACTGATGAATACGTTTCAGGCCAGCTACCAGACGATCCACCTCTTCTTGCGTGTTATACATGACCAGTGAGGCACGACACATGGCCGGCACATTATAAAATGCCATTAACGGCATGGCGCAATGATGGCCTGTACGAACGGCAATTCCGTAGTTATCGAGGAAACTGCCCACATCGTAAGCGTGGTGTTTACCCAAATTAAAGGCAATTACACCCAGTCGCTGCGCTGGGCCGTACAGCGTGAGGTCTGGCACCTCCGCGAGCGCTTTCAGGGCATAATCCATGAGCGACTGCTCATAGCGGGCAATATTTTCCAGCCCAACGGCGCTCACATAGTCAATGGCCGCACCTAAACCGATAATGCCCCCGGTATTCGGCGTACCGGCCTCAAAGCGCCACGGTGCCTTAGCATAGGTGGTACCTTCAGTAAGGCTGACGGTCGCGATCATCGCGCCTCCGCCTTCCCATGGCGGCATGGCCTGAAGGATCTCCTCTTTGACGTAAAGTACGCCAATGCCCGTCGGCCCGTACAATTTATGCCCCGAGAAGACGTAAAAATCACAATCCAGCGCCTGAACATCGACCTGGTGGTGCATGATGGCCTGCGCGCCATCAACAAGCACCTTCGCGCCATGCTGATGTGCCAGCGCAATCATTTCCGCCACCGGGTTCTCGGTGCCGAGCACGTTTGAAACCTGGGTAATGGCCAACAGGCGGCTGCGTGCATCAAGCAAACCCGGCAATGCGTCAAGTTGCAGCGTGCCGTCCTGGTTAAGCGGGATCACGCGGAGTTCGGCGCCCACCCGCTCGCACAACATCTGCCACGGAACGATATTCGCGTGATGTTCCATCGCGCTGATAATGATGTTGTCCCCGGCCTGGACCTGGCTATCGCCCCAGCTGTTCGCCACCAAGTTGATCCCTTCGGTGGTGCCACGAACAAACACCAGCTCCTCAGGCAAGCGAGCGTTAAGAAAACCGGCCACCTGCTCACGGACCTTTTCCATGCGCTGTGTGGCTTCGGCACTTAACGTATGTATGCCCCGATGAACGGCAGCATAACCCTGACGGTAAAACTCCGCCTCCGCATCAATGACCTGAGCGGGTTTTTGCGCGCTGGCAGCGCTGTCCAGATACGCCAGCGGAACACCATTGATTTCACGCGTCAGGACCGGAAAATCGGCGCGTATGCTGTCAACGGAATAGGTCATGCATTGCCTCCCGCAAGACGCTGACCAATACGGGCCAGCACCTGCTGCCTGAGCGCTTCGTCGCCAATCGCTTCCGTCAGTTCAGCGGCAAAGGCATAAATGATCATCTGTTGCGCCGCCTGTTCGTCAATCCCACGGGAGCGCAAATAGAACATCTGTTCGTCGTCAATGCGGCCAATGGTCGCACCGTGACTGCATTTCACATCGTCAGCGTAAATTTCCAGCTGCGGCTTGGTATCGACTTCAGACAGGCGGCCCAATAATAAATTGTTGTTGGTCATCTGACCGTCGGTTTTCAGCGCATGCTGAGCCACGTTAATCAGACCGTTAAAGACCGCACGCCCCTTATCGTTAACGATAGTCTTGTGCAACTGACGGCTATTACAGTAGCCCTTGTTATGCTCGAGCCAGGTGCGGGTATCGCAGACCTCAGATTTCACCGGCATGACCAGACTGTTCATACGCAGCGTGGTGTTCTCACCGTTGAGTTGGGTGCTGGTGTTATGACGGCTCACTGCGCTACCCAGCAGAAAACTGTGGCTATCCGCCAGCGCATCGCCCGCGAGACGAATGTCGTTGTGCGCAAAGTGATAACTCAGCGGATTTTCGAAGGCCATTTTGAAATGGTGCAACTGCGCATTGGCCGACACCTCCATGGTGAAGCGTGCGCCGGTAAAATGGCGCTGGTCATTCAGACTGACGTAGTGCTCATAAACCGTGGCTTCTGCCCCTTCCGCCAGTGAGATGTGATGGCGATAATGCGCCGTGTTCATCTCTTCTCCATCAACCCCCTGCGTAACGTGCATCAGCAACAAAGTTCTGGCTGGGCGCTGATTACGCGCAACCTGAATATGCGTCACGGTCTGTGCCAGGCTCTCAGTCAAATGCAAAAACACATCAGGCTGAACAGGATCCGCAAGCGAAGTGCGATCCTCGTTAATGGTGATGTTGAAACCAGAGTCGGTGGTATCGTCGCTCAACTCCGCATTGAAATACCCGTCAACAAAGACCAGGCGCAGGGCATCAACCGGAAGCGCCAGTGCCGTGCATTGGGCCGCCGTTAATGCGCCAGCACGGGCAACAAACTCACTGTTGAGCAGCCCATCAAGCGGCGTGTATTTCCAGTTTTCATGCTTACGCGTCGGCAAGCCCAGGCGCAGCATGTGTTGAAGATGCCGTTGCGCGTCTTCAGAACGTGCCCCACCCTGCATTTCAAACAGGTGGTGCCACTGTTGCAGTGCATTACTGCTGTTCGGTAAGCCAGCCATACCCCTGCTCCTCCAGTTGCTTAACCAGCGTGAAATCACCGGATTTGACGATACGGCCCTGATAGAGCACATGCACGTAGTCTGGCTTGATGTAATCAAGGATGCGCTGATAGTGGGTGACGATAATAAATGAGCGCTGCGTATCGCGCAGGGAGTTCACCCCATCGGCAACGATTTTCAAGGCATCAATGTCCAGCCCCGAATCGGTCTCATCAAGAATGCAGAGATTCGGTTCCAGTACCGCCATTTGCAGAATATCGTTACGCTTTTTCTCGCCACCGGAGAAACCCACGTTGACCGAGCGTGTCAGCAAATCCTCGGGCATTTTTAGCAGTTTGATTTTCTCTTCCATTAAATCCTGGAAGTCAAAGCGGTCCAGCTCATCCTGACCACGGTATTTACGTACCGCATTCAGCGCGGTTTGCAGGAAAAACTGGTTACTGACACCCGGAATTTCAACCGGATACTGAAACGCCATAAACACGCCTTCACCGGCGCGATCTTCAGGGGAGAGTTCCAGCAGATCTTTGCCTTTATAGGCAATACTGCCACCGGTCACTTCGTAATCTTCACGGCCGGCAAGGGTAGCCGACAGCGTACTTTTACCCGAGCCGTTTGGCCCCATGATGGCATGCACTTCGCCCGGGCGAACCTCCAGGTTCAGGCCTCGCAGAATCTCTTTGTCTTCAACGCTAACCTGCAGGTCTTTAATACTTAACATATTTGTTCCTTAATCCTTAACCGACGCTGTGTTCAAGACTGATGGCCAGCAGTTTTTGCGCCTCAACGGCAAACTCCAGCGGCAGTTCGGAGAACACATCCTTACAGAAACCATTGACGATCATCGAAATGGCATCATCTTCACTGATGCCGCGCTGCAAGCAGTAAAACAGCTGATCTTCTCCAATCCGCGACGTAGTGGCCTCATGTTCAAGCTGAGCACTGTTATTGCGACACTCCACGTACGGGAAGGTATGCGCACCACAATCCGGCCCAATCAGCATGGAGTCACACTGCGTAAAGTTACGCGCGTTGGTGGCGCTCGGCATGATTTTCACCAGCCCGCGGTAGCTGTTCTGGCTTTTACCGGCAGAGATGCCTTTGGAGATGATGGTCGAGCGGGTGTTCTTACCGATGTGGATCATCTTGGTGCCGGTATCCGCCTGCTGATGGCCGCTGGTCAAAGCCACCGAGAAAAACTCACCGATGGAGTTATCGCCGCGCAGAATACAGCTCGGGTATTTCCAGGTAATTGCCGAGCCTGTTTCCGACTGGGTCCAGGACATTTTGCTGTTTTCGCCTTCGCACAGCGCACGCTTGGTGACGAAGTTCAGAATGCCGCCGGTGTTGTTATCTCCCGGGAACCAGTTCTGTACGGTGGAATATTTCACTTCCGCATCACGGTGGATGATCACCTCCACAACGGCCGCATGAAGCTGATAGCTGTCGCGCACGGGCGCAGAGCACCCTTCGATGTAGCTGACATAGCTGCCTTCATCGGCCACCAGAATGGTTCGTTCGAACTGGCCGGTTTTTTCCGC
>DFPL01000156.1:36285-36822 GCA_002377245.1 Enterobacteriaceae bacterium UBA3516
GAGACGGAGTCAAAAATGGCATCAACGGCCACTTCTTTCCCTTCACGTACCGGCACACCGAGCTGGTTGAAGGCTTCTTCAACTTCTTGTGTTAACCAGCCATTGGCCTCAGTTTGCTGCACCGCTCCGGGCTGCGAAGCGCACGTGTCGTCGCAACTGCCACATGATGGTGCGGAGTAATAGCTGTAATCCTGGTAGTCCAGCTTTTCATACTGGGCTTTGAGCCAGTGCGGTTCTTCCATTTCAAGCCAGGCGCGAAACGCGTTGAGGCGGAACTCCAGCATCCATTCAGGTTCATTACGTTTAGCCGAGATGGCGCGCACGACATCTTCATTGATGCCTTTCGCCAATTCATCGGTATTGAGCCGGGTGAAAAAGCCCTCTTTGTAATTGAGGTTCCCGGTCCAGGTTTTGACATCGTCAGTTGCTTCAGTATTACGAGACATAGTACCGCCTATACCCCAAAGCTTTCGCCGCAGCCACATTCGTTCTGGGCTTTCGGGTTATTGAATTTGAATAACTGGTTTAACCCTTCAC
>DFPL01000157.1 GCA_002377245.1 Enterobacteriaceae bacterium UBA3516
AACTGCCAGGCATCAAATTAAGTGTGCTGATATGGCTCAGTTGGTAGAGCGCACCCTTGGTAAGGGTGAGGTCCCCAGTTCGACTCTGGGTATCAGCACCAGTTTTAAGGTTAAAGTTCGGCGCTTAGAAAAGAATTTGTCTGGCGGCAGTAGCGCGGTGGTCCCACCTGACCCCATGCCGAACTCAGAAGTGAAACGCCGTAGCGCCGATGGTAGTGTGGGGTCTCCCCATGCGAGAGTAGGGAACTGCCAGACATCAATTAAGTGAAAAGGCCATCCGAAAGGATGGCCTTTTTGCATTTGAGTTTTGCTAACACTGACTGAGCGAATTAAAACCAGATTCAAAAGGGGATCCCGTTAAAATACCAGGAAAGAAGCTTGCCCGACGATGGATCGCCGGGCCTGATTAATTAATGAATAACCTGGGACAGAAAAGCGCGGGTGCGTTCTGATTTAGGATGAGCAAAGAACTCTTGCGGTGGGGCTTGTTCAACGATTTCGCCACGGTCCATAAAAATCACACGATCGGCAACGGTACGGGCAAAGCCCATTTCGTGGGTGACGCACAGCATCGTCATGCCTGACTCAGCCAGGCCAATCATTGTATCAAGCACTTCTTTAACCATCTCAGGATCCAGCGCCGACGTTGGCTCATCAAACAACATAATTTTCGGTTTCATACAGAGTGAACGTGCAATGGCAACACGCTGCTGCTGGCCACCAGAAATCTGCCCCGGAAACTTATGCGCATGTTCGGCAATACGGACACGCTCAAGATAATGCATGGCCAGCGCTTCCGCTTCTTTCTTAGGCATTTTACGCACCCAGATGGGGGCCAGCGTGCAGTTTTGCAGCACGGTTAAATGCGGGAAGAGGTTAAAGTGCTGGAATACCATGCCGACTTCCTGACGCACTTTCTCAATATTACGGATATCTTCGTTCAACTCGATGCCATCCACCACAATTCGTCCCTGTTGGTGTTCTTCGAGGTGATTAATACAACGGATGGTGGTTGATTTACCCGAACCAGAGGGACCACACAATACAATGCGTTCTCCTTGTTTCACTTTTAGATTTATATCTTTAAGAACATGGAACTGCCCATACCACTTATTTACATCTTCGAGCGTAATCATCGCGTCGGCAGGTTGCATAGTAATTTGACTCATAAGTTCCTCAATGCGCTGAACGCCCGGTGTTAAAGCGCTTTTCCAGATGCTGGCTGTAGCGCGACATGCTAAAACAGAAAATCCAGTAAACTAACGCGGCAAAGACATATCCTTCAGTAGACATACCCAGCCATGCTGGATCGACCGTTGCCTGCTGAACGCTGCTGAAGAGATCAAACAGGCCGATGATGATCACAAGGCTGGTGTCTTTGAATAAGGCGATAATGGTGTTAACCAGGCCTGGAATCACCATTTTGAGAGCCTGCGGTAAAATGACCAGTCCCTGGGTTTTCCAGTAGCCCAGAGCCAATGATTCCGCGGCTTCGTACTGACCTTTTGGCAATGCCTGCAGCCCACCGCGCACCACCTCCGCCACGTAAGCCGACTGAAACAAAATCACCCCGACTAATGCGCGAATAAGCTTATCAATGCTGGTACCTTCGGACATGAACAGTGGCAGCATAACGGATGACATAAACAATACGGTTATCAGCGGGACGCCACGCCAGAATTCGATGAAGATTACCGAGAGAACACGTACCACCGGCATGGTTGAGCGGCGACCCAGTGCCAGTAATATGCCCAATGGCAGGGCACCGGCAATACCGACTGAGGCAATGATTAGCGTCAGGGTTAAGCCACCCCACTGGCGGGTTTCGACACGCTCAAGGCCGAAAAAGCCGCCATACATCAGCCACCATACAACGATGGGATACACGACGGCCCAGATGGCAATGTAACGGCCACGGGCGGGAAGTGATTTCCAGAACATCGGTACTATCGACAGTAGGCCAACGATCAGTGCAAGATTTATACGCCAGCGCTGATCGTGTGGATAGAGTCCATACATGAACTGGCCAAAGCGTTCATGAACAAACACCCAACATGCTCCTGCTTTAGTACACTCTGCCCGTGTTGAGCCTATCCAGTTGGCCTGAAAGAATGCCCAGTTCAGTAAGGGGGGAATCAGCTCCCACATAAGCCAGAGCGAGAACAGCGTCAGCAGTGTATTCGTCCAGCTGGAGAACAAATTTTTCTTTGCCCACACAATGGCACTGCTGCGGGTCTTACTTTTCTGGCGCGTAGAGTGAGACAGAATAGCTTTTGTCATCAGGATTCCTTAGCGCTCAATTAAAGCGATACGACGGTTATAAATGTTCATGAGCAACGAAATCGTCAGACTGATAATCAGGTAAACAGACATCGTGATCGCGATAGTCTCAATCGCTTGTCCTGTCTGATTAAGTACCGTCCCTGCGAACAGGGAAACCATATCCGGATAGCCAATAGCGGCAGCAAGCGAGGAGTTTTTCGCGATATTCAGATACTGGCTGGTCAGTGGCGGAATAATAACGCGCAGTGCCTGAGGGATAATGACCTGACGTAGCGTAACCGGGTTAGGGATACCAAGCGATCGCGCGGCTTCGTGTTGACCATAAGGTACGGACTGAATGCCAGCACGAATAATCTCGGCAATAAAGGCAGAGGTATAGACTGATAGCGCGATGGTGAGTGCTGCCAGTTCCGGGATTAATACCATTCCGCCCTGGAAGTTGAAACCACGCAGATGAGGAACATCCCAGTGTAGGGCTGCGCCAAATACCCAATGAGACAACAACGGTAGGATGACCAGCAAGACCAGTGCGGTTGGCCAGGTTCGGCGCAACTGACCGGTTTTAATCTGGTGTGTTTTATTAAAACGATAGAGCCCGATAATCATCACGATAGAGATGGCGATAGCCCCGACAAACGCCAGTAAACCTTCCCCCATTTGCGGCGAGGGGATGTACAACCCTCGGTTACTGACAAAAGCGAGATCCATTGCACTCAACGCCTGACGTGGGCCGGGCAGATTTCGCAATACGGCAAAATACCAAAAGAAGATTTGCAGTAACGGCGGAATATTGCGGAATGTCTCGATATAAATAGTTGAGAGTTTACGCAATAACCAGTTTTCAGAGAGACGAGCAAGCCCCAGGAAAAAGCCGATAAACGAGGCAAAAATAATGCACAATGCCGAGACTAACAGCGTATTAAGCAAACCGACAAAGAATACCCGACCGTAAGTATCACCTTGTTCGTAATCAATAAGGTGCTGAACAATGCCAAATCCAGCCGCGCGGTCAAGGAAGCCAAAACCCGATGTAATACCGCGATTATTCAGGTTGGTAACAGTATTGTGTATCAAATAGATAGCGATGCTGACGACCGCAAGAATCGCAAGAATTTGAAACAGCCATGCACGAACCGCTGGATTAGAAAAGGAGAGCGATCCTTTAACGGTTGGGCGGCGTTGGGACATAGGAAAACCTCAGTAACCATG
>DFPL01000155.1 GCA_002377245.1 Enterobacteriaceae bacterium UBA3516
CAGTGAAATGGTCGCCAGCACCGAACCAAAAAACAGGTTCATGGCGCGCTGTACCTGATTGTTCAGCACCGCCTTCAGCGCCCCCAGACCTTCAGGGGAAAGAATAAGCAGTGCCACTAAAAAGCCGGTAAAGGCCACTGGCGCGTTCATCTCGGTCAGGAGGTGCTCCAGCGGGTTGGCATTCATCTTGGTCACCGCAATGACGGCGATCAGGTGAACGATAAGCCAGGCCGTATGCCACAGGCTGCTATGGGCAGAGGGTTTGCCATGGTGCGGGTCGTCATCGTCGCCGTCATCCTCATGCTCATAGACAAACAAACTCTGGTGAGTTTTGGTCTGAATAAGCAGGAACACGCCGTACATCGCCGCAGAAATCAGTGCCACCAGCAGCGCCTGGCCGGTGGTGAAGTTGCCACCCGGTAAGGCAACCGGGAAGACCAGAACAATCACCGCCAGCGGAAAGAGGGCAATTAAATACTGTTTGATACCGAACAGATTAACGTACTGGGTCGCGAATTTCCGTCCGCCAAGCAGCAGAGAGAAACCCACCAGACCACCCGTCACAATCATAATGATGGAGTAGAGCGTATCGCGCATTAGCGTTGGCGCGGCATCGCCGGTCGCCATCAATGCAGAAATCAGACTCACTTCCAGTATGACCACGGAAAGACTCAAAATCAGAGAGCCGAAGGGTTCGCCGAGACGGTGTGCCAGCACATCAGCATGGCGAACGACGCTAAAGGCACTGGCTAAAATACCGACCAGTGCCAGGGCATTTATCCCGATAACGACAGAGAGCGACTGGCTGTTACCCCAAAAAAACAGGACAGCCAGCGCCAGCGCCGGGAAAATAAGGGTTGTCTCCTTGTGGCGGGTCTTAACCGCCTCGTGTGTTGTTGTCATTTTTATCTCCATCCAGAGCAGGTATTTGTAATTATAGAAAGAATAAACAGCAGCTAAAATAGCAGACAAACGCTTATCTACAGGGGATTTTTACTTTTATTTACTACTTAAGCTGATTCTTATCTGAATAATGCATTAGTGAATGTTATTGATAAAAAATCCATTATTTACATCGGGATAGGTTTGTGGTGATGCAATAATTCAGTTGTTGCCTGGCAAACTTATGCGCTGGCGTCCAGACTTACTCTTTACCTCAAAAAGGAGTCAACGATGCCCTATAAAAACAGAACCGACCTGCCTGATAACGTTCAGCATGTGCTGCCGGCACACGCGCAGGACATTTACAAAGAAGCCTTTAATAGCGCCTGGGACCAATATAAAGACAAAGACGATCGTCGCGGTGATGCCTCGCGGGAAGAAACCGCACACCGCGTGGCCTGGGCGGCGGTAAAAAATGATTATGAGAAAGGGGATGATGATAAATGGCATAAAAAGAAATAATTAGGCCATTTTATTAACCGCTTAAGATGAGTCTGACCGATGTTTCGCTTTAACCGCTCTGCAATGGCCTGCTGAGTTCACTTGAAAACGGCCTGTGAATTGCATATCGTCATTGCAAAGTGCCATGAAGGCAGCAGTAAAGTCGTCGCAAGGAAGCACGCAGTGGTGGAGGTAGAAAGTGATAACACGTGATTTCTTGATGAAGGCGGACTGCAAAACCGCATTTGGCGACATTGAAGCCTCCCTGCTTTGGTCAGCAGAGCAGCGGGCGGCGTCTCTGGCCGCTACCCTGGCCTGTCGGCCGGATGATGGCCCGGTGTGGATATTTGGCTACGGTTCGCTGATGTGGAACCCCGCGCTGGAATTTGTTGAATCCTGCACTGGTACGCTTGTGGGCTGGCACCGCGCCTTTTGCCTGCGGCTGACCGCAGGGCGCGGTACGGCATGCCAGCCAGGCCGCATGCTTGCACTGAAAGAGGGCGGGCGCACCACGGGCGTGGCTTATCGTCTGCCTGAAACGGATCTTTATGACGAGCTGACGCTGCTCTGGAAGCGGGAAATGATTACCGGCTGCTATCTGCCGAGCTGGCGCAAACTGGCGCTCGATGACGGTCGAACCGTTAACGCGCTGGTGTTTATCATGGATCCTCGCCACCCCCTCTATGAATCCGATACCCGTACCCAGGTTATCGCGCCCTTAATCGCCACCGCAACCGGTCCCCTTGGCACCAATGCGCAGTATCTTTTCTCGCTTGAGCAAGAACTTATCAAGCTGGGGATGCAGGACGACTGTCTTAACGAGCTGGTCGGGCGGGTGCGCGGACTGTTGGCGGGAGAAAAGCCAGGCCCGGAAATGAAGCCTGGCTATGCCTGAAACGTAATCAGGCTGGAACGTAGCTGATTGAGTGCTCCAGCGTCTGGCTGTGGCTATCGATCAGCACATTCCAGACACCGCTGTACGGCACGGCCAGATACGCGCTGGCGCGATTCTGGACGCTGAGAACATCTTGCTGAGCGGCGGAGGTTTTATTCTTCTCGCTCATCAAATGGATATGACAATTTTCAGAACACCGTACAACTACCGTATCCCCACCAAATAACTTCAAACTTGTTTTTACCAACGCCATTTTCAACCCCGTCGTTATCAACAACGCACTCCCTGCGGGAAGCTCCCGTGTGTGATGTCGTTCACAAATCACTTATGGCATAACACCAAACGCGAGCGGGTCAGATGCTGATTTTGATCAACGAATGTCGTAACGATTAAACAAAAATGACAATATTCGGCGGGGAAATGGGTCGGCGCATTAAATCGTGGAAAAAATGCGCCGACAGGAGATTAAATGCGGAAATGTCCGGCGGTTTCAGCAAGCTCCCCCGCCTGAGACTGAAGGGCACCGGCTGCGGCGGCCGACTGAATCACCAGTTCAGCATTCTGCTGTACCATGCGGTCCAGATCGATAACCGCATGGTTGATCTCCTGAATGCCTTTCATCTGCTCGTTGGTCGCCACCGTTATCTCACGCATGATGACCGATACGCTGTCGATGCTTGAGACAATATCGCCCATGCTGTCTCCCGCCAGGCGCACATAGCGTGAACCGGTGGCGACGCTTTCGGTCGTGGAATCAATCAAAGTTTTAATCTCTTTTGCCGCCTGCGCGCTGCGGCTTGCCAGGTTACGGACTTCGCCAGCCACTACCGCAAAACCGCGACCCTGCTCACCGGCACGGGCCGCTTCCACGGCGGCGTTCAGCGCCAGAATATTGGTCTGGAAGGCGATACCATCAATAACGCTGGTAATATCCCCAATCCTTGCCGAGGCCACTTCGATCGTCTGCATCGTGCTGATGGCCTGCGAGACCACCTGGCCGCCGCGGGACGCCGCTTCAGATGCGGTATGGGCCTGAGCGTTCGCCTGTGCCGCCGAGTCGGTTGACTGGGCGACGGACGCGGTGATTTGCTCAACGGCGCTGGCGGTTTCCCGCAGGCTGGACGCGGCCTGTTCGGTGCGCCCGGAGAGATCGTGGTTTCCGGCGGCAATCTCCTGCGCCGCCTGTTTGACGGAGGTGCTTGAATCACGCAGCTTCATCATCACCACCGACAGCTTGTCGCTGAAGGCGTTAAACGCATGCGCGATTTGCGCCACTTCATCATTGCCCTGTTCCGGCAGGCGTTGGGAGAGATCGTCGGTGCCGTTGCTGATGGCGTTCATCGCATCGCGAATGGTCACCAGTCTTTTGAGCATCGTCGCCACAATCCAGTGCATTAACGCCCCGGCAATCAGTACCAGCACAACCAGCGACATCGCTGAGGCTTTAAGCTGGGCGCGCAGGCCGGTGGTGGAGTCCGCACTGTCGAGTGCCACCACCAGTTGCCACTGAGTACCGTTGACTTTGGTGGCGATAAATTCTTTATCCGTATCCGCAAAGGTGCCGTGTGCGGCTTTACCGGACAGCAACTCGCTTAACGCGACACCCCCGATCGCATCCGTATAGGGTTTAAGCGTCAGTTTGCCGTCGTTGGCAGCGATAATCGTGCCGTCGCTGTCAAGTAACATGCCGCTGCTGTTCGGCGTTGGGCTGATGCCGTGTACGTTGGCGACCACGCTGTCCATTGAGACGTCGCCGGACACTACCGCTTTCAGCGTGCCGTTCTCTTTCACTGGCACCGCGAAGGTCACCACCAGCTTACCGCTGCCCGCATCCACGTAAGGCGCAGTGACAACCGGCGCGTCGGCTTTTACGGCCTGCTGATACCACGGACGAATGGTCGGGTCATAATCCGCCGGCACGCCGTCAGGATTAGAGAATTTCGCCGCTTTGCTGGCGTAACCGACGTAAACGTTGATGAAACCGCCCGCCTGCGCGACCTGAGTGAAGACCGGAACGGGGTCCTCCGAGAGGGCCGCTTTCTGTAACGAGGAGACCGCGGTCATTTTGTTGTTTACCCAGTCGCTAATCGCCAGACTGTGACTGCTGCTGGTGCCGGCGAGAATATCCTGCTGAGCGTTTTGGTTATGCTGACTGGTTACCTGATAGTTAATAACCGTGTTGAGAAGCAACGCAACGGCGAGACAGCCCGCTGTCGCTGCAATAATACGAGCGCGAATCGATCTAAACATATTTATAGTACCTGCTGTGTTGTCTTTAACCCCTATCGGCAACGCAGCAGGCAAACTTGATGCCGCGCGGGCACCCATAAGAAAATAATATTAAAGCATCGCGATAATTAGAATGTTAATACTTTGTCCGCTGCCAGCGTCCACTGCGCCAGTTCAACGAGTGTGCCTATTTCCACGCCATCAATCAGCGGCAGGGCGGTAATACCGCGCCCGTCGGTACAGGTTTTGCACAGTTTTACCGCTACGCCCTGTGCGGTCAGGATCTCCAGCATCTGCTGAATGTTGTAGCCTTCAGCCGGTTTCTGCCCGCGTAACCCGGCCGTCACCGCGTCAGACATCAAAAACAGACGCAGCTGCAATCCACTTTCCTGTTCACGCAGGGCAATCGCCAGACGCAGGCTATTAAACAAGGATTCACTGCCGTAGGCGGCGCCATTCGCCACAATCACTATCTTTTGCATCTTCACTCCTTCGAGGGGGCATGGTTATTGCTTCTTATCCGTTAAGAGAATGAAACGGAGAGTCAGCATGAATGAACGGACCGACGCCACAGGCTGGTTTCACTACGCGCGTCACATCCAGAAAAACCAACTTCGCCAGCTTGCTGAACTGGGTGTGCTGGCCGGGAAAATCAGCCATCTGACCCACATGCTTCAGTGCGAGCGGGGGGCGTCAAATATTTGGCTGTGCTCCCGTGGGCGGCTCTATGGGCTGGAGTGCCGCGCCAGTAGTGCGCTGGCAGATGAGCAGATAGCCGCGCTGTTACCGTTACTTGCCGGACTCAGGCCATTGACCAGTAGCGCATTATGCCATCGAATCGCGACCGCTGTTGCCGGGCTGGAGCAACTTCCCGCACTCAGAGAGCAAATAAAAGCGCAGACGGTTACCGCCGACCAGGCTATGGGGCAGTTCAGCGGGATTATCGGTCATTTGCTGAGTATTATTCCCCAACTGAATGACAGCATTGACGATCCGACCATTGCCGCCAGACTGGTGGCGCTTTACAGCTTTATGCAGGGAAAAGAGCTGGTGGGGCAGGAACGCGCGTTGGGAGCGATGGGGTTTACCGAGGGCCGGTTCAGCGAGGGGCAACGTCAGGCCCTGGTAGATCGCATTGACGGCCAGCAGCCCTGTTTTGACACCTTCATTTCGCTCTCAGAACCCACCTTAGCGGCGTTGTTTAGCAAAGCGTGCGGGGCGGGGCTGGACATTGAGCAGATGCGCCGCCTGGCCTGCACGCGCACGCCTCCTGCCGACGGCGGTGATAACGCCCTACGCTGGTTCACGCTGCAAACTCAGCGCCTCGAACACCTGCGGGCGCTGGAAGAGTTGCTCATCAACGCGCTTAATAGCGAGACCGACCGTCTACTGAGTGAGGATGATGAGGTCATTGCGTTGAATACGCGCCTGTTTACGCCAGACACCGTGCAGCGGTACCACGAAAAAGCGCTGCTGCCACTGGTGCGTCAGCAGGCGCAGGAAATTGAACAACTCAGCCAACAACTGGCTTCTCTGCAAGACATGCTTGAAGAGCGCAAGGTCATTGATAAAGCCAAAATTGTGTTGATGAATCATCAAAAGATGAGCGAGGAGCAGGCCTGGCAGTGTCTGCGTAAAATGGCAATGGATAAAAATCAGCGGATGGTGGAAATCGCTCGTGCGCTGCTGACCGTCCGCGCGTTGTGGGAAGTAACACCTAAGGAGTAGCTGCACGCTCAATGGGCATTTGCTGCACAATGACCGTGCGAAAGCAGCCCTCCATAGGCACAAAAGCGGCTCAATGTGCCGGAAATTTCTGGCACATCCCTTGCATTACTGAATAAGAGTTTCAGACAACAGAAGCGGGTAGCCAACGGCGGTTAACCGGCTTCATGGATAAAGGCGTCCTTTGGTGCGAAAGCATCAATGGGCGCTTTTTTTTGCTTTGGGAGTGCATATGGGCGATTCACACATTTTCTTATCACGACGGCGTTTCTTACAGGCCGGGGCCGCGCTGGGCGGCGCCATGCTGCTGCCAGGCCTGATGCAGTCAGCATGGGCTGGCGGTTCGGACAAACCAGAACAGACCACGGTGCGCGTTGGCTTTATTCCGCTTACCGACTGCGCGCCGCTGGTCATTGCGGCACTGAAAGGGTTCGATAAGAAATACGGCATTACGCTGGTGCCGACCAAAGAGGCCAGTTGGGCGGCGGTGCGCGATAAGCTGGTATCCGGCGAACTGGATGCGGCCCACATTCTCTATGGGCTGCTTTATGGTCTGGAGCTGGGTCTTGCGGGCAAACCGCAGGCGATGGCGAACCTGATGACGCTGAACCAGAACGGGCAGGGGATCACGCTCTCTGCCGATCTGCTTGAGAAGGGCGTTACCCATGTGGAAAGCCTGAAAACGCTGGTTGGGCAAAGCGAACCGGGGACCTACACCTTCGCACATACCTTCCCGACAGGCACCCATGCCATGTGGCTCTATTACTGGCTGGCCAGCGGCGGGATTAACCCCTTTACCGACATCCGTACCGTGGTGGTGCCACCGCCGCAGATGGTAATGAACATGCGTATTGGCAATATGGTCGGCTTTTGCGTTGGCGAACCCTGGAATGCCCGCGCCATCAACGACCGCATCGGTTTTACGGCGGCGACCAGTCAATCCATCTGGCCGGATCACCCGGAAAAGATCCTCGGTACCCGCAGCGCCTGGGTGGAGCAAAATCCGAACACCGCCCGCGCGCTGGTATGTGCGGTGATGGAGGCGGCGCGCTGGATTGATGCATCCCCGGAAAACCGTCGTGAAACCGCCCGCATTCTCTCTCGTCGCGCCTGGCTCAACACCAAAGAGCAGTACCTCACCGGGCGCATGCTGGGAGAGTACGAGAACGGGGCAGGTCAGCGCTGGCAGGACGCCCACGCCATCCGCTTCTTTAATGAGGGGCAGGTGAACTACCCCTGGCTTTCCGACGGCATGTGGTTCTTAACCCAGTTCCGCCGCTGGGGATTACTGAAATCGGCCCCGGACTACACGGCGATTGCCAGCCGCATTAACCGCATCGACGTCTGGAAAGAGGCCGCCACCGCCCTCGGCGACATTTCCATACCGTCCAGCAGCTTGCGCACCAGCACGCTGATGGACGGCACCCGCTGGACCGGCGAATCGCCGGAACAGTACGCAACCGGTTTTTCCCTTCAACGCACAGGGGTCTGAAATGAAACACGCACATAAACTTCAGCGCGTCGAAACCGCGCCCGCCACTGCTGAGGTATTGGTCATGCCTGCCGTACAGGTGCGCCGCAGCACACCGGCCTGGTCGAGAAAGGCCCGCGCGCTGGCAGAACGCATCTTCCCGGGTCTGTTAGGTCTGGGGCTGCTGCTGGTGGCCTGGCAGCTGGCGGCCATTAACAGCAAAGGCTTTCCGACACCGCTCAGTACCCTTGACTCCGCGATAACGATTTTTGCCGACCCGTTCTACCGCGACGGGCCAAACGATATGGGCATTGGCTGGAACGTGCTGGCCTCCCTGCAACGCGTGGGTATCGGTTTCGGCCTCGCGGCACTGGTGGGCATTCCGCTGGGCTTTCTGATCGGCCGCTTTGTCTTTTTCGCCCGCATGTTTAATCCGCTGATTGCGCTGCTGCGTCCGGTTAGCCCCCTGGCCTGGTTGCCGATTGGTCTGTTGCTGTTCCAGAAAGCGGAGCCTGCCTCAAGCTGGACCATTTTTATTTGTTCCATTTGGCCGATGGTGATCAATACCGCCGAAGGAGTCAGACGTATTCCTGAGGATTACCTCAACGTGGCCCGTGTGCTGCAACTTTCCGAATGGACGGTGATGCGCCGCATTCTCTTCCCTGCGGTCTTACCCGCCGTGTTGACCGGCGTGCGTCTGTCGATTGGTATCGCCTGGCTGGTGATCGTGGCCGCCGAGATGCTGACCGGGGGCTTAGGGATCGGTTTCTGGATCTGGAACGAATGGAACAACCTCAATGTGGAAAACATTCTGATCGCCATCGTCATTATCGGCGTTGTGGGCCTGCTGCTGGAGCAGGGGCTGATGCTGGTGGCACGTCGTTTTAGCTGGCAGGAGAAATAATCATGAGCATGAAACCCTTAATTCAGGTCCAGGCCGTCAGCCAGCGCTTCTCAACCGCCGGTGGCGACTTTGTGGCGCTGCAAAACGTCTCCTTTGACATTCATGAAGGCGAAACCGTCAGCCTGATTGGTCACTCCGGCTGCGGTAAATCGACGCTGCTGAATCTGATCGCCGGTATCACGCTGCCGACCGAAGGCGGGCTTATCTGCGACAACCGTGAAATCGCCGGGCCTGGCCCCGAGCGGGCGGTGGTGTTTCAGAACCACTCGTTACTGCCGTGGCTCACCTGTTTTGACAACGTGGCGCTGGCGGTGGACCAGGTATTTCGCCGCACCATGAACAAAGCTGAGCGCCGGGAGTGGATTGAACACAATCTGGAGCGGGTGCAGATGGGGCATGCCATCCACAAGCGCCCCGGGGAGATCTCCGGCGGGATGAAGCAGCGCGTCGGCATCGCCCGTGCGCTGGCGATGAAGCCCAAAGTGCTGTTGATGGATGAACCCTTCGGTGCGCTGGATGCGCTGACCCGAGCGCATTTGCAGGACACGGTGATGCACATTCAACAGTCGCTCAACACCACCATCGTGCTGATTACCCATGATGTTGACGAAGCCGTTCTGCTTTCTGACCGGGTGCTGATGATGACTAACGGCCCGGCGGCGACGGTGGGGGAAATCGTTAACGTTACTCTGCCGCGCCCGCGCAATCGGGTGCAACTGGCGGACGACAGCCGTTACCACGCCCTGCGCCAGCAGATCCTGCAGTTCCTTTACGAAAAACAGCCGAAAGCGGCCTGAGGAAAGCGGATGACGACGCGACTGGTCATTATCGGCAACGGCATGGCGGCAACCCGCCTTGTCGAAAGGCTCACGCAGTCCGGCAGCCGACGCTTCGCCATCACCCTGATTGGCGACGAGCCGACGCAGGCCTATAACCGCATTCAGCTTTCGCCAGTGCTCAGCGGGGAGAAGGCCTTTGCTGACACCGTACTGCACACGGATGAGTGGTACGCAGAACGCCACATTACCGTGCTGCGTGGTGAACGGGTTAGCGACGTAGACCTCTCCGCTCGCCAGCTCAGAACGGACTGCCGTTTGCTGGCGTGGGATGAACTGGTGTTTGCCACCGGCTCCGTGCCCTTTGTGCCGCCGATACCGGGGCATGACTTACCGCATGTGACGTCTTTCCGCACCCTTGCTGACGTTAACGCGATTCTGGCGGGATGCGGGCCGGTTGTAGTGCTCGGTGGCGGCGTGTTAGGCGTAGAAGCGGCCGCTGCACTTCGCCGTAATAGTGACAGTGTCACGCTTGTCAATCGCGCAGGCTGGCTGATGGAGCAGCAGCTTGACCCGCAGGCGGGGGCTTTACTGGCCACGCATCTTACCGCCCGGGGTATCGACTGCGTGCTGTCTGCTGGCATCAGTGCCATCAACAAAAACAGCGTCACCCTGACCACCGGACGCGTGGTTTCGGCCACCCGTGTGGTTATGGCAACCGGTGTGCGCCCGGCGACTGCCCTTGCTGAACGCAGTGGCCTGGCGTGCGCTCGCGGCATTGTGGTGGACGGGCAGATGCGCACCTCAGTCGGCGGCGTCAGCGCCATTGGCGAGTGTTGTGAAATCGACGGGCAGACCTGGGGCCTGGTTGCCCCCTGTTTTGAACAGGCGAACGTGCTGGCGGCGCGCCTGCTGGGTGAAGCGCAGGCTGATTTTGCCTGGCAGGACAGCGGTACCCGTCTCAAGGTCACCGGCATCGATCTGTTCAGCGCCGGGCGCGTAGAGGCCGATAAGGACGATGACGTCTGGACCACCTTCGATCCGCTCAGCGGCCATTACCGTCGTTTACTCCTCGCCAACGGACAACTGAAAGGCGTGCTGCTGATGGGCGATTGCACCAGTGCCGCCGCGCTCACCCAACGAATCAATACGCCGGAAACGCCGCAGGCAGACTGGCTATTCGACAACTTTTCAGCGCAGCCAGAGGCTGCAGGACTCTTAATGATGACAAAACCCACGCTGGTTGTGGTCGGGCATGGCATGGTCGGCCACCATTTTCTTGAGCAATGCGTTAGCCGTAATCTTCATCAGGAATACCACATTGTGGTATTTGGCGCGGAGCAATATGCCGCTTACGATCGCGTGCATCTTTCCGAGTATTTTGCCGGGCGCAGCGCTGACTCCCTCTCGATGGTGCAAGGCGATTTCTTCGCCGAAAACGGAATCGAACTGCATCTCTCCCGTCAGGTTGTGGACATAGACCGGGACCTGAAGGTGGTGCGCGATGCCAAAGGGCATGAGACCCACTGGGATAAACTGGTGCTGGCAACCGGTTCGTACCCCTTCGTGCCGCCGGTGCCGGGCCATGACAGTGAAGGTTGCTTTGTTTACCGTACCCTGGATGACCTCGATGACATTGCACGTCGGGCAAAAAATGCCACGCGTGGCGTGGTGATTGGTGGCGGTCTGCTGGGACTTGAAGCCGCCAATGCGCTCAAACAGCTAGGGCTGGAAACTCACGTGGTCGAGTTTGCCCCCGCGCTGATGGCGGTACAACTGGATGAACAGGGCGGCGCCATGCTGCGCCAGAAAATCACTGCGCTGGGTGTTCAGGTGCACACCTGTAAATCTACGCGTGACATTGTCACTTCTACGGATGGCCTGACGCTTCATTTTGCAGACGGCGAAAGTCTCAACACCGATATGGTGGTCTTCTCTGCCGGTATCCGCCCGCAGGACGCACTGGCACGGGGCTGTGATTTGCAACTGGGCGAGCGTGGCGGCATCTCTATTGATAACCAGTGTTGCACCTCGGATAAAGACATTTTCGCCATCGGCGAGTGCGCGGTATGGGAAGGCAAAGTCTACGGCCTCGTGGCGCCGGGGTATCAGATGGCGCGGGTGGTAGCGGCCCGTCTCAGCGGCGAAACGCTGCCATTTAGCGGTGCGGATATGAGCACCAAACTTAAGCTGCTGGGTGTGGATGTTGCATCATTTGGCGATGCGCACGGGCGTGCACCGGGCTGCCTCAGCTACCAGTGGACCGACGGTCCGGCACAAGTCTATAAGAAAATCGTGGTCAGCGAAGACGGTAAACGGCTCCTTGGTGGGGTGCTGGTGGGTGATGCCAGCGAATACGCGACCTTGCTGCAGATGATGTTGAACGACATGGCGTTGCCTGCCCGGCCGGAGAGTCTGATCCTGCCTGCGCTGGCGGGCAGTGCGCCGAAGGCGCCTGGCGTCGCCGCACTCCCGGAGAGCGCGCAGTTGTGCTCCTGCCATAACGTCACGAAAGGCGATATTTGTGCTGCGGTGAGTCAAGGCGCCACCGATATGAGCGCTATCAAAAGCTGTACCAAAGCCGCCACCGGCTGCGGTGGTTGTAGCGCCCTGGTGAAACAGGTGATGGAGTACCAACTGACGCAGCAGGGCGTGGAGGTGAAAAAGGACGTCTGCGAACATTTCCCCTATTCGCGTCAGGAGCTGCATCATCTGGTGCGCGTGAACCACATTCGCACTTTCGCTCAGTTGCTCAGCCGCTATGGTCGCGGTCACGGCTGCGAGGTCTGTAAGCCGCTGGTAGGGTCGATTCTGGCCTCCTGCTGGAACGAGTATCTGCTTAAACCGGCGCATCTGCCGCTGCAGGACACCAACGATCGCTACTTTGCCAATATTCAGAAAGACGGCACCTATTCCATCGTGCCGCGCATGCCCGCCGGGGAAGTCACGCCGGATGGCCTGATCGCCATCGGGCAGATTGCCAAACGCTATCAGTTGTACAGCAAAGTGACCGGCGGCCAGCGTATCGATCTCTTTGGTGCGCGCCTTGAAGAACTGCCGGCTATCTGGTCTGAACTGGTGGCCGCCGGATTCGAAACCGGCCACGCCTACGGCAAGTCGCTGCGTACGGTAAAATCCTGCGTCGGCTCAACCTGGTGCCGCTACGGCGTCCAGGATTCCACCGGACTGGCCGTGACTCTTGAACACCGCTACAAAGGGCTGCGTGCGCCACACAAAATCAAAATGGCCGTGTCCGGTTGCACGCGCGAGTGCGCCGAAGCGCAGGGGAAAGATGTCGGGGTGATCGCCACCGATAAAGGCTGGAATCTCTACGTTTGCGGTAATGGCGGCATGAAACCACGCCATGCGGATCTGTTTGCCAGCGATCTGGATGAAGTGACGCTTATTCGCACCATCGACCGTTTTTTGATGTTTTATATCCGCACTGCCGATCGTCTGCAGCGTACCAGTACCTGGCTTGATAACCTCGAAGGCGGCATCGACTATCTGCGTGACGTGATCCTCAACGACAGCCTACAGATGGGCAGTGAACTCGAAGAGGAGATGGCGCGCGTGGTCGACAGCTACCAGTGTGAATGGCAAACCACGCTCAACGATCCAGACCGCGTCGCGCTTTTCCGCTCTTATGTGAACAGCGATAAGCCCGATGAAGCGGTTTATCGCGAAACCATGCGTGAGCAACCGCAACGCGCCCCGGCACCCGCCTGGCAGGAAGGAGCAACCTCAACACGCCCGTGGCAGGCCATATGCACGCTGGATGAGATCCCGGAGCAGGCCGGCATTGGTGCGCGCCTTGGCGATCGTCAGATAGCGCTCTTCCGCTTTGGCGAATCAGTGTATGCGCTGGATAACCACGAACCTGGCAGTCAGGCCTGGGTACTCTCCCGCGGCCTGCTGGGCGACAGCAACGGCGAGCCGATGGTCATTTCTCCTCTGTACAAACAGCGCATCCGCCTGCGGGACGGCTGCAGTATGGACAATGGAGAGCCTGCCGTACGCGCCTGGCCCGTTAAAGTCGAGGGCGGAAAGGTCTGGGTCGGCAATCAGGCGTTGCTGATGCGTGCGGAGGCTTCATGAGTGAAACCCGAACAACGTGTCCTTACTGCGGCGTAGGCTGCGGTGTGCTGGTCAAGGTCAGCGACACGGGCGTCAGCGTGACAGGCGACGCACAGCATCCGGCTAACGCCGGGCGATTGTGTGTGAAAGGTGCCGCACTCGGTGAAACCACCGCTCTCCACGACCGGCTGCTGTGGCCGGAACTCGACAACCAGCGCGTAAACTGGGAGACCGCACTGGCAGCGGCTGGGGACAGATTGCAGGCGATAATCCAGCAATATGGCCCGCAAGCGGTGGCATTCTATGCCTCCGGTCAACTGTTGACCGAGGACTACTATGCCGCCAACAAATTGATGAAAGGCTTTATTGGCGCGGCGAACATCGATACCAATTCCCGCCTGTGCATGTCGTCTGCGGTGACAGGCTACAAGCGGGCCTTCGGGGAAGATGTGGTGCCCTGCAGTTACAAGGATGTGGAAAACACGGATCTGCTGATTCTGGTGGGATCGAATGCGGCCTGGACCCATCCGGTGCTGTATCAACGTATCGTGCAGGCGAAGCAGCAAAATCCGGCTATGAAGGTGGTGGTTATCGATCCGCGGCTCACCGCTACCTGCGACATTGCCGACCTTCACCTGCCGCTTGCGCCGGGCAGCGATGCGGGTCTGTTTGTCGGCTTACTGAACACCATTGCGGCCGGGAAAGGGTTCAGAGACGATTTTGATGATGCCCGTGCGGCACTGGACGTAGCCCGCGCGTGGACGGTTGAAAAAGTGGCAGCGTTCTGCGACCTGCCGCCTGAGAGCGTGAGCGCGTTTTTCGATCTCTTCCTGACTGCGCCGCGCGCCATCACGCTCTATACCATGGGCATTAATCAGTCCGCCAGCGGCAGTGATAAATGCAACGCCATCATTAACGTCCACCTGGCCAGCGGCAAGTTTGCCCGTGCCGGTTGCGGCCCGTTTTCCTTAACCGGTCAACCTAATGCGATGGGGGGGCGTGAAGTCGGCGGGCTGGCGAACCAACTGGCGGCGCACATGAATTTTGAACCGGCTGACCTGGCACGTCTGGCGCGCTTCTGGGGCACGGAACGGCTGGCGCAAACGCCGGGGCTGATGGCAGTGGATCTGTTTGACGCTATCGGGCGTGGTGAGGTGAAGGCGGTCTGGATAATGGGCACCAATCCGGCGGTCTCTTTACCCGACAGCCATGCGGTTTGTGCGGCGCTGGCCGCCTGCCCGCTGGTGATCGTATCAGAAGTGGTGCAGCAGACCGACACCAGCCGCTATGCCCACATCCGCTTTCCGGCGCTGGCCTGGGGCGAAAAAAATGGCACTGTAACCAACTCTGAACGGCGTATTTCCCGCCAGCGTGCCTTTTTACCCGCGCCGGGCGAGGCGAAGGCAGACTGGTGGATCATCGCACGCGTGGCGGCACAATTAGGTTACGGTGAGGCGTTTGGCTGGACGCATCCCCACGAGGTGTTTTCAGAGCATGCTGCGCTGTCGGGTTATGAGAACCACGGAACGCGCGCGTTTGATATCAGCCCTCTGGCGACGCTCAGCCGTGAGCAGTGGAATGCCCTTATGCCGGTACAGTGGCCGATGGGCGAACTGAATGTGGTCAAAGGCTGGAGGCCCTCGGGCAAGCTGCGGATGGTCCCGGTGGAGCCTGTCTCAACCCATGCGCAGGTGAATGCGCTCTACCCCTTGCTGCTCAACACCGGGCGTATTCGCGACCAGTGGCACACCATGACCCGCACGGGGCATGTGGAAAAACTGATGCAGCATATCGCTGAGCCCTTTGTCGACATCGCACCGGAAGACGCGCAGCGCTTTACCCTGACTGAGGGTGGACTGGCCCGTGTCAGCTCGCCGCGTGGCGTGATGGTGGCGCGGGTGAGGGTACAAACGGGGCAGCGTCCTGGCGTATTATTTTCGCCGATGCACTGGAACGACTGTTTTGCCCGCCAGAGTAAGGTCAACGCCCTGGTGGACAGCCTCTGCTGCCCCCATTCCGGGCAGCCTGAAAGTAAGCAAACGGCGGTACGCATCGCCGCCTGGCACCCTGCCTGGCAGGGCGAACTTTACAGCCGAGAGGTGATGGCACCGCCTGCCGCTTTTCATTGGGCGCGAAAGGCGGCCAGTGAGTTAACCCACCTGACCCTCGCCGGGGAGAGCGATATCGCGCCCTGGCTTGAGGAACAGTGCCGCCTGCGTGGCTGGCAGATGCAACAGTTACGGGCGGGAACGATCTTTACCCTGCTGGCCTGGCAGGGTGACACGTTGATGCTGGGATTCTGGGGCAGTGCAAATCTGCCTGCGATATCGCATCAGACGGTCGCCGCCGCATTCGCCCGCCCGCCGCAAAGCGCGCAGCTGCGCCATGCGCTACTGGCAGGCAAAGCCGCAACCGAGGTGCCGGCACCCGGGCGTACTATCTGTAGCTGTTACAACGTGGGAGAAAACGCGATTCGTGCGGCGATTGCTGATGGATGTGGATGTACCGCAACGCTTGGGAAAAGGCTGCGCTGCGGCACTAACTGCGGTTCCTGTCTGCCCGAACTGAAAGCGCTATTGACCGAAACGGCCAATTAAGCCCGCTGCTGCAAGGGTATGGCCTTTCAGGCGCTCAAACAGTTGCTCCCGGGTTAAGCCCTCTGGTAAATCCGGGCTGAGGCTGGTGGCAATCAATGTAAAGGTATAATGGTGCGCGCCGCTGCCCGGTGGCGGGCAGGGGCCATGCCAGCGAAAATTGCCGGGGGTATTTTTGCCCCCGGTGAAATTTTTCCCGTCGCGTAAATCGTTTTCACCAAAGCCCGTTGTCGCCTGAGGAATGTTATAGGCCACCAGATGCGTTACGCCGAGTCCGGTCGCGCCTTCGGGATCGTGAACGATCAGCGCGAAGCTTTTTGCCTCTGAGGGTGGGTTGTTCCATACCAGCGCTGGTGAAATATTTTCACCTGTACAGTTAGGGTTGTTTTTGGCGTTGCCGGCATACTTTTTCTCCATTAACCCGTTGTCACCAAAGGCAGGGGATTGTAACTGGAAGGTGGTATTCGCGCTGGCGCTCGCACCGTACGCCATAAGGGCACTGCATAACGCCCACTTCAGTGACTGCTTCATCCGGCATCCTCAAAGGTTTTGATAGTTTAACTGTAGTCTTAACGAGGCGGGAGGCTTAAGGATTTTCCTGAAATTTTCCTGAAGGCTGAAATTGTTGATGTAAAACGCTACCCTGTGAACTGGCAATCAGTGGCGACGCCCGGAGTATGTGTTCATTACAGTGATACGTTGGTTTTCCTCATCTTTTATTCTTCTGTCATTTGTCTTGCCGCTGGCAGGACATGCTGTCAGCGCCCCGCAGACCTATACCCAGAAAGCGCAGAATCCGTTCGATAATAATGGCGATAATCTGCCCGATCTTGGCATGGCCCCGGAAAGCCAGGCCGGGGCAAAGCATCTTGCTGAAATGGCCAAAGCTTTTGGTGAAGCGAGCATGACGGATAACGGCCTTACTACCGGCGAACAGGCGCGGTTATTCGCGCTGGGCCAGGCGCGGGATGTACTCAGCGATGAAGTGAATCAACAGGTCGAAACGCTGCTCTCTCCCTGGGGCAAGGCGACCGTAGATTTTAAAGTGGATGACGACGGTGGTTTCACCGGCAGTCATGGTGACTGGTTTGTTCCGTTGCAGGATACCAATCGCTACCTGAGCTGGAGCCAGCTTGGTTTAACGCAACAGGACGCCGGGCTGGTGGGTAACGTTGGTCTGGGGCAGCGCTGGAACGCCGGAAACTGGCGCATTGGTTACAACACCTTTTACGACAATCTGATTGATGAAAATATCGCCCGCACCGGGCTGGGTGCGGAAGTATGGGGCGAGTCGTTACAATTTTCTGCTAACTATTATGAGCCACTCAGCAGTTGGGATTATCGTACCGCCACGCAGCAACAGCGTATGGCGCGGGGCTACGATATCACCGCCCAGGCTAACCTGCCGTTCTGGCAAAAGCTCAATACCAGTCTGAGCGTTGAGCAGTACTTTGGTGATAACGTTGACCTCTTTGATACCGGCACCGGCTACCATAATCCGGTTGCGGTCAAAGTGGGAGTGAGTTATACCCCGGTGCCGTTGGTGACGGTGACGGCGCACCACAAACAAGGAGAGAGTGGCGTCAGTCAGAACGATTTGGGTCTGAAGCTGAACTACCAGTTCGGCGTGCCGTTATGGAAACAATTGTCGGCGGGAGAGCTTACCCAAAGCGGCACGCTGCGCGGTAGTCGTTACGACACACCGGTGCGTAATACCGCACCGGTATTTGAGTATCGTCAGCGCAAAACCCTTTCCGTGTACCTCGCGACTCCGCCATGGGATTTACAACCTGGCGAAACCGTTGCCCTTAAGCTGCAAATTAACAGTACGCATGGCCTGCGCGAACTCAACTGGCAGGGGGATACACAAGCGTTAAGCCTGACGCCGCCTGCCGATTCTCGCAGTGATGACGGCTGGACGATTATCATGCCGCGCTGGGACAGCAGTGAGGGAGCGCCGAATCAGTGGCGGTTGTCAGTGATTGCGGAAGATGAGAAAGGCCAGCGCGTGGCATCCAATGAAATTGTCCTGGCGCTGACGCCGCCGATTACTTCGCCGTTGGATATTACGCCCCCCGCGCTTTCACCGTGGTAAAGGGGGAAGGGTGGATCGCTTTCCCCTCGCCCCGTGGGAGAAGAATCCCCAGTAATATTACCTTTTGCAGCGATTATCCTGCGCAATGAGAACACAACAGTCACCGCGATGACAGGGTCCGGCTGAAAATCGACGAAGCGTATCCGTACGGCCGGCGCGACGCGCAGGGATGCGCGGCGAGGGCGACTT
>DFPL01000154.1 GCA_002377245.1 Enterobacteriaceae bacterium UBA3516
ACAAATGTGTGCTTAGTCCCTTGGCCCACAAAAAGCGCACAGTATGCACGATTATTTGCTAAATCGTACCCCTAAATGCGACCACATTATTCTGGCGCAATGAAAATGATGCCATTGTTCAGTCTATTACAAGCCTTTATCTAAATGGCTATACTCGCACAGGCAAGCCGGAATCGCGGCGAAAGGATGCAAATCAATTATGGCTCACTCCCATTTATTAGCAGAAAGAATTTCCCGTCTCAGTAGCGCGCTGGAAAAAGGTCTTTTTGAGCGTAGCCACGCTATTCGCCTGTGTCTGCTTGCCGCACTCTGCGGCGAAAGCGTTTTTTTGCTGGGTCCGCCGGGGATTGCCAAAAGCCTTATCGCCCGCCGACTGAAATATGCGTTCAAACATGCCCGTGCGTTTGAATACCTGATGACCCGTTTTTCCACCCCCGAAGAGGTCTTTGGCCCTCTGTCTATTCAGGCACTGAAAGATGAAGGCCGCTATGAACGTTTAACCCGGGGTTATTTACCGGAAGCGGAAATTGTCTTTCTTGATGAAATCTGGAAAGCGGGACCGGCGATTCTGAATACCCTGCTCACCGCCATTAATGAACGCCGTTTTCGTAACGGCGCCAGTGAAGAAAAGATCCCCATGCGCTTACTGGTGGCGGCATCCAACGAACTGCCCGAAGCGGACAGCAGCCTTGAAGCGCTTTATGACCGCATGCTAATTCGCCTGTGGCTCGATAAAGTGCAGGAGAAGGGAAATTTCCGTTCCATGCTGATAAGCCAGCAGGATGAAAATGATAATCCCGTACCTTCCGATTTGCAGATTAGCGATGAAGAGTACACGCAGTGGCAGCAGGACATTGCGCAGGTGAAGCTGCCTGACGTCGTTTTCGAGTTGATCTATCAGCTCCGCCAGCAGCTTGATAGCCTGCCCAATGCGCCTTATGTTTCGGATCGTCGCTGGAAAAAAGCCCTTCATCTGTTGCAGGCCAGTGCCTTTTTCAGCGGGCGTGATGCGGTCGCGCCAATCGATCTTATCCTGTTGAAAGATTGCCTGTGGTATGACGCGCAGAGCATGCAATTACTGAAAAATCAGCTGGAAATATTGATGACCGGGCACGCCTGGCAGCAGCAAACCATGCTGACGCAACTGGCGACCATTGAGCAACGCCGAATTCAGATTCAACAACAACAAAGCGATAAAACGGCGCTAAAAGTCTCCCGCCAGGGGGGAATGTTCAGCCGCCGGCCGCACTATGACTTACCGGAAGATATACAGGACACCACGCTGACGCTGCTGCTTCAGCAGCCCCTTAAGCTTCATGATATGCAGGTCATTCACGTGACTATCGAACGTGCAGCGCTGGCGCAATGGCTGGCAAAAGGGGGGGAGATCCGCGGCAAGTTGAACGGAATTGGCTTTGCTCAGGTGCTTAACCTGGATGTGGACGGTGGCCTGAATGTGCTGATCCGCGATGTCAGTTTGCAAGGATCGCGTCTTGCCCTGCCAGGCAGTACAAGCGCAAACGTACCTGAAGAGGTGACGCAGCAACTGGAAGCGCTGGATACGCTCTGGCACCAGCAACATACCCGGTTCAGCGAACTGCAAAAATGTCTGTTTATTCCAGCCGACTGGTTAGGGCGTATTGAAGCCAGCCTGCAGGATGTGCGTGCGCAGATTCAACAGGCGCGTCAATGCTAACGCTGGATGCGCTCAATGCAATACTGACCATTGGTGAAGAGACGATCATCGAAGAGTTGATCGTCGCCTTACTCGCCTCTCCACAGTTGGCCATCTTTTTTGAAAAATTTCCGCGTCTTCGTCACGCCATAACAGAGGATATTCCCCGCTGGCGTGATGCGCTCAGAAGTCGCCTGAAAGAGGCCCAGGTTCCGCCGGAACTGACTGAAGAAGTTTTGTCCTATCAGCAATGCCAGCTACTCTCAACGTCGCAGCTCATCAGCCAGCTTCCGCAAGTCCTGGCATTACTGGATAAGCTCCGCTCTCCCTTTGCTGCCCAGGCCCATGCCATGGTGGCGGATAACCCCACCTTTACCCCGACGCTACATACGCTCTTTTTACAACGCTGGCGACTTAGCCTGGTGGTGCAGACCACCGCCTTTAATCAGCAGCTGTTGGAGGAAGAGCGAGAGCAGTTGCTCAGCGAGGTGCAGGATCGGATGACGCTGAGCGGCCAGCTTGAACCGGTATTGATCGAAAACGAGAATGCCGCCGGGCGGTTATGGGATATGAGCGCCGGGCAGATCAAACGCGGCGATTATCAGCTCATCGTGAAGTACGGTGATTTTTTAACGGAACAGCCGGAGTTAAAACAGCTGGCGGAACAGCTCGGGCGCTCACGAGAAGCGAAATCCGTTCCCCGGAAAGATGCGCCGATGGAAACCTTTCGCATGCTGGTTCGGGAGCCATCGACGGTGCCAGAACAGGTCGATGGCATTCATCAAAGCGACGATATCCTGCGCCTGTTACCACCAGAACTGGCGACACTGGGTATCACGGAACTGGAATACGAGTTTTACCGCCGGCTGGTGGAAAAGCAGCTGATTACGTATCGACTGCATGGCGATGCCTGGCATGAACGGGTTACCGAGCGGCCGGTGGTACATCAGGATTTTGACGAGCAGCCGCGCGGTCCTTTTATTGTCTGCGTGGATACTTCTGGATCAATGGGCGGATTCAATGAACAGTGTGCAAAAGCGTTTTGTCTCGCCCTGATGCGTGTTGCCCTGGCGGATAAACGGCGTTGCTACATCATGCTCTTTTCGAGTGAAGTGGTGCGTTATGAACTTACCTGTCAGCAAGGGCTGGAACAGGCAATCCGTTTTCTTAGCCAGCGCTTTCGCGGGGGGACAGATATTGCGAGCTGTTTTCGCGCCATTATCGAGCGTATGCAGGGGGGAGAGTGGTATGACGCCGATGCGGTGGTCATCTCCGACTTTATCGCCCAGCGATTGCCGGACGATGTGGTCAGTAAAGTCAAAGAGCTGCAAACCGTACATCAGCAACGTTTTCACGCCGTTGCAATGTCAGCACACGGGAAACCCGGCATCATGCGCATCTTCGATCATATCTGGCGCTTTGATACCGGGATGCGCAGCCGTCTGCTGCGCCGCTGGAAGCGTTAAAGAAGAGAAGCGACGCTTGACCGTACCTGCTCAGGCCAGACGCCACATTGAACCTGGCCGATGTGTGGCAGTTGCAGCAGAAGCATCGTCAGACGTGATTGCCCGATGCCACCCCCGATAGTTTGCGGCATTTCTCCCTGCACCAGTGCCTGATGCCACTCAAGGCGCAGACGATCTTCATCGTCAGTAACTTTAAGCTGACGTTTCAGGGTTTCGGCGTCCACGCGAATACCCATTGAAGAGAGTTCAAGGACATCCTCCAGAACCGGGTTCCACACCAGAATATCGCCGTTCAGGCCCTGCAAACCGCTGTCGCCAGGGGTACTCCAGTCATCATAATCCGGCGCACGTACGTCATGGCGCTGACCGTCGCTCAGCGTTCCCCCAATCCCTATCAGGAAAACAGCACCCAGTTCTTTGGCAATAGCACGTTCCCGACCTTTAGCATCCAGATGCGGGAAACGGCTCAGCAGCTCCTGGCTATGAACGAAATGGATTTTCTCCGGCAGAAACGCCGTCAGGCCAAACTCTTCACTCACAGCCGCTTCGGTCGCTTTGATCCCGGCGTAAATGGCTTCTACGGTCAACTTCAGCGTGCCGGTGTGGCGTTCACCCTCGCCCATCACCCGTTCCCAGTCCCACTGATCAACATAAACCGAGTGAATAGGGGACAGGCGATCTTCGTCAGGGCGCAGGGCTTTCATGTGCGTGTACAAGCCCTCACCCGCACTGAAATCATGTTGACCCAGCGTTTTACGTTTCCATTTGGCCAGCGAATGCACCACTTCAAACTGTGCATCCGGCAGGTTTTTGACTTTCACCTGCACCGCTTTCTCAGCCCCCGACAGGTTATCCTGAGTGCCATCCCCGACGCGGCTCAAAATGGGTGCCTGCACTTCAATAAGCCCCAGTTTTTCTTCCAGCTGACGAGAGAAGTGCGACTTCACGAAAATAATCTGACGTTGTTTGCTGATGTAGGCGGATTTCATTTTTTACTTCCTGTTTGCTGTCTGTTGCAGTTATTAAGCAACAAAAAATACCCTTTATTCAATAATCATCAATAAAAAAGGCCTTATGGGTTTTGATTCGTTAAAATCCACCGCTAAAATAGAAAGATTGTTTATTCAACATAAGAAAAACCTATGGAAAATTATCAGATCGACAATCTGGACCGCGGCATCCTTGAGGCGCTGATGGCGAATGCGCGTACCGCCTACGCTGAACTGGCCAAGCAATTTGGCGTCAGTCCGGGCACTATCCACGTCCGCGTAGAGAAAATGAAGCAGGCGGGTATCATCACCGGTGCACGCATTGATGTCAGTCCCAAACAATTAGGTTATGACGTCTGCTGCTTTATCGGCATCATTTTAAAGAGTGCAAAAGATTACCCTTCCGCGCTGGCGCGACTGGAAAGTCTGGAGGAAGTAACCGAAGCGTATTACACCACCGGCCACTACAGCATCTTTATTAAGGTGATGTGCCGATCAATTGATGCGCTGCAACAGGTGCTTATCAACAAGATCCAAACGATTGATGAAATTCAGTCCACCGAGACATTGATCTCCCTGCAAAACCCCATTATGCGGACGATCCGTCCCTGACAGGGAGATTTTCATTCACGCATAATACCCATATTGTCCACAGGTAGATCCCAGCTCATTCACAGCGTACAATACGCCCCTCATAACCGGAGTGGACTTCATGGCAGAAATTACGCTGATTAGCGGCAGCACCCTGGGCGGCGCGGAATACGTGGCTGAACATCTGGCTGAAAAGCTGGAAGAGGCGGGTTACACCACCGAAACCCTGCATGGTCCTCTGTTGGAAGACCTGCCGCAGGAAGGTATCTGGCTGGTGATAAGCTCAACCCACGGTGCGGGCGATCTTCCGGACAACATCCAGCCCTTATACGATCAGTTGCAGGAGCAAAATCCCGATCTCTCCGGGGTTCGCTTTGGCGCTGTCGGGATCGGCAGCCGGGAATATGACACTTTTTGTGGCGCTATAGAGAAACTGGAAGCGGTATTGACCGCAAACGGCGCAAAAGAGATCGGTGAAATGGCCAGAATTAACATTCTTGAACACGACATTCCCGAAGATCCGGCCGAAATTTGGTTGGGATCCTGGATTAACTTACTCAAAAACGCTTAAAGATCACGCAAACAGTTGTGGATAACTATGCTTAAAAGCACTGATCAACCGGTAGTTATCCAATGAACAACCCTTGCTCACTTTTTGTCTTGTGTATAACTAGCCCTTTTGATCCCAGCTTATACTGAACAGGATCACCGATCATTCACAAGCAATGATCCTCCCTAAGATGATGATCTTTCTGCCAGGATCGGGCTTATCCACAAGCAAGTGGGATCCTAATAAGAGATCACAATAGAACAGATCTCTCTATCTAAAGATCTTCTTTTTAATACCCCGGATCCCAACGCTTTCTCCCTGAGCTAAAGTTGAGTAGAATCCACGGCCCGGGCTTCAATTCCATTTCTAACCGCTTTATGCGAGGCAATTCACCATGTTTTATCCGGATCCTTTTGACGTCATCATCATTGGCGGGGGTCANNATCCAGTTTAGGATACTAAACGCGAGCAAAGGCCCTGCGGTACGGGCAACGCGTGCTCAGGCGGATCGTGTTCTCTATCGCCAGGCGGTGCGCACTGCCCTGGAAAACCAACCGAATTTGATGATCTTCCAACAGGCGGTTGAAGATTTGATCGTGGAAAACGATCGCGTCGTGGGTGCAGTCACGCAGATGGGATTGAAATTCCGTGCCAAAGCGGTCGTGCTGACGGTCGGGACTTTCCTTGACGGCAAAATTCATATTGGACTGGACAACTACAGCGGTGGCCGTGCAGGCGATCCGCCGTCTATCCCCCTCTCCCGCCGCCTGCGTGAACTGCCTCTGCGCGTAAGCCGCCTTAAAACCGGTACACCGCCGCGTATTGACGCGCGCACCATTGATTTCAGCGTCCTCGCGCAACAGCATGGTGATGATCCCATGCCGGTCTTCTCGTTCATGGGCAATGCGAGCCAGCATCCGCGCCAGGTACCGTGTTACATCACGCATACCAACGAGAAAACCCATGATGTGATCCGCAATAATCTCGATCGCAGCCCGATGTATGCGGGGGTGATCGAAGGGATCGGGCCGCGTTACTGTCCGTCGATCGAAGACAAGGTCATGCGCTTTGCCGATCGTAACCAGCATCAGATCTTCCTTGAACCGGAAGGACTGACCTCTAACGAAATTTATCCGAACGGCATCTCCACCAGCCTGCCGTTTGATGTACAGATGAACATCGTCCGCTCAATGCAGGGGATGGAAAACGCTAAAATCGTTCGTCCTGGCTATGCCATTGAGTACGATTTCTTCGATCCGCGTGACCTGAAACCGACACTGGAGAGCAAATACATCCAGGGGTTGTTCTTTGCCGGACAGATCAACGGCACCACCGGTTACGAAGAAGCTGCTGCACAAGGATTGCTGGCTGGCCTGAACGCCGCGCGCAGCTCTGCCGAGAAAGAGGGGTGGGCACCGGCGCGCTCTGAAGCTTATCTGGGTGTGCTGGTGGACGACCTGTGTACGCTGGGGACAAAAGAGCCCTATCGCATGTTCACCTCGCGTGCCGAATACCGTCTGATGCTGCGTGAGGACAACGCCGATCTGCGTCTGACGGAAAAAGGGCGCGAACTGGGCCTGGTCGACGATGAACGTTGGGCGCGTTTCAATGAGAAACTGGAAAGCATTGAACGAGAACGTCAGCGTCTGAAGTCAGTCTGGGTCAACCCGACCTCTGAAACGGCACCGGAAGTGAACACAAACCTGACGGCGCCCCTGTCACGTGAAGCCAGCGGAGAAGACTTACTTCGTCGCCCGGAAATGACCTATGAGCAACTGGTGCAAATGACTGCGTTCGCACCGGGCCTGACGGATGTGCAGGCGGCCGAACAGGTTGAGATTCAGGTGAAATACGAAGGGTATATTGCGCGTCAGCAGGACGAAATTGAAAAGCAGCAGCGTAATGAAAATACGTTACTGCCTGCCTCGCTGGATTATCGTCAGGTCAGTGGATTATCCAATGAAGTGATCGCCAAGCTTAACGATCATAAACCGGCATCCATCGGTCAGGCATCGCGTATTTCCGGCATCACGCCTGCGGCGATCTCTATTTTGCTGGTATGGCTTAAAAAGCAAGGCATGCTGCGCCGCAGCGCGTAACATGTTGATTATCGCCCGGTAGCGCAAATCGTGCCGGGCTGTCAGAATCGCTATAGCGGGTAAGTGTTTCGTCACCCGCTGGCATCGTTTACAGGTATTCACCGTGCTTAACAAACTCTCCCGTCTGCTGGACGAAGCAGGTATTACGCTCACCGATCACCAGAAAAGTCAGCTCGTTGCCTATGTGGAAATGCTGCATAAGTGGAACAAAGCCTACAATCTGACCTCGGTGCGTAACCCTGATGAAATGCTTGTCCGCCATATTCTTGACAGTATTGTGGCTGCACCGCACTTACAGGGGGAGCGCTTCATTGATGTTGGAACAGGGCCTGGATTACCCGGTATTCCGCTCGCCATCGTCCTTCCTGATGCGCACTTTACCCTGCTGGACAGCCTTGGAAAACGGGTTCGTTTCTTACGCCAGGTGCAGCATGAGCTTAAGCTGACCAATATCACGCCAGTGCAAAGCCGGGTTGAGGATTTTTCAGCGGTTCCGCCGTTTGATGGGGTTATCAGCCGCGCATTTGCCTCGCTCACTGATATGGTTAGCTGGTGCCACCATTTACCTGGACCTGACGGGCGCTTCTACGCACTTAAAGGATTGATTCCTTCGGATGAAATTGCACTGTTGTCTACAGACCTTAGCGTTGAGTCTGTCATCGAACTTGCGGTCCCTCACCTTGAGGGAGAGCGCCATTTAGTGGTCGTTAAGCTAAACAAAATTTAATTTTCCTCAAAAAATGTAGAATTTGTGCTGTTTTTTGATTGTTAAAAAACGGCACCAAAAACACCGATACGTTCGGTTACATTTAACGGAATTGTCACCTGCAATTTTCGAGATTTTAACGCCGGGATTATTGTTAACCGTTAAAATAGTCAACATTGAAAATATCAGGCTGCTAAAAATCGGCAAAGCAACAGAAATGCTGTTGTTAAAAAATTATTAAAAATGTCAATGAAAGGTTTTTAAGTTGTACCTAACTATTTTTAAAAGAGTTGAAGATAATCGCTCGAAATATCAAAACCTTGAATTGGCGCATTTTCCGCATGGGCATCATTGGGTGACGGCATAAATGTTTAATTTGTGATCTGGTGCGCACTTTAATCCCAGGGTTTTCGCGTTATTTGGGATTTTGCTTAAAGGTTCACAGTTTCCCTAAAAGTTGAAAAATAGGGCGTGAGAAAAATATTTAAACATTTATTCACCTTTTCGCTACTTATTGTTTGAATTCACGAGGCCGCACCGTATAATTTGACCGCTTTTTGGTGCTTGACTCCGGGCGTTAAAGAACGTTTTATACGACACGCGGCATACCTCGAAGTGAGCAGGAGTGAATACGATGTCGGTGTCGCTATTAAGTCGAAACGTTGCGCGCAAGCTTCTGCTTATTCAGCTTCTGGTTGTGTTTATTTCAGGAACGCTGTTTAGCCTCAAAGACCCCTTCTGGGGCGTCTCCGCCGCGTGCGGAGGGATGGCAGTATTTTTGCCAAATATGTTGTTTATGATTTTTGCCTGGCGCCATCAGGCACATACACCTGTCAAAGGCCGCATGGCCTGGTCCTTCGCCCTCGGCGAAGCGTTTAAGGTGTTGGCAACATTCGTGTTGCTGGTGGTGGCGCTGGCGGTTTTTAAGGCGGTGTTTCTACCGCTGATAGTCACGTGGGTTTCGGTGCTGGTTGTTCAGATACTGGCACCCGCTGTAATTAACAACAAAGGGTAAGAGGCATCATGTCTGCAGGAGAAATCTCAACACCGCAGGAGTACATTGGCCACCATCTGAATAACCTTCAGTTGGACCTGCGTACGTTCTCGCTGGTGGATCCGCATAACCCCCCGGCCACTTTCTGGACGCTCAACATTGACTCCATGTTTTTCTCAGTGGCGCTGGGTCTGTTGTTCCTGGTCATGTTCCGTAGCGTAGCCAAAAAGGCGACAAGCGGCGTTCCAGGCAAATTCCAGACTGCAATTGAGCTGGTTATTGGTTTTGTCAATGGTAGCGTGAAAGACATGTACCATGGCAAAAGCAAGCTCATTGCGCCACTGGCCCTGACGATTTTCGTCTGGGTATTCCTGATGAACCTGATGGATTTGCTGCCTATCGACCTGCTGCCGTACATCGGCGAGCATATCTTTGGTCTACCTGCGCTGCGTGTGGTGCCGTCTGCTGACGTGAACATTACACTCTCCATGGCGTTGGGCGTATTTATCCTGATTCTGTTCTACAGCATCAAAATGAAAGGCCTCGGTGGTTTTGCTAAAGAGCTGACACTCCAGCCGTTCAACCATCCGGTGTTTATTCCGGTCAACCTGATCCTGGAAGGTGTTAGCCTGCTGTCCAAACCGGTTTCTCTCGGTCTGCGACTGTTCGGCAACATGTACGCCGGTGAGTTGATTTTCATTCTGATTGCTGGTCTGTTGCCGTGGTGGTCACAGTGGATTCTGAATGTGCCATGGGCCATTTTCCACATCCTGATCATTACGCTGCAAGCCTTCATCTTCATGGTTCTGACGATCGTCTATCTGTCGATGGCATCTGAAGAGCATTGATTTTTAATACACTACTACGTTCTAACTGAAACAATCTGGAGACTGTCATGGAAAACCTGAATATGGATCTGCTGTACATGGCTGCCGCTATTATGATGGGTCTGGCGGCAATCGGTGCTGCGATCGGTATCGGCATCCTCGGGGGCAAATTCCTGGAAGGCGCAGCGCGTCAACCTGATCTGATCCCACTTCTGCGTACTCAGTTCTTTATCGTTATGGGTCTGGTGGATGCTATCCCAATGATCGCTGTAGGTCTGGGTCTGTACGTGATGTTTGCTGTCGCGTAGTACGGGTTGCTTAACAGCAAATATTTAAGAACGTTAACCAGATAAGAGGCATTGTGCTGTGAATCTAAACGCAACAATCCTCGGCCAGGCCATCGCGTTTGTCCTGTTCGTTCTGTTCTGCATGAAGTACGTATGGCCGCCGTTAATCGCAGCCATTGAAAAACGTCAGAAAGAAATTGCTGACGGTCTTGCTTCCGCTGAACGGGCTAAAAAGGACCTGGACCTTGCACAGGCCAATGCGACCGACCAGCTGAAAAAAGCGAAAGCTGAAGCTCAGGTCATCATTGAACAGGCGAACAAACGCCGTGCTCAGATCCTGGACGAAGCGAAAGCTGAAGCCGAGCAGGAACGTACTAAAATCGTGGCGCAGGCGCAGGCGGAAATTGACGCTGAACGTAAACGTGCCCGTGAAGAGCTGCGTAAGCAAGTGGCTCTGCTGGCTGTTGCCGGTGCCGAGAAGATCATCGAGCGTTCCGTGGATGAAGCTGCTAACAGCGACATCGTGAATAAACTGGTCGCTGAACTGTAAGGAGGAGGGGCTGATGTCTGAATTTGTAACGGTAGCTCGCCCCTACGCCAAAGCAGCTTTTGACTTTGCCGTCGAAACCCAGAGCGTTGACCGCTGGCAGGATATGCTGGTGTTTGCCGCCGAGGTGACGAAGAACGAACACATGGCAGAGCTTCTTTCCGGTGCGATGGCACCAGAAACGCTCGCCAATTCGTTTATCGCAGTCTGTGGGGAGCAACTTGACGACAACGGCCAAAACCTGATTAAGGTAATGGCTGAAAACGGTCGTCTTAAAGCGCTCCCTGATGTTCTTGAGCAGTTTATTCAATTGCGTGCAGCCAGCGAGGCTATCGCTGAAGTCGAAGTGACTTCTGCGACCGCACTGAGTGAAGAACAGCTTTCGAAAATCAGTGCCGCGATGGAAAAACGTCTATCACGCAAAGTGAAGCTGAATTGCAAAATCGATAAGTCTGTAATGGCAGGCGTAATCATCCGTTCGGGTGATATGGTCATTGATGGCAGCGTACGCGGCCGTCTTGAACGCCTTGCAGACGTCTTGCAGTCTTAAGGGGACTGGAGCATGCAACTGAATTCCACCGAAATCAGCGAACTGATCAAGCAGCGCATTGCTCAGTTCAGTGTTGTGAGTGAAGCTCACAACGAAGGTACTATTGTTTCCGTAAGCGACGGTGTTATCCGCATCCACGGCCTGGCCGATTGTATGCAGGGTGAAATGATCTCCCTGCCGGGTAACCGTTACGCTATCGCACTGAACCTGGAGCGCGACTCCGTAGGTGCAGTTGTGATGGGTCCTTACGCTGACCTCGCCGAAGGCATGAAGGTTAAGTGTACTGGCCGTATTCTTGAAGTTCCGGTAGGCCGTGGCCTGCTGGGTCGCGTGGTGAACACCCTGGGTGCGCCAATTGACGGTAAAGGTCCGGTTGATAACGATGGCTTCTCGCCAATCGAAGTTATCGCACCGGGCGTTATCGAACGTCAGTCCGTCGACCAGCCTGTTCAAACCGGTTATAAATCTGTTGATGCCATGATCCCAATCGGCCGTGGCCAGCGTGAGCTGATCATCGGTGACCGTCAGACCGGTAAAACCGCGATGGCAATCGATGCGATCATCAACCAGCGTGATTCCGGTATCAAATGCGTGTACGTGGCCATTGGCCAGAAAGCGTCCACCATTTCCAACGTGGTTCGTAAACTGGAAGAGCACGGCGCGTTGTCCAACACTATCGTTGTTGTGGCGACTGCGTCTGAATCTGCTGCACTGCAATACCTGGCACCGTATGCGGGTTGCGCAATGGGCGAATACTTCCGTGACCGCGGTGAAGATGCGCTGATCGTATACGATGACCTGTCTAAACAGGCTGTTGCTTATCGTCAGGTTTCCCTGCTGCTCCGTCGTCCGCCAGGACGTGAAGCATTCCCGGGCGACGTTTTCTACCTGCACTCCCGTCTGCTGGAACGCGCATCCCGCGTTAACGCTGAGTACGTTGAAGCCTTTACCAAAGGTGAAGTGAAAGGGAAAACCGGTTCTCTGACCGCGCTGCCAATCATCGAAACCCAGGCGGGTGACGTTTCTGCGTTCGTTCCGACCAACGTAATTTCTATTACCGATGGTCAGATCTTCCTGGAAACCAACCTGTTTAACTCCGGTATTCGTCCGGCGGTTAACCCGGGTATCTCCGTATCCCGTGTGGGTGGTGCTGCTCAGACCAAGATCATCAAGAAACTGTCCGGTGGTATTCGTACCGCGCTGGCACAGTATCGTGAACTGGCTGCGTTCTCTCAGTTCGCATCCGATCTGGATGAAGCAACCCGCAAACAGCTGAGCCACGGTCAGAAAGTGACCGAGCTGCTGAAACAGAAACAGTATGCCCCTATGTCTGTTGCACAACAGGGCCTGGTGCTGTTCGCGGCTGAACGCGGTTACCTCGAAGATGTGGAACTGGCGAAAATCGGTAGCTTCGAAGCCGCTCTGCTGGCTTACGTCGACCGTGATCACGCTCCGCTGATGCAAGAGATTAACCAGTCCGGTGGCTATAACGACGAAATCGAAGGCAAGCTGAAAGGCATCCTCGATTCCTTCAAAGCAACCCAGTCCTGGTAACGTCTGGCGGCTTGTCTTAGGACAGGCCGCAAGGCATTGAGGAGAAGCTCATGGCCGGCGCAAAAGAGATACGTAGTAAGATCGCAAGCGTCCAGAACACGCAAAAGATCACTAAAGCGATGGAGATGGTCGCCGCTTCCAAAATGCGTAAATCGCAGGATCGCATGGCGTCCAGCCGTCCTTATGCAGATACCATGCGCAAAGTGATTGGTCACCTTGCGAACGGTAATCTGGAATATAAGCACCCTTACCTGGAAGAACGCGACGTTAAGCGCGTGGGCTACCTGGTGGTGTCGACCGACCGTGGTCTGTGTGGTGGCTTGAACATCAACTTGTTCAAAAAACTGCTGGCGGATATGAAAGTCTGGTCTGATAAAGGCGTTCAAAGCGATCTCGCGATGATTGGCTCTAAAGGCGTGTCTTTCTTTAATTCCGTAGGTGGCAACGTTGTCGCTCAGGTAACCGGTATGGGGGATAACCCTTCCCTGTCCGAACTGATCGGCCCGGTAAAAGTCATGCTGCAGGCTTACGACGAAGGTCGTTTGGACAAGCTTTATATTGTCAGTAACAAATTTATCAACACCATGTCTCAGGTGCCAACGATCACTCAACTGCTGCCGTTACCGGCCGCAGAAGATGAAGAGTTGAAGCGTAAATCCTGGGATTATCTGTATGAGCCTGATCCAAAAGCACTGCTGGATACCCTCCTGCGTCGCTATGTTGAATCTCAGGTTTATCAGGGTGTTGTTGAAAACCTGGCCAGCGAGCAGGCCGCACGTATGGTGGCGATGAAAGCCGCGACCGACAATGGCGGCAGCCTGATTAAAGAGCTGCAGTTGGTATACAACAAAGCTCGTCAGGCCAGCATTACTCAGGAACTCACCGAAATCGTCGGTGGTGCATCCGCGGTATAACCAGGTTAATTCGTAGAGGATTCAAGATGGCTACTGGAAAAATTGTCCAGGTAATCGGCGCCGTGGTTGACGTCGAATTCCCTCAGGATGCCGTACCGCGCGTGTACGATGCTCTTGAGGTAAACAATGGTAACGAGAGCCTGGTGCTGGAAGTTCAGCAGCAGCTCGG
>DFPL01000297.1 GCA_002377245.1 Enterobacteriaceae bacterium UBA3516
CGGTGCGATATCACCGGCTTTCAGTGGATTCATTACTTAACTCCATCCTGTTCATCATGCTGTGAATAGTTGACGACATTAATACTGCCCTGTGCATTCAATTCTGTACATAGGGCTTTAAATGCCTGCTCAATATTTGATGCATCCTGTGACGCGGGACTGTGTGCGGTAATCTGAATAAACAACTGTGCTGCATGCTCATGAGAGCTGGGTTGGGTTCGCGATACCAGCTCTGCGATGTTCATCTGATGCGCATCAAAAAGGGCCGTGAAGCGCTCAATTAAATGTGGGGAGTCCGGGACATCCACCTGAACCCACACGGTGGCGGGGAGGGCCGGGCGCGGTTTGGCGACGGTTCGCTTCATCACAATCAGTAAATCCAGTTCTGCGCCTTTAAGCGGTAGCGTCGATTCAATAAGCGTAATGGCATTCCATGAGCCGGAGAGGAGCATGATGAAGGTGAACTCATCTCCCAGCATCGCCAGGCGACTATCTTCAATATTGCAGCCACAGCTACTGACGTGGCGGGTAATGGTATTAACGATACCTGGCCTGTCGGCACCCAGCGCAGTGATAACCAGAAAATGTTGTGATGAGGCTGTCAAACCGGTGCTTCCTGTCAAACCTGAGATAATCATAAGGAAAGCATAAAAAAAACCGGCATACAACCGCTGGAAGCCCCTAAGGTCGCTTGCTTTTCTTGCAGGACCACACGTAACATTGAGATTCATGTTTGCACAGAGGATGGCCCATGTTCACGGGAAGTATAGTCGCGCTTGTTACGCCAATGGATGATAACGGTAAAGTCTGTCGGCCAAGCCTTAAAAAACTGATTGATTACCATGTCGCCAACGGAACATCGGCGATTGTTTCTGTAGGAACGACGGGTGAATCCGCTACCCTAAGCCATGAAGAACACGGCGAAGTGGTACTGATGACGCTTGAACTGGCAGACGGTCGTATTCCGGTTATCGCCGGGACGGGGGCAAACGCAACCGCCGAGGCCATCAGTCTGACCCAACGTTTTAACGACAGCGGCGTAGTAGGCTGTCTGAGCGTCACCCCTTATTACAACCGTCCGACGCAAGAAGGGCTGTTCCAGCATTTTAAAGCCATCGCTGAACACACCGACCTGCCACAAATTCTGTATAATGTGCCGTCGCGCACAGGCTGTGATTTACTGCCTGAAACCGTGGGTCGTCTGGCGAAAATCAAAAATATTGTCGGTATTAAAGAAGCCACCGGGAACTTAAGTCGCGTTCATCAGATCAAAGAGCTGGTTTCAGATGACTTCATCCTGCTCAGCGGCGACGATGCAACCGCAATGGACTTTATGCAGCTTGGTGGTAACGGTGTGATTTCCGTCACCACAAACGTAGCGGCGCGTGACATGGCCGATATGTGCAGACTGGCAGCAGAAGGGCATTTTGCAGAAGCGCGCCTGATTAACAAGCGTCTGATGCCATTACACAACAAACTATTTGTCGAACCCAATCCGATCCCAGTGAAATGGGCTTGTATGGAGTTGGGGCTTGTGGCAACCGACACGCTGCGTCTGCCGATGACACCGATCACCGATAACGGTCGTGAAGTGGTTCGTTCTGCGCTTAAGCATGCCGGATTGCTGTAGAGTTTAGGGAGATTTGATGGCTTACTCAGTACAGAAGTCGCGCCTGGCGAAGGTAGCGGGTGTTTCACTTGTGATGTTACTCGCGGCCTGTAGTTCTGATTCACGCTATAAGCGTCAGGTTAGCGGTGACGAATCCTATCTGGATGCCGCGCCGCTTGCGGAACTTCACGCGCCTGCTGGCATGATCCTGCCGGTGCAAAATGGCGATTACACTATTCCTGTCACGCAAGGTAACGGTGCGGTAGGTAAAGAGCTGGATATCCGCCCACCGGCGCAGCCGTTGGCCCTGGTCACGGGGGCGCGCACGCAGTTTACGGGTGATACCGCCACGCTGATGGTAGAAAACGGTCGCAATGCTAATTTGTGGCCGCAGGTTGTCAGCGTGATTCAGGCGAAGAACTTTGCTATCGCTAAACGTGATGATGCCAGCCAGACCTTATCCACTGACTGGGTAGACTGGAATCGCCTCGATGAAGATCAGCAATACCGTGGCCGTTATCAAATCTCGGTAAAACCGCAGGGCTATCAGCAGGCGGTGACCGTCAAACTGGTAAACCTGGAACAAGCGGGTAAACCGGTTTCCGATGCTGCTTCTCTCCAGCGCTACAGCGCCGAGATGCTTAATGCCATCTCCGAAGGTCTGGACAAAACGGCGACCGCTGCACAAAACGCAGCTGAAAACCGCAGCGTTACCTCGCTGGATGTGCAGAGCGCAGCGGACGACACCGGCCTGCCAATGCTGGTGGTGCGTGGTCCATTCAATGTGGTGTGGCAGCGTCTGCCGGCAACCCTTGAAAAAGTGGGCATGAAAGTGACCGACAGCACGCGTTCCACGGGCAGCATGGCGGTGACCTACAAGTCACTGTCTGACAGCGCGTGGCGTGACCTGGGCGCACGCGATCCAGGACTGGCTACCGGCGACTATAAACTGCAGGTCGGCGATCTTGATAACCGCAGCAGCCTCCAGTTTATCGATCCGAAAGGACATACGTTGACGCAGTCACAGAATGACGCCATGGTGGCCGCATTCCAGGCCGCTTTCAACAAGTAACTGTAAAGGCCGGATAGCTCCGGTCTTTTTTTATTTCATCGACGCAAACGTGTGCGTCGGGGTAAAATAGCTTTTTTAGTTAAATCATCACACCTGGAGTGACAAAGATGCAAAAGCAAGCTGAGTTGTATCGTGGCAAAGCGAAAACCGTATACAGCACGGAAAACCCGGATCTGTTGGTGCTCGAATTCCGCAATGATACGTCAGCAGGGGATGGCGCGCGCATTGAGCAGTTCGACCGTAAGGGCATGGTGAACAACAAGTTCAACCATTTCATTATGAGCAAACTGGCAGAAGCGGGTATCCCGACCCAGATGGAAGCACTGCTGTCTGATACCGAATGTCTGGTAAAAAAACTGGATATGGTGCCGGTCGAGTGCGTCGTTCGTAACCGTGCTGCCGGCTCGCTGGTTAAACGTCTGGGCATTGAAGAAGGCATCGAACTGAACCCGCCGTTATTCGATCTGTTCCTGAAGAATGACGCCATGCACGATCCGATGGTGAACGAGTCTTACTGCGAAACGTTTGGCTGGGTGAGCAAAGAGAACCTGGCGCGCATGCAGGAGCTGACCTTTAAAGCGAACGATGTGCTGAAGAAATTGTTTGATGACGCCGGGCTTATTCTCGTCGATTTCAAACTGGAGTTCGGTCTGTTCAAAGGCGAAGTGGTGCTGGGCGACGAATTTTCGCCGGACGGCAGCCGTCTGTGGGACAAAGAGACGCTCGACAAGATGGACAAAGACCGTTTCCGCCAGAGCCTGGGTGGCCTGATTGAAGCCTATGAAGCCGTTGCTCACCGTCTGGGTGTCAATCTCGACTAATTCTGCTTAAAGCATCATTGACCAGAGGGTGTCACCATCCTCTGGTTATCTGCATCCTTATTCTTATGGTAATCCTGCCCGCAACCGCCTACGATCTCTTTTATTTCCTGAAGAAATGAGGTGCTTATGCGCTGGCAAGGGCGTCGAGAAAGTAACAATGTGGAAGACCGGCGCAGTGAATCCGGCGGATCTTTTAGCCGTGGCCCAGGTTTTCGCCTGCCGCGCGGCAAGGGTGGCATCGTTCTGCTGGTCATTGTCATCGTCGCCAGCTATTACGGCGTCGACCTTACGGGAGTGATCACCGGTCAGCCGGTAGAAAATTCGTCGCAACAGCGTTCCATCAGTCCGCAGGAAGATGAGTCGGCAAAATTCACCAGCGTCATTTTTGCCACTACGGAAGATACGTGGGGACAACTCTTTGAAAAGATGGGACGCCAATATCAACAGCCAAAACTGGTGATGTACCGTAACCGTATTTCTACGGGCTGCGGCACCGGCCAATCCATTATGGGGCCGTTCTATTGCCCGGCTGACAGCAAAGTCTATATCGATCTCTCATTTTATGACGAGATGAAGCATAAGCTGGGGGCCGATGGCGACTTTGCGCAGGGCTATGTCATTGCCCATGAAGTGGGCCATCACGTGCAAAAACTGCTGGGCACCGAAGCCAAAGTGCGACAGCTCCAGCAGGGCGCCAGCCAGACGCAAATCAACGCGCTCTCCGTACGTATGGAACTGCAGGCCGACTGTTATGCCGGCGTCTGGGGCCATAGCATGCAACAACAGGGCGTGCTGGAGACCGGCGATCTGGAAGAGGCACTGAATGCCGCCCAGGCCATTGGCGACGACCGTCTGCAACAGCGTAGCCAGGGGCAGGTGATTCCTGACTCCTTTACCCATGGCACGTCCGCGCAGCGCTATAGCTGGTTTAAACGCGGCATGGAGAGCGGCGACCCGGCGCAGTGTAATACCTTTGGCCGTACGCTTTAATTGATGCAAGGAAGGGCGGGATGCAACATCTGAACACCCTCAGCGCGCAAATGGCGCGCGAAGGGATCCGCCGCTTGCTGGTTATCGCCGGTGATGACGCATGGAGCGGCTTGCAGGCCAACCGTCTGCGCGAAACACTTTGCGGCGACTGGCTATGGGTCGGAGAGGCGACCGAAGGCCTGCACTGTGCGCCTGCGGCATTAACCACGTTACTGGGGCGAGAATTCACCCACGGCGTGCTGGATGCCCGCCGGGGGTTCGATGTGGCAGCTTTTGCTGCCCTTAGCGGGACACTGAAGCCGGGAAGCTGGCTGGTGTTGCTCACCCCGCCCTTAGAGCAGTGGTCACAGCGCCCTGATGCGGACAGCTGTCGTTGGTGCGACACGCCTGACCCTGTCGCCACGCCCCGCTTTAACGATTACTTTTGTCAGAAATTACGCCAGAACGACGACGTACTTATCTGGCAACAGGGAGAGCCGGTATCCCTGCCCGTTACCACTTCTCGTCCTGCGTGGCATGCCGCGACGGGCGCTCCCGAGCGCGAGCAGGCGGACATTCTCAATGCGCTTTCCGCAATGCCGCCCGGCGTCATGGTGGTCACCGCGCCGCGTGGAAGAGGAAAGTCTGCTTTGGCCGGCATGCATGTCGCCCGTTTGCAGGGCAACGCCGTTGTAACCGCGCCGTCGCGCGCCTCAACGGATGTGCTTGCCCGCTATGCCGGGGACATCACCTTTGTGGCGCCCGATACGCTACTGCAGCAGATTTCGATGCCAGATACCACGCTGCCTGACTGGCTGATTGTGGACGAAGCGGCGGCTATCCCAGGACCGCTTCTGCACAGGCTTGTCAGCGCCTTTTCCCGCGTGCTTTTAACCACCACGGTACAGGGTTATGAAGGCACCGGTCAGGGGTTTATGCTCAAGTTCTGCGCCCGGTTTTCCCCTCTGATGCACCGCCAGTTACATACCCCGCTGCGCTGGGCCGCCGGGTGCCCCCTTGAGGCTTTTGTCAGCGATGTCTTACTGTTCGATGAGCAGCTTGCCCCGATAACGCCAGTCGGTGAGGGGCATATTCAGTCGGTGGCCCAGGACGACTGGCGAGATAACCCGGCTCTTCCCACTGCACTCTACCGCCTGCTTGCCAGTGCTCACTACCGCACCTCGCCGCTGGATCTGCGGCGGATGATGGACGCCTCCGGGCAGCATTTTTGGCTGACGGCCACCGCAACCGACATTCTGGCAGGCCTGTGGCTGGTGGAGGAGGGCGGGTTATCCCGCGAACTCAGTCTGGCGATATGGGGCGGTTTTCGCCGACCGCGGGGTAATCTGGTGGCGCAGTCGCTGGCGGCGCACGGTGGAAGCCCGGATGCGGCGGTGCTGCGTGGCCTGCGCGTAAGCCGCATTGCCGTTCATCCTTACCGTCAGCGTGAAGGGCTGGGGCAGGCTCTGATACACCATGCTTATACACACAGCGATGGGTATGATTATCTCTCCGTCAGTTTTGGCTATACCCCAGAGCTGTGGCGCTTCTGGCAGCAGTGTGGTTTTCAACTGGTGCGGCTGGGAAGCCATCGTGAGGCCAGCAGCGGGTGTTTTACCGCAATGGCATTACTGCCGTTAACCGACGCCGGGCAGGGACTGGTGGCCCACGAACAACGCCGGCTGGCGCGTGATCTTCCCTGGCTTGAGGCGTGGCAAACGCAGCCCCTGCCACTGCCGGCTGCGCCGGATAGTTTGTTGAATGATGAAGACTGGCTCGAACTTAGCGGGTTTGCTTTCGCGCATCGTCCTTTTTCAGCCGCTGTCGGTGCGCTGGGCCGCTTGCTGTTACACATTGATTTGCCTCTTCCTGGGATTCGCACAAAACTTAATGAACGGCGCAATGACCATGACATTTCCGTTCAGTTTGGCCTGTCCGGGCGTAAAGCGGTGCTGCTGATGTTGCGTCAGGAAACGGCCTCAGCGCTCGCTTATCTTGATAACGATCGCGCAGATCGGCTGAAGAAATGGGTGCAACAGCTGCAATTTTTTTAAATAACTCATTCAGTTAAATGTCATGGTCATTATTCTTCCCCGGCGTACACTGCTCTCAACAAATGAAGGAGACCGCCATGAAACATGACCATTTTATTGTGCAAAAACCGGACAACGCCGCGAAACAACTCCTGCTGTTCTTTCATGGCGTGGGCGATAACCCGGTGAATATGGGCAATATTGCCAGCTGGTTTGCGCCATTGTTTCCGGAGGCGTTAATTGTCAGCGTCGGGGGCGTTGAGCCTTGCGGGCCGAATGGGCGGCAGTGGTTTTCCGTGCAGGGCGTGACGGAAGAGAATCGCCAGGCGCGCATTGACGCTATCATGCCGGTGTTCATCGACACCGTACGTTACTGGCAGCAGCAGAGCGGTGTGGGGCCGCTGGCCACCGCACTGGTGGGATTCTCTCAGGGATCGATTATGTCGCTGGAGAGCCTGAAGGCACAGCCTGAGCTCGCATCCAGGGTTATAGCCTTCAACGGGCGTTATGCCAGCCTGCCGACAAAAGTCTCATCAGCGACCACGATTCATCTGATTCACGGTGGCGAGGACAGTGTTATCGATCTGGCTCACGCGGTGGCGGCGCAGGACGCGTTGTTACAAGCCGGGGGGGACGTGACGCTGGACATCGTAGAGGATTTAGGCCACGCGATTGACGATCGCAGCATGCAGCTGGCGCTCGATCATCTGCGTTTTACGGTCCCTAAGCACTACTTTGATGAAGCGCTGAGTGGGAGCAGACCCAACGACGACGATATTATTGAAATGCTCTAAATCTGTTAGCCCGGTGGCGCTAAGCTCACCGGGTCAACAAAGGTGCACGATTATTTCTTCTGATCTTTCTTCGGCCAGTCGTCTTCATCATCCCACTTGTCGTTAAAGTCACGATGTGGTGGAAGATCGGGCTTGTTGGCGAGAAATTTTTTATGATCGACGCGCTTGAGGTCTTTAATCACGTTCAGCACGACGCCCACTAAAAAGACCAATACTAAAATCCACCAATACTTCGATAGCCAGTCCATGCTTCCTCCCCGTCAGGCGATGATGTTTTCCATAATGCGTTGATACATCCGGGCCAGCAGTTGCAGGTCGGCGGCATTCACACATTCATTGATTTTATGAATGGTGGCATTAACCGGACCCAGTTCCACCACCTGTGCGCCCATACGGGCAATAAAGCGCCCATCAGAGGTGCCACCGGTGGTGAGCAACTGCGGCTTAATCTCATTATAGTGCGCAATGGACTTGACCACTGCATCCACCAGCTTGCCGCGCCCGGTGAGGAAGGGCTGACCTGAAAGCCACCAGTCGATGGTGTAGCGTAACTGGTGTTTTTCCATCAGTGCCGACACGAGCGCTTTGATCATCTCGTCCGTCAGCTCGGTACTGAAGCGGAAATTGAACTGCACATAGAGATCGCCGGGAATCACGTTATTGCTGCCGGTTCCCGCTTGTATATTGGCAATTTGCATGCTGGTTGGCGGGAAATATTCGTTCCCCTTGTCCCACTCGATAGCCACCAGCTCATTAAGCATAGGCGCGGCGCGGTGAACCGGGTTATCCGCGAGATGTGGGTAGGCAACATGACCCTGCACGCCGTGAATGGTCAGGTTACAGGTCAGTGAACCACGACGACCATTTTTCACTACGTCACCCACCACTTCGGTGCTCGACGGCTCGCCCACCAGGCAGTAATCGAGGCGCTCGTTACGTGCCATCAGCGCGTCGACCACTTTTACCGTGCCATTGGTTGCGCTGGCTTCTTCATCAGAGGTAATCAGAAACGCAAGACGGCCTTTATGGTTAGGGTGGGCGGCAACAAAGCGCTCTGCGGCCACGACCATCGCGGCCAGCGAGCCTTTCATATCCGCTGCGCCACGGCCAAACAACATGCCGTCGCGAATCGTGGGTTCAAAAGGGGGATTGATCCAGCGATCGGCGTCACCCGCAGGCACAACATCAGTGTGGCCCGCAAAGGCCAGGGTCTCGCCCTGACCGCGCCATGCCCAGAAGTTTTGCGTGTCGCCAAAGTTCATCGGTTCAATGGTAAAACCGATAGCTTTCAGGCGTTCAATCATTAACGCCTGGCATCCTGCGTCATCGGGACTCAGAGAAGGGCGACGAATAAGCTGCTGCGTCAGCTCAATAACCGGGCACGACATAAACTACACCTCGTTGATAAACTTCTCGTAACTGGATTCATTGAAACCCAGCAGCATAGGCTTACCGGGCGCGCAGAGCAATGGGCGTTTGATGATTGCTGGCATTTCTAGCATCAGACTGGCGGCAGATTGCGCATTATTGATGCCAGAGCGTACTGATTCATCCAGCTTACGCCAGGTGGTTCCACGGGTATTGAGCAACGCTTCCCAGCCCAGTGCATCGATAAATGTATGCAATAATTCTGCATCAAGTCCATCGACGCGGTAGTCGTGAAAACGGTATTCGACCTGATGGTCATCAAGCCAGCGCCGTGCCTTTTTGATCGTATCGCAGTTTTTGATGCCGTAAAGCCTATGCATGGTGAATCCTTTTGTCTTAATTTCGGTTAATTGCCCAGAATATTAGAATAATCGTAAAAAAAAGTAATGCCGCATAATATCATTTGCAGGGTAATGATATCTTCACTTATTGAGAAACAATGAGGAATTATGCTATCAGCAATATGTACTAGCGTGCGAGTCTGACGGGAAAACAATTACAGGAATAGCGGCCTGATAGCGTTTAATATTGCCGGATTAATAAACAATTATTTTACCAAATGGTAAAATAACGCATTATCCTTCACCATGACGTCACTTTTCCTCTGCCCGCTAAACAACGCCAGCCCTGTATTCATAGGGCTTACAGATGGTGTTTCAAAATGTTGCTGCTCATCACATTAAATATTTTAACGCTGCCGCATAATTATTTCATCGACGCGGATATGACGAGACGCCAATCAAAGTAATTGGCGAAATTATCTTCACAGCAATGTCGGGTTCTCGTAGAATACGCACAATAATAAGAGAGGTAGTTATGATTGAACATGAACTGGGGAACTGGAAAGATTTTATCGAAGGCATGCTTCGTAAATAACGTCCAGAAGAATCATAAAGCAGTGAGTGCTTAAAACGATAAAAGTGTGAATATCATCACGCAGTAAAAAGGCGACCCGCAATGCAGGTCGCCTTTTTTAATGTCTGTTACTTCTGCGGTTCTTTAAGCGGGAAGCGCCGTCTGACCAGCACAAAGAAGAGCGGGACAAAGAATATGGCCAGCACAGTGGCAGAGATCATCCCCCCCATCACCCCGGTGCCCACCGCGTGTTGGCTACCCGACCCGGCCCCGGAGCTGGTCACCATTGGCAGAACGCCGAAAACAAAGGCCAGCGAGGTCATCAGAATCGGGCGCAGACGCTGGCGACAGGCGTGAAGCGTGGCCGACAGCAAATCATGGCCCTTCGCATTCATTTCGTTCGCAAACTCCACGATAAGAATCGCGTTTTTCGCTGATAGCCCTATAACGGTGAGTAAGCCAACCTGGAAATAGACGTCGTTTTCCAGACCACGCATCCAGGTGGCTAACAGTGCGCCTATGACCCCCAGCGGCACCACCAGCATCACCGAGAAGGGTACTGACCAGCTCTCATACAGTGCAGCCAGACAGAGGAACACCACCAGCAGCGAAATGGCATACAGCGCGGGTGCCTGCGAACCGGACAGTCGCTCCTGGTAGGACATTGCGGTCCACTCCAGCCCAAAACCGCCGGGGATCTGATGCACCAGCTTTTCCATGGTATCCATGGCCGTCCCGGTACTGATACCTGGTGCCGCCTCTCCCACAATTTCGAGTGCGGCATAGCCGTTATAACGTTCAAGACGAGGTGAACCGGTTTCCCAGTGCGAGGAGGCAAAGGCGGAGAAAGGCACCATGCCACCGTTGCTGTTGCGCACGTACCAGAGATTGATGTCGCTCGGCAGCATACGGTATTTGGCGGCGGACTGAACGTAGACCTTCTTCACGCGGCCCCGGTCCATAAAGTCATTCACATAGCTTGAACCCCAGGCGGTTTGCAGGGTGTCATTGATGTCATCAATCGACACACCTAACGCCTGAGCTTTGCGCTGGTCAATATCGATTTGCAGTTGCGGGCTGTCATCAAGACCATTGTGCCGCACCCGCGTGAGCGTGCTGTCGCTGTCTGCCAGCGCAAGAAGTTTATCGCGGGCCGCCATCAGAGCATCATGTCCGGCACCCGCATGATCCTGCAGTTCCATATCAAATCCGGCAGAGCTGCCCAGCCCGCTGATCGCCGCCGGGTTGTTGGCAAAGACCCGCGCCTCGTTGATATTGCGGAAGGCTTTGGTGGCACGTTCAATAATGGCAAATGAACTGCCGTTAGTGGGATCACGCGCTTCCCAGTCCTTCAGGCGGACGAACATACGGGCAACGTTCTGACCGTTACCTCCCGGCCCGGAACCCACGGTGGCGAACACCGATGACACATTATCCTTCTCATGTTTGAAGAAATAATCTTCCACCTTTTGCACCACTTTGAGCGTCTGCTGTTGGGTTGCGCCCCCCGGCAGTTGGACGGAGGTGATGAACATCCCGCGGTCTTCCTGCGGTAAGAAGGAGGTGGGTAAACGCAGGAACAGAACCACCATCGCCCCCAGCAACAGCACATAAAGCAGGATCCAGCGCAGGCTACGGTGAAGAATTTTAGCCACACCGCGTTCATAGCGATCGGCGTTGCGGTTAAACCAGCGGTTGAAGGCGCCGAAGAAGCCCTTTTCACCATGGTGTTCCCCTTTGTGCAGGGGTTTTAACAAGGTGGCGCAGAGCGCAGGGGTAAGGATCATGGCCACAAGGACCGAGAGGACCATTGCCGCAACAATGGTGATAGAGAACTGACGGTAAATGGCCCCGGTTGTCCCGCCGAAGAAGGCCATTGGAATGAAGACGGCGGAGAGGACCATCGCAATCCCGACCAGCGCGCCCTGAATCTGCCCCATCGATTTGCGCGTGGCTTCTCTGGGTGACAGGCCTTCTTCGCTCATAATACGTTCGACGTTTTCCACCACCACAATGGCGTCGTCCACCAGAAGACCGATTGCCAGCACCATCGCAAACATGGTCAGCGTGTTAATGCTGTAGCCAAAGCCGTAGAGCACGGCAAAGGTGCCTAACAGGACCACCGGCACGGCGATAGTGGGGATGAGGGTGGCGCGGAAATTCTGCAAGAAGAGATACATCACCAGGAAGACCAGCGCGATAGCTTCGAGCAGCGTTTTCACGACATCAATAATGGACTCTTTGACGAAGGACGTGGTCTCGTAAGCGACCTTGTACTCCAGGCCGTGCGGGAAGTAGTTTGCCAGCTCATCGAGTCGGCTAATAACCCGCTTTGCCGTTTCCATCTCGTTTGCGCCAGAGGCCAGTTTAACCCCCAGACCGGAAGCAGCCTTTCCGTTAAAGCGACTGAGGTAATCGTATTTTTCAGCGCCCATCTCAATAGTGGCCACATCACCCAGCTTCACCTCTGAGCCGTCCTGATTCACTCGCAAGGTGATCGCGCGGAACTGTTCAGGGGTCTGTAGCAATGACTGGGAATTGATGCTGGCATTCAGCGCCTGCCTGTCGACAGAAGGTGTGCCCCCTAGCTGACCAACCGCAATCTGCGCATTCTGCGATTTTATCGCCGAAGTCACATCGCTGGTGGTCATCTGTACGCTATTCAGCTTCGCGGGATCGAGCCAGATACGCATCGAATATTGCGACCCATAGGCGTCGATATCCCCCACACCGTTCACACGGCTGAGCGGGTCCTGAATATTACTGGCGACGTAATCGGCGATATCCTGCTTATCCATCGAGCCATCGGTAGAAACAAAGGCGATGGTCAGAATATTGGTGTCGCCGGTTTTACGCACCGTCACCCCCTGGGTTTGTACCGCCTGGGGCAGTTTTCGCAGGGCCGATTGCAGCTGGTTTTGCACCTGCTGGACGGCCTCGTCAGGGTCCGTACCTGCCGTGAAGCTGAGGGTGACGGTAGCCTGACCGGTACTGCTGCTCTGTGAGGACATGTACATAAGATTATCGAGGCCAGTCATATTCTGTTCGATAACCTGAGTGACGGTATTTTCCAGCGTTTGAGCCGAGGCGCCAGGGTAGTTGGCGGTAATGCGAACGTTCGGTGGTGCCAGGTCAGGGTATTGCTCAACGGGGAGGGAAACAATGGCTAAGGTCCCGGTAAGACAGATCAGGATCGCCAGCACCCACGCGAAAATGGGGCGATCAATAAAAAAATTCGCCATCAGAAATAAGACCTCGTTTTGTGGCGCTACATTATTTTGACATTGCCTGAACCACTGTAGCGTTAACTGCGAACACAATCGTGGAGAAAATAAGGAGAAAGTGTAAATTATCATGCAAAATCAAGGCATAAGCATGGATAACTAACCTTAGCTCAACTCTCGCTTTCTCGCGCTAGCCGTAGAGGGCCTTTCAGGTCCTTTGTGGGCTTTTTATGCTAATTGCCGCAACGGGAAATCTGAACTGAACCAGGGTTCCGCCGCCGGGTGGGCGAGAAAACGTCAGGGTGCCACCCAGGCGGCCTGCGCGCTCGCGCATGATACTCATGCCATAGTGCCCCTCCGGCTGAGTATTGTTCATTCCTTTACCATTATCGCGGATATAGACCGAGTAGAGCCCGTCCGGGTCGGTCACGCAGCTCACCGTAATGGCGGTGGCGTCAGCATGCTTAATGGCATTAATCACCGCTTCCCGAACAATTTGTAAAACGTTGACCTGTTGCTGGGCATCCAGCGCCAGGGTCGGCAGGCGGCAGTCGAGGGTCACCTGCGCGGGCGTTTGATTTTGCAGCAGGTCCAGCGCCTCTTTTAAGGCAGAGGGGAGGTCGCTTTGTGACACCGTTAAGCGGAACGTGGTTAACAGTTCACGCAGTTGGCGATAGGCATCGTTCAGGGCCCGGGAAAAATCGGCAATGATGGTTTGTGCCGCGTGGTTTTCATCGGGTACTGCGCGTTTAAGCAGCGCCAGTTGAATACGCAAATAGGAGAGAACCTGAGCGAGCGAATCATGCAGCTCACCGGCAATGGTGGCGCGCTCTTCCATCAGCATCAGTTGCTGATAATGTTTTTGCGCCTGGTTGAAGTAAAGACCGCGCCCGATTATCGACGCCACGCTGCGCATCAGAAGTGCCGAGGCCTGATGATCGGTGCTCTGCCAGCGCAATTCGCCAAAAACACTATCCTGCATCTCTACCACAAGGGAGTGTATGGGCAGAGATTCGCGCTTCTCGCCCTGCTGTATGGACCAGTGCTCCCCGACGTTGAGTTCCAGAAAGAGAGCGGCTTCGTGGTCAGAGACAATCTGCAGAATATGACGGAAACACATGACGTCAATCTGGCCGGTATTGAGTGCCTGAGAACACTGGTACAACACTTCGAGCCGACGGTGCGCTTCATGGAGATCGTGCGTCTTCTCCTCTACCTGCGCTTCAAGGGTGCGATAGAGTTTGTGCAGTTCACCCGACATGCGGTCAAACGTGGAGGCCAACAGGCCGAGTTCGTTGTCTAAATGGGCATTAAGTAACGGATAGGTAAAGTGACCTTGCTGAATATGCTGACTTGCCACCACCAGCTGTTTGAGAGGGGTAACCACCTGATGACGAATGCGTCGGAGGGTGAAAAATACCAGCATAAAAATGCCTACAGCGCCGAGCAGCGAGATGGTCAGTACCAGCAGCATTTTTCGTTCGGTGTAATGCTGAAGCGCGAGAACAAACTGATCGATGTTCTCTACATATCGTTGAATATTATCCTGGTACCATGCCCTGTCATTTGCGCCAATGCGCGCGTCCATCTCTTGCCAGCTTTCCTGCAATTGCGCATAACGAACGCCAACAATATCAGGTACATACCAGCGGTTAAGCTGCTGTAAGACTGGCGAATTCAGTGACTGCTGATAAATCTGGCGATGGGCAGTTGTTTCCATGGCCTGTCGCTCCAGGTCATATCCCAGACGATAGCTTTGCATGCGCAGTGAACCGGCGATATTGACGGCTTCAGCATCACGCAGGCTACTGGCAAGCGTCACCAGCGCGACGCCGGTGGAGAGCAGCGAGAGCAAGACAATATAGAAAAAAGCTTTAGCGAGGCTTGCTGAAACAGGTTGTTTTACGGTCACAAAAGTGATTCCTGCTGCCTGAAGCGACCCGGCAACAGCAAGTTGTCAGACGCCTGTTACATGAGAGTGGTTTTCATTTATGGCGCAATAAATTGATCTGCAACATGCGCGTGACAATTAAGCAACGCTTCTGTGCAAATGTACATTGCCCGACCTGAATAGCCCAGGTAAATACATTGTTCATATAAAAACCAGGGTTTATTAAACCAGAAAAGAAGGTTGCCATGAATCGTTTTATTATGGCTAACAGCCAGCAGTGTATTGGGTGCCGTGCCTGTGAAGTGGCGTGTGTGATGGCGCATAACCACGAGCAGCACGTTTTAAGCCACGCACATTTTCATCCCCGAATTACGGTTGTAAAAAATCAACGTCAGCGAAGTGCGGTCACTTGTCATCACTGTGAGGCCGCCCCTTGTGCGCGCAGTTGCCCGAATGGGGCAATTAGCCGTGTCAATGACGCAGTCCAGGTCAATCAGGATAAATGCATCGGCTGTAAATCCTGTGCCGTCGCCTGTCCGTTTGGCACGATGCAAATTCTGGTTGAGCCTGTCGGTAACGGCACTGTAAAAGCCACGGCACATAAATGCGATCTTTGTGTTGATCGCGCCGAAGGTCCGGCCTGCGCCCAGAACTGCCCGGCGGATGCGCTCCAGTTGGTGAGCCGTGAAGGATTAGCTGAACTGGCGAAAAACCGTCGCCTGCGTGCGGCGAGCCAGCAGGCGCAGCCGTGGCATAGCATGGCGGCACTGACCCCGACCTTCAACGACAGCAAAGTGAAACAGATGCTCAGAACGCCACCGCGTGGTGAGCCGGACAAACTGCCCCTTGCCGCCCGTAAAACCGGCTTTGATGAGATCTACCTGCCGTTCCGTGCCGATCAGGCGAAGCGTGAGGCGGATCGCTGCCTCACGTGTGGCGATCATAGCGTGTGCGAATGGACCTGCCCGTTACACAATCACATTCCGCAATGGTTCGAGCGGGTGAAAGCCGGCGATATCGAAACCGCCGTCGAACTGTCGCACCAGACCAACTGCCTGCCGGAAATCACCGGGCGCGTCTGCCCGCAGGACAGGTTGTGTGAAGGGGCCTGTACCGTGCGTGATGAGTACGGTGCCGTCACTATCGGCAATATCGAACGCTATATTTCCGATCAAGCACTGGCAAAAGGCTGGCGACCGGATTTACAGCACGTCAAAGCGGTTGATAAACGGGTGGCGATTATCGGTGCCGGTCCGGCAGGCCTTGCCTGCGCAGACGTCCTGGCCCGCCGTGGCATCAGCGCTACGGTGTTTGACAGACACCCGGAAATTGGCGGTCTGCTCACCTTTGGCATTCCATCGTTCAAGCTGGATAAATCCCTGCTTACCCGCCGGCGGGAAATTTTCGGCGCCATGGGGATTCGATTCGAACTGAATTGTGAAATCGGCAAAGACCTGAGCCTCCAGTCGCTGGTCGATGACTATGATGCGGTCTTTGTCGGAGTGGGAACCTACCGTTCAATGAAGGCCAATCTGCCCAATGAAGATGCACCGGGTGTCTATGATGCGCTACCGTTCCTGATTGCTAATACCAAACAGGTCATGGGGCTCGCTGAGTCTTCCGAAGAGCCTTACGTCAACACCGCAGGCCTGAACGTGGTGGTGCTGGGTGGCGGCGACACCGCGATGGACTGCGTGCGAACCGCGTTACGCCATGGCGCGGCAAATGTCACCTGTGCCTATCGCCGCGATGAGGCCAATATGCCGGGGTCGAAAAAAGAGGTCAAAAATGCCCGGGAAGAGGGTGCGGCGTTTGAGTTCAATGTTCAGCCGGTCAACATCGAAATCGATAAAAACGGCCAGGTCACTGGCATTCGCCTGCTGCGTACTCAACTGGGTGAGCCGGATGCAAAAGGGCGTCGTAAGCCGGTACCCATCGAAGGCAGTGAATTTGTGATGCCAGCCGATGCGGTCATCATGGCCTTTGGGTTTAACCCGCACTCAATGCCCTGGCTGGAAACCCACGGCGTGCAGGTGGATGACTGGGGACGTATCGCCGCCAGCGTGGACAGCCCGTACCGTTATCAGACCAGCAATCCGAAGATCTTTGCCGGTGGCGACGCGGTTCGCGGGGCGGATCTGGTGGTAACGGCGATGGCGGAAGGCCGCCATGCGGCCCAGGGCATGATGGACTGGATGGGCATAACGACACCGGACAGCCATTAATCCGCCGTCGCGACAAACCGGGCTCCGCCGCGTAATATGTAGCGGACTGTATTACGGTGTGGAGCCTGTATGTCATTTAAAATTGACCTTATTAAAGACAAAGTCCTTTCTGACAACTATTTCATTTTACGCAACATTACCTACGATTTGACGCGTAAAAACGGGGAAGTCATCCAGCATAAACGTGAAGTCTACGATAGGGGCAATGGTGCCACTATCCTGCTATATAACCGCGAAAAACGCACGGTGGTGCTGATTCGTCAGTTCCGCATCGCCACCTGGGTAAACGGGAATAAAGACGGACGTTTGATTGAGACCTGTGCGGGCTTACTGGATGACGACGAGCCCGAAGTATGTATCCGCAAAGAGGCCGTCGAAGAGACGGGCTATCAGGTTGGCGACGTTCAAAAGGTCTTCGAACTCTATATGTCTCCCGGCGGGGTGACAGAAATCGTGCACTTCTTTATTGCTGAATATGATGAACGTTCACGCGCCAACAGCGGCGGCGGTGTTGAAGATGAAGATATTGAGGTGATTGAATTGCCCTTTACCGAAGCGCTTGCCATGGTTTCGAACGGAGATATTCGTGACGGCAAGGCGGTGATTTTATTACAATATTTAAAATCGACAGGGCTAATGGACTGATTTTATTGGGGTTAATAACGTGTATTTTAAATAAATCTATCCGATAATTCTGATTGAGCAGCAGGCGAGGTAACACGAAGATACGCGGGTTAAATGTTGCTATCTTCTTACCGGGGCTGTGTTATTCATGCGTTACCGCGTTTTGCTTGCTTTGATTCTGGGTCTGTTTCCGACGACATTCTTGTGGGCGGCACCGGTGCAACGGTCTTTTTCAGACTGGCAAGTCACCTGTAATAATCAAAACTTCTGCGTGGCGCGTAACACCGGTGCTCATTTTGGCCTGGTCATGACCCTTGGACGCAGTGCGGGAGCGCATACCGACGCTGCGTTACGTATCGATCTTGGAGGGCGCGAGCCGCCTTCGGCGAAAGAGCCACCGTTGGCCCCCCGGCTTAAGTTGGACAATACCTCACTGACCCTGGCTGCCGATCGCTGGCAGATTACCCCGTGGCACCTGATGACCGCCCATGCAGCGACCATCACTGCCTTCCTGCAAACCATTCAGGATGCACAAGCCATTTCATTACGGGACGGGAAGGGGACTATTTCGCTGGTGGGGCTGAAAGCGGCCCTGCTTTTTATCGATGCCCAGCAAAAACGTGTCGGCAGTGAAACCGCGTGGATCAAAAAAGGCGATGATCCCCCGCTCAGCGTTCCTCCGGCACCGGCACTGAAAGAAGTTGCGTTGGTTAATCCCACCCCTACACCGCTCACCCATGAAGAACTTAATGACCTGCTCGATTATGGCAACTGGCGGATGAACAATAGCCAGTGTTCCCTCGATCCTGGCCGTCGGGAAGTGCGGGTGATGGCCCTGACGGATGATAAAGCACTGCTGATTATTGATTGTGAAGCCGGCGCGTATAATACGGTGGATCTGGCCTGGCTGGTGTCACGCGAAAAACCCTTTGCTTCACATCCCGTCCGTCTGAGACTGCCTTTTACCCCCGCTAACGGCAGTAATGATCTGGAGTTAATGAACGCGTCATTTGATGAAAAAAGGCGTGAGCTGACGACGCTGGCGAAAGGGCGTGGGCTGACCGATTGTGGGGTGATGACGCGGTGGCGGTTCAACGGCCAGCGCTTTAATCTTGTGCGCTATGCCGAAGAACCTAACTGCGATAGCTGGCATGGGCCGGATGCGTGGCCCACGCTGTGGGTGACGCGTTAAGCAAAGTCAGTATTGCCCGCCAGGCTTGCGCTAGCGGGCCATGTCATGAGACTAGACTTTCAGTACGCGTTTGGCTTTCTCGACAATATTCTCGACGGTAAAACCAAAATAGGGGAACAGCTTATCGGCAGGTGCCGATTCCCCGTAGCCCGTCATGCCAACAATCGCCCCTTTCAGCCCGACGTATTTGTACCAGTAGTCGGCAATGCCCGCTTCGACGGCCACGCGCGCGCTTACCTCGGAAGGCAGAACCGCTTCACGGTATGCTTCATCCTGAGCATCAAAAATGTCGGTTGAAGGCAGTGATACGACGCGGACTTTATGCCCGTCCTGGCTCAGTTTTTCCGCCGCTTGCATCGTGATTTCGATTTCCGAACCTGTCGCAATCAAAATCAGATCCGGCGTACCATCGGTATCTTTCAGGATGTACCCCCCTTTGGCGATCGCCTTAACCTGCTCGGGGGTTCTGTCCATCTGCGTCAGATTTTGCCGTGACAGGATCAGCGCCGTTGGCCCGTTGTGCCGTTCAATCGCCAGTTTCCAGCCCACCGCCGCTTCAACCTGATCGCACGGGCGCCAGGTACTGAAGTTTGGCGTCAGGCGCAGGCTGGCAAGCTGTTCGACCGCCTGGTGCGTCGGACCATCCTCACCCAGCCCAATGGAGTCATGGGTGTAGACCATAATCTGCCGCGCTTTCATCAGCGCTGCCATACGCGCCGCATTACGTGCATATTCAACGAACATCAGGAAGGTGGCGGTGTAGGGGACAAAGCCGCCGTGATGGGCGATACCGTTGGCAATGGCCGTCATCCCAAATTCACGTACACCATAATGAATGTAGTTGCCCGCCGGATCCTCTTTCAGTGAATGAGACCCTGACCATATGGTGAGGTTGCTGGGGGCCAGATCCGCCGAACCGCCAAGCAGCTCCGGCAACGCCGGACCGTAGGTATTCAGCGCATTTTGCGAGGCTTTACGGGTCGCAATTTTTGCCGGTTCCGCCTGCAATTTTGCAATGTAGTCCTGGGTAATGCTTTCCCAGTTCTCAGGCAGCCCACCGCTCATGCGACGGCTGAATTCAGCGGCCAGCTCCGGGTGCGCTTTCTGGTAAGCGGCAAATTTGTCGTTCCAGGCGTGCTGCGCTTTCTCGCCGCGCTCACGTGCGTCCCATGCCTGGTAAATGTCTTTAGGGATCTCGAAGGCTGGGTGCTTCCAGCCCAGTTTCTGACGGGTTAGCGCCACCTCTTCTTCACCCAGCGCCGCGCCGTGCGACTCTTCTTTACCGGCCTTATTCGGTGAGCCAAAACCAATGACCGTGCGGCAGATAATCAGCGACGGCTTGTCTTTCACGCTTTGCGCTTCCGCAATGGCTTTTTTGAGCGCTTCAGGATCGTGTCCATCAATCTCATGGACCACGTGCCAGTGATAAGCCTCAAAACGTTTGGCTGTATCGTCGGTAAACCAGCCTTCGGTTTCCCCGTCAATAGAGATCCCGTTGTGGTCATAGAAACCGATCAGCTTGCCAAGGCCCAGGGTGCCTGCCAGTGAACTCACCTCGTGAGAGATGCCCTCCATCAAGCAGCCATCGCCCATAAAGACATAGGTGTAGTGATCGACGATGTCATGGCCAGGCTGGTTAAACTGCGCGGCAAGGGTGCGTTCCGCAATCGCCAGGCCGACGGCATTTGCCAACCCCTGACCGAGCGGGCCGGTAGTGGTTTCAACGCCCGGCGTATAGCCGATTTCCGGGTGCCCCGGCGTTTTAGAATGCAGCTGGCGGAAGTTTTTCAGCTCTTCAATAGGCAGATCGTAACCGCTCAGGTGCAGCAGGCTGTACAGCAGCATTGAGGCGTGGCCGTTTGAGAGGATAAAGCGGTCACGGTCATACCAGGTGGGGTCGTTGGGGTTGTGCTTAAGAAAATCATTCCACAGCACTTCGGCAATATCCGCCATACCCATTGGCGCACCGGGGTGACCAGAATTGGCTTTTTGTACCGCGTCCATACTGAGGGCACGAATCGCATTAGCGAGCTCTTTACGGGACATCACACTCTCCTTGGTCAGAGTTAAAATTTGGCAGCGATAAGATCTTCAAGCTTGCGCTGATCGACCGCGAATTGACGGATCCCATCGGACAGTTTTTCAACCGCCATGGCGTCCTGGTTATGTTCCCAGCGGAACTGCGCTTCGGTGAGCGGTTCCGGGCGCGGGAAGCTTTGTGTCGGGGGAATCAGTTTGCGTTCAACGACACCTTCCTGTTCGTGAAGCTTTTTCAGCAGATCCGGTGAAATGGTCAATCTGTCGCAACCTGCCAGCGCCAGCACCTGTTCGGTGCGGCGGAAGCTCGCCCCCATGACGATGGTCTGGTAGCGGTGCTGCTTAAAGTAGTCGTAGATGTTACGCACCGATTTGACGCCGGGGTCTTCCTCCACCACGTAGGGGTCCATCGGCTTGCGTTGCTGGTACCAGTCATAAATACGACCGACAAACGGGGAGATTAAAAAGACGTCGGCTTCGGCACAGGCGCGGGCCTGAGCAAAAGAGAAAAGCAGCGTCAGGTTGCATTTGATCCCCTCTTTTTCCAGCTCTTCCGCAGCGCGAATCCCTTCCCAGGTGGAGGCAAGCTTAATCAGAATGCGCGATTTATCGATGCCCAGATCCTGATAGAGCCCCACCAGCTTGCGGGCTTTGGCGATACTTTTCTCTTTATCGTAAGAGAGGCGCGCATCGACTTCGGTAGAGACGCGGCCTGGAATGCTTTTGAGAATTTCCTGACCAAAATTGACCGCCAGTTTGTCGCAGGCCTCGGCCACCTGCTGCTCCTGCGTTTTACCGTGGCTTTTGCCATAGGTAATTGCGTCGTCAATCAGATGCTTAAAGTGATCGAGCGCAGCTGCCTTCAGGAGTAGCGAAGGGTTGGTGGTCGCATCTTCCGGTTGATAATGACGAATGGATTCAATATCGCCGCTGTCCGCCACCACGGTGGTGAACTGTTTGATGCCGTCTAAATGATTCATAGTTATTCTCCTTTAACAACAGGGTGTTATATGAATGTTTTACAAAGTTGCTTATTCAGAAATGTGATGTGCATAACCAAAAAGCATAGCAGACCGGGGCTGTTCTGCTTTCGCTGGGTTGTAACAAGAGTGTTATGAATTGATAACAATTTTTGTTATGGCATGGTCAGACTTTGGCGGTGTTCAAAGTTTAAGAAGGGCGGCGGGGGCATACTGGTCGGTGCATTTGGAAAGTTTACGCTTCACATCTGAAAGATACGTGAAAGGAACAGCAAATGGACGACCAGTTAAAACAAAGTGCCCTCGATTTCCACGAATTCCCGCACCCCGGGAAAATTCAGGTTTCCCCGACGAAACCACTCGCCACACAGCGTGATTTGGCGCTGGCCTATTCCCCAGGCGTTGCCGCGCCCTGTCTTGAGATAGCGAAAGATCCGCTGGCCGCCTACAAATACACGGCGCGTGGCAACCTGGTGGCCGTGGTCTCCAACGGTACCGCCGTGCTGGGACTGGGAAATATTGGTGCGCTGGCCGGTAAGCCGGTGATGGAAGGAAAAGGGGTACTGTTTAAGAAATTTGCGGGTATTGATGTGTTCGACATAGAAGTCGATGAACATGACCCGGACAAACTGATCGATGTGGTGGCGGCGCTGGAGCCGACCTTCGGCGGCATCAACCTTGAAGATATCAAAGCGCCAGAGTGCTTTTACATCGAAGCCAAACTGCGTGAGAGGATGAACATTCCGGTGTTCCATGATGATCAGCATGGCACCGCGATCATCAGTACGGCAGCCATTCTTAATGGCCTGCGCGTGGTGGAGAAAAATCTCTCTGACGTGCGCATGGTGGTCTCGGGTGCGGGCGCGGCGGCCATCGCCTGTATGAA
>DFPL01000217.1 GCA_002377245.1 Enterobacteriaceae bacterium UBA3516
CAGAACAGGGTTTCGCTGCTCACCATATGCATGGCGACGCGCTGCTGGTCACCGGCGAGAGGAAGAATAGTGGGGCGCTCAGCACCCGGCAGCAGGGCAATCACTTCATCCAGACGCTCGGTTGGCGCGTGCATCATGATGTATTTCGATTCACGGGCCTGAATGACACCCTGAATACGGGTCAGCAGTTTGTTGACCAGCTGCTGCTTGGTCTCTTCCATCTCACCATCGCGCTGGATCAGGCAGGCTTTAGAGCGATAGATCACTTCGACTTCGCGCAGGCCGTTAGCTTCGAGGGTAGCGCCAGTCGAGACAAGGTCGCAAATGGCGTCAGCCAGGCCGGCACGCGGGGCGACTTCAACAGAGCCGTTCAGCAGACATGACTTAAAGGAGACACCCTTCTGGTCAAGGTAGCGTTTTAACAGGTGCGGATAAGAGGTGGCAATGCGTTTACCGTCGAGTGCGCCGGGGCCGTTCCACTCTTCATCGACACTGGTAGCAAGCGAGAGACGGCAGCCGCCGAAATCGAGACGGCGCAGGGTGAAATAACGCGGGTCTTCGCCTTGCGCACGGCGGGTCAACAACTCTTCTTCCAGCACGTTTTCACCGATAATGCCCAGATCAACCACGCCGTCCATCACCAGACCCGGGATGTCGTCGTCACGCACGCGCAGAATATCAATCGGCATATTTTCGGCCATGGCAATCAGACGCTGGGTGTGCAGGTTGATTTTGATGCCACAACGGGCGAGTAATTCGCGTGAATCTTCGCTCAGGCGACCCGATTTCTGAATAGCTATGCGTAAACGGCTGTTGTCTAACATTCTGTTGTCCTCGTTATCCTGCTGAATTTGGTTCAAAAAAAAAGCCCCCGGAAGATGATCTTCCGGGGGCTTTTTTCTGCGTTCATGCACCACTGGAAGATTTAAACGTCTTCCAGCACACATCGCCTGAAAGACTAGTCAGGATGATGGTGATGATGGTGAAGTTTAATTTGAACGCTTGTCATAAAAATCTCGTTGAATGCTTATTCACATTGATGTCGTTTAACCTAAACCACTTTTGCCTGCGAAGGCAAGGGCTTTTTTTCATCATTAAATCATTTCATATTCAGGCCGGGAATTGTCACTTTCACTGCGCTGGCGTAGCCTTAAACAGGATTCAGCGAAAAGTCGGGAGAGACGAATGAAAAAGGTCGCAATTGTCGGATTAGGATGGCTTGGCATGCCACTTGCGCTGTCACTCAACGCGCGAGGCTGGCAGGTTGTCGGTAGCAAAACCACCCAGGATGGGGTGGAAGCGGCCCGCATGAGCGGCATTGAAAGCTACATGTTAAAGCTGGAGCCGCAGCTGATGTGTGAGGCGGACGATCTGGATGCGTTAATGCAGGCCGATGCGCTGGTGGTGACGCTGCCGGCACGACGCAGTGGCCCGGGTGATGAGTTTTATTTGCAGGCGATACAGGAAATTGTCGATAGCGCGCTGGCGTATCGCATTCCGCGCATCATTTTTACCAGCTCCACGTCGGTTTATGGTGACGCGAGCGGCACGGTGAAAGAGACATCCGCGCGTGAGCCGGTCACGGCAAGTGGTCGTGTACTCAAGGAGCTTGAAGACTGGCTGCATAACCTGCCCGGTACCTCCGTCGACATTTTGCGCCTTGCCGGGCTGGTGGGGCCAGGGCGGCACCCTGGACGCTTCTTTGCCGGTAAAACAGCGCCAGACGGGCAGCAGGGGGTCAATCTTGTGCACCTGGATGATGTCATCTCCGCGATCACGCTACTCCTGCAGTTGCCGAAAGGAGGGCACATCTACAATATTTGTGCGCCACAGCATCCCGCACGCGAGGTGTTCTATCCGCAGATGGCGCGGCAGCTTGGGCTGGCTGAGCCGCAGTTTCTTGCGTCGGCAGAAGCGAGTAAAGGAAAGATTGTTGATGGCAATCGAATCTGTCACGACCTGGGATTTGAGTATGTCTATTCCGACCCGCTGACGATGCCTATGGAGTAGCGCTTCGCCGAGCGTAAATGGGGTGATGACCCCGCCTGCGGTTGGGGTAATTAAATTTGAACAAAAAATGCTATTTTTTTGTTCACCGCAGGCACTAAAAGGGCTGCAGGTGTTAAAAATCAAGCGATTGAAAGAAAATAGTGTGTGAGCGGCCTCTCACAGGCTTGTCATCGCGCCTCAGTTTGGTGCAAAATATGCCCCGCAAAAAAGGAATAGCCGACGTAAACACGTCGGTTATTTTTTTGCATTCTTGAAACATCATTCATACCAAGAGGCCGGGCTTCGTACCGGATAGATATTTACTTAAAAACCGACAGTTGTTGTCGCTGAGGAAACAGAAAAAAATGGGGCAATTTTTTGTATTTGCAATGGTGTCCACCGTTCAGGAGGATTCCCATGTCGCATAACGTTACTCCAAAAACCTCTCGCGTGGAATTGCGTAAGTCGCTTACGTTGATTCAGGTTGTCATGATGGGTCTTGCCTATATGCAGCCGATGACGCTGTTCGATACGTTCGGCATTGTCTCTGGTTTGACTGATGGTCACGTAGCCACGGCATATGCCTTTGCGCTGGTTGCCATCCTCTTTACTGCGTTGAGCTATGGTAAGCTGGTCCGCCGCTTCCCGTCTGCTGGCTCGGCGTACACCTATGCCCAAAAATCCATCAGCCCTGCCGTTGGCTTTATGGTGGGCTGGTCATCGCTGCTGGACTATCTGTTCATGCCGATGATCAACATCCTGTTGGCAAAAATCTACTTTGAAGCGCTGGTGCCAAGCGTACCTTCGTGGATCTTTGTGGTTGCGCTGGTGGCCTTTATGACCATCTCCAACCTGCGCAGCATTAAGTCCGTTGCCAACTTCAACACCCTGATTGTTATTCTGCAGATGGGTATCGTTGCGGTTATCGTCGGTCTGATTGTCTACGGTGTGGCGCACGGCGAAGGCGCGGGCACGCTGACCAGCTCACGTCCGTTCTGGTCTGAAGGTGCGCATGTGGTGCCGATGATTACCGGTGCGACCATCCTGTGCTTCTCGTTCCTCGGCTTTGATGGCATCTCTTCTCTTTCTGAAGAGACGAAAGACGCCGAGCGTGTGATTCCGAAAGCGATTTTCCTGACTGCGCTGATTGGTGGTCTGGTGTTCATCGTGGCCTCTTATTTCCTGCAACTGTACTTCCCGGATATCTCTCGCTTTAAAGATCCGGATGCATCACAGCCGGAAATCATGCTTTACGTGGCGGGTAAAACCTTCCAGTTCGGCGTACTGGTCTTCTCTACCATCACCGTACTGGCATCCGGTATGGCTGCCCATGCAGGCGTTTCCCGTCTGATGTATGTGATGGGCCGTGATGGTGTGTTCCCGACCCGTTTCTTCGGTTATGTGCACCCGAAATGGCGTACCCCGGCATGGAACGTTCTGCTGGTGGGCGCGATTGCGCTGCTGGCGATTAACTTTGATTTGGTGACTGCGACTGCGCTGATTAACTTTGGTGCGCTGGTGGCCTTTACCTTTGTTAACTTGTCAGTAATTTCTCAGTTCTGGATCCGTGAGAAGCGTAACAAGACGCTGAAAGATCACTTCCAGTATCTGGTGCTGCCGATGTGTGGCGCCCTGACGGTTGGCGCACTGTGGGTGAACCTGGAGCAGAGCTCAATGATTCTGGGGCTGATCTGGGGTGCTATTGGCCTGGTGTACCTGGCTTGCGTCACCAAAAGCTTCCGTAACCCGGTTCCGCAGTACGAAGACATTCCGCAGTAATCGCGGCGTAAAATGAAGAACCGGAGGCCATGGCCTCCGGTTTTTTTTATCCTTATACACTCTCCTGGGCGTACTGCCACAGTGCATTCAGCAATGCCACTTTCTCTTTATCTTCCGCATGTTGTGCAAACAGCATCTGTAATTCGTCAGCATAGGCCTGTAAGAATGCCGGCGTAAACACCTCGCGACGGTGTTCCATCCAGCGCTGCTGTTCAATTTCATCCAGCGTGCCGGGGAAATTACGCGCCCGGTAGTTGAAGAGTAATCTCTCGATGCGCTTATCGGCAAAGGTGATGTCGAGTGCGGGCAGGTTGCGCGGTTCCGTCTCCAGTACGATGCGCATAGCTGCACGATCCGCGTCGCTGAAGAAGCCATTATAGAGCTGTGCGTCAACGTTATCTGAAGGCACAAAGGGTTCTGCTTCCGCAAAGATGGCGACCACTTTTTCCCGCACCTGCGGGTTTTCGCGCAGGATTTTCAGATTATCAAGGCAGCGTTTGCGGTCGACCCCCAGCCGTTCAGCGTCTTCAGGACGTAGCGTTTTTGCCTGCGCCAGCACCGGGCATTTATTGAGGTGCACCAGTTTCACCGGAACAGGGGATTTCCCCTCAAGCGCGGCTTTTGCCGTATACAGCCGTTCCCGAAGCGCATCGGCATTCAGTTCCAGCAGAGGCGTCATGTCTCCCGCCAAATCAACCATGATCACCGCATTACGGTTTTCCGGATGCCAGGCAAGCGGAGCGACCCAACTGGTGTTGCTGCGATCGGCGCCGAACATGCCTGAAACATGCACTAACGGAGCCATTTGCGGCACGTCAATCAGCGTTGCCAGCTTCTGTTTGCTCCGGTGGCTGAGCAGGTAATCAAACAGTCGCGGCTGATGCGTTTTCACCAGCTTCGCCATCGCGATGGTGGCGTAGACGTCAGCCATCGCATCATGGGCATTGCTGTGCTCAATACCGTTAGCTTTGGTGAGATGTTCGAGCCTGAAGCTGGGCAGGCCATCGTCATTCTCCGGCCAGTTGATGCCTTCCGGGCGGAGCGCATAACAGGCGCGCATGACATCGAGCAAATCCCAACGTGAATTATTGTTCTGCCAGCTCCAGGCGTAGGGGTCGTAAAAGTTTCGATAAAAGATATTGCGCGTCACTTCATCATCAAAGCGGACGTTGTTGTAACCCAGTACGCAGGTGTCAGGGACGGTAAAAAGAGCATGAATACGCTTCGCAAACTCGGCTTCGTTAACCCCTTTGGCTTTGGCCTGCTGTGGGGTGATCCCCGTTATCAATACTGCGCCTGGTTGCGGCAGATAATCATCGGCAGGTTTACAGAAGAAGACTTCCGGCTCGCCAATGATATTGAAGTCGACGTCGGTACGAATGGCGGCAAACTGCGCGGGTCGGTCCAGCGCCGGATGGGTGCCAAAAGTTTCGTAGTCGTGGAAGAGAAATGTCGGCGCTGCGGTGGAATCTGACACTGAGCTTATCCTGTTCGTTATTAACCCCAACATGGTAAACCATCAGGCTCTTTCTGCCGAAGAAAAAGCCCATCAGAGACGGCATTTGTGCTGAAAAGCAGGGATGGGAATTTGACTCCGGTCACATTTTTTTTCAATTTGTTCAGGTAACGACACGCGAAGTTGCGTAAAAAGAACGACGAATTTGATGTTAACGAGGATATTTCATTGAAACGCCGTTTGTTTTTTGCCTTTTCACTTCTGTCAGCTACCGTTCATCTGGCGTTTGCCGAAGACATGCCACGGGCTCCGCAACCTCCTGCGATACAGGCGGGAGCCTGGGTATTGATGGACTTCACCACCGGACAGATCTTAACCGCAGGCAATGAACATCAGCAGCGTAACCCGGCCAGTCTCACGAAATTAATGACCGGCTATGTGGTCGATCGTGCAATCGATAGCCACCGTATCAGCGCCGACGACGTTGTCACTGTCGGAAAGGACGCCTGGGCGAGAGGAAATCCCGTCTTTGAGGGGTCATCATTGATGTTTATCAAACCCGGCGACAGGGTAACGGTACGCGATCTGAGTCGCGGACTGATTGTTGATTCCGGCAATGACGCCTGTGTTGCGCTGGCTGACCATGTGGCCGGTGGACAACCGCAGTTTGTGGCCATGATGAACGACTATGTCAAAAAGCTGAACCTTCAGGATACGCATTTTGAAACCGTACATGGTCTGGATGCACCCGGTCAGCATAGTTCCGCCTACGATCTGGCGGTATTATCGCGTGCCATTATTCATGGCGAACCGGCGTTTTATCATATGTACAGCGAGAAAAGTCTCACCTGGAACGGCATCACGCAGCAAAACCGTAACGGCTTGTTGTGGGATAAATCTCTGAACGTTGATGGCCTGAAAACCGGCCATACCTCGGGGGCGGGATTCAACCTCATTGCCTCCAGCGTCGACGGGCAGCGTCGACTGATTGCCGTGATCATGGGAGCGGAAAGCCCCAAGGGACGTGAAGATCAGGCCAGAAAGTTATTGCATTGGGGGCAGGATAATTTCGATACGGTACAAATTCTGCACAAGGGTAAAAAGGTAGGCAGCGAGCGTATCTGGTACGGTGACAAAGAGCACATGGATGTCGGCACCGACGAAGATTTCTGGCTAACGTTGCCTAAAGCGGAGCTGCCTAACATAAAAGCGCGCTATGTGATGGATAATAAAAACCTGGAAGCGCCTCTTGCGGCACACCAGCGGGTCGGAGAAATCCAGTTGTATGACCGGGATAAAGTCATCGCACACTGGCCGCTGGTCACTCTGGAGAATGTCGGTAAAGGCGGCATGTTCTCTCGCCTGAGCGACTACTTTCATCATAAAGCGTGACATAAAGTTGGGCAGGCTGGCGGGCACGCGAGGCTGCTCACAAATTTGACTCGTCGCTAATGTTGCGCACCCGGTACTTAACTATGCTGTATAAAAATACAGCATAAATGAGGAGGTTGCATGGAATACCACGTCAGGCAGATTGAGAAGCGCACTATCGCCGGGTTTCATCTGGTGGGGCCCTGGGATGTCACCGTTAAGCAAGGTTTCGAACAGCTGAACATGTGGGTGAGGAGTAAGCAAATTCAGCCACTGGACTGGATATGTGCTTATTACGATAACCCGGACGAGGTGCCAGCGGAAAAGTTACGCTGCGACATAGTGGTCTCCGTCCCTGACGATTTTGTGATCCCGGAAAACAGTGAAGGGGTGATGAAGACCGAACTGCCGGGCGGAGAATATGCCGTTGCGCGCGCCAGAGTCTATAACCTCGAATTTGAAAAAGCCTGGGATCTGTTTTTTGACGAACTGATGGGAGACGAACACTATCAGATCGCGCTTCGTCCTTGCTTCGAGCTTTATCTCAACAGTGCGGAGGAAGAGGGCTATTGGGAAATCGATATGTATATCCCCGTAGAGCCGAAAACCTGACAATTTTTAAGCCATCATGAGGGTAACCGATGGAGCCGTTTTCATCTGTTACCCTTTTTTGTTGTAAACAGTGACCTTAGCCGCAGAAAAATCGCTACAATTGCGCCTTCGTCTTTTTGACTGGAGAGCGGGTGTGCGCCCCGATAAATCACTCAGTCCTTTTGAAATCAGGCTTTATCACCACTACCGCGTGGTTCACGGGGTACGTATTGCGCTGGCCTTTGTCCTGACCTTTTTGCTGGTGCGTTTGCTGAATATTCCGGAAGGGACCTGGCCTTTAATCACTCTGGTGGTGGTAATGGGGCCGATTTCCTTCTGGGGGAATGTTGTACCTCGTGCCTTTGACCGTATCGGCGGCACCATCTGCGGTTCTGCACTGGGTCTGGTGGCCCTGAAGCTTGAGCTTCTCTCTCTTCCCTTTATGCTGCTGTGGTGCGCTGGCGCCATGTTCTTGTGTGGCTGGCTGGCACTCGGAAAAAAGCCGTATCAGGCCCTGCTTATTGGCATTACCCTTTCGGTGGTGGTCGGTGCGCCTGCAGGAGACATGGAAACCGCGCTCTGGCGAAGCGGGGATGTCATTTTTGGCTCGCTTCTCGCCATGTTGTTCACCGGCATCTGGCCCCAGCGGGCTTTTTTGCACTGGCGCATCCAGATGGCGAACTATGTCACGGCATTTAATCGGGTTTACCAGGCGGGATTCTCCGTCAACCTGGTAGAGCGCCCACGTCTGGAAAAGCACCTACAAAAAATCCTCAATGACGTGGTAAAAATGCGTGGATTGATTACGCCGGCGAGCAAAGAAACGCATATTCAGAAAGCAATTTTTGAAGCGATTCAGACAGTAAGCCGCAATATGGTGTGTATGCTTGAGCTGCAAATCAATGCCCACTGGGCTTCGCGATCCAGCCACTTTGTGATGCTCAATGCGCACACGCTGCGTGAAACCCAACTGATGACCCAGCAGACCCTGCTCACTATTGCCCATGCATTATACGAGGGGAACCCGCAACCCATTCTCGCCAACACGGAAAAACTCAATGAGATTGTTGCGGAGCTGCGTGAACTGTTGCGTGAACATCAGGGCGATGCCCTGGTAGAGAACTCCATCCATGGCTATGTGTGGTTGAGTATGGAACTGGCTCGCCAGCTGGAGTTAATGTCGCATCTGATTTGCCGGGCATTGCGCAAATAAACTTCATCTAATCCTGAAAAACGGGCCGGTTGTTTCGATTCAGCCCGATTTGAGGTTATGATAGGGAAAAGGATAAAACCATTGTCATCAGCAACGGCTAAAAGTAAGGTCTACCCTATAGCGGTTGCTTTAACGAATCCGAATCTCACATTATCAGGGGTGTCAAAATGGAAACAACTAAGCCTTCATTCCAGGACGTTCTGGAGTTTGTTCGTCTGTTCCGTCGTAAGAATAAACTGCAGCGTGAAATCCAGGACGTTGAGAAAAAGATCCGTGACAACCAGAAGCGTGTTCTGCTGCTGGACAACCTGAGCGACTACATCAAACCAGGTATGAGCGTTGAGGCCATTCAGGGCATCATCGCCAGCATGAAAAGCGATTACGAAGATCGCGTGGATGATTACATCATTAAAAATGCTGAAATCTCCAAAGAACGTCGCGAGATTTCCAAGAAACTGAAATCAATGGGCGAACAAAAGCCAATTGAGCTGAAAGCAGAATAAGACTGACCACGGTGAGCGAGCCTCTCTCACCGTTTTCTTCATCCCTCCTTCACACCGCCTTCCACCATCCGTAACAGATGCCGCTTCGGCCAGTGCACAACTAATTCAGGTTTATCCAGATGCCAGCTCACTTGCTCGACGTCATGTTTGTGCCGGTCGAGAAACAGTCCAACGACACTGCCGCTGTGGGCAACATTTAATCCGTAAAGATCGCAGGCTTCAACCAATGCCAACAGTTCACTGAACGCAGGTTTGGGCAGCAGGTTTTGGCTGGCTACCGCACTGCGTGTGGCAGCGCGGGCGAGTAGCGTGGGCGAATTGTGTGTACAGGCCTGTTGCACCTGTTGCCAGGCCATATCCAGTTCATGAGCATTCGCTCTCAGCATTTGCCCGCGCGCAAGGCGATGGTAATCCTCGGTGCGCAGGGTCAGCGGGCTTTCCAGCAGCAGAATGTCCATGGCCGGAAGGCCCTCGCAGGCGATACGGGTGCGTGCAGTGTTGTGATCAAAAAGGGTCAGATTGCGGAAAACCGTGCTGTCCGTGGGCTCAAGCATCACGCACAGCCTGGCAAGCGTGTTCTCATCAAGGGAATAACCGAAGTGGCGTGAGGTGGCAACCGCCGTCGCCGCGATATCGGCTGTACTGCTCGCCATTCCCTTGGCAATCGGGATAGTCGAGCAGCAATCAATGCGAATCTCCTGGCCATAATGAGAGGGGAGCTGCCAGTGTTTTAATACCAGATTCACCATGGCCCGGACCAGCGGGCGCTCGTCCGGCAGTGGCGAACCGGTGGTGATTTCGACTTCGCTGTACCAGTCAACAGGGCAGGAGACCAGCTTCTCGCTTCCCTGAATCCAACCCTGAATAATTTCACCGCAGGATGCGGGACACAGTGCCAGCGCCACGCTCAACCTCTCATCAGTAGCAACATCGACCGGATAGTGTCACGCGGATCCGCTAAAGGCCAGGATTTCTCGTAACGACACTACCTCCCCAACGACGATCAGCGCCGGGGCGTGAAAGCCCGCCGCTTCACTTTGCTCAGCGAGTTGCGACAATGGCGCTGTCACAACCTGCTGCTCAGGGGTACTGGCGCGCATTACTACTGCTGATGGTGTCTCGGGTGATTTGCCTGCTTCAACCAGTGCAGAGCAGATGGAGCGTATTTGTGCCATTCCCATGAGGATGACCAGCGTGCCTGACAAACGCGCCAGCGCATGCCAGTCCTGAGGCGCTTTACCCTCCTGTAAATGCCCGGTGACCACATGAAAACTCGACGCGCAGTGGCGATGAGTGACAGGAATCCCGGCAGCAGCCAGACCGCCAATTGCTGAGGTAATACCGGGAACCACCTCTACCGCAAGCCCCTGTTCGCGTAGCGCCAGTGCTTCTTCACTACCGCGCCCAAAAACAAAAGGATCGCCACCTTTAAGCCGGACGACTCTGAGTCCACGGCGGGCGCAATCAATCAGAATTTGATTGATTTGCGGCTGCGGAATGGGGTGGCAATTGGCTTCCTTACCCACATCGTGAAACTCGCAGCCCGCGGGTGCTTCTTTCAGTAACAGCGGGTTGACGAGTCTGTCAAAGACCACCGCTTGCGCGTTCCGCAGGCAGTTCAGTCCTTTCACCGTCATTAACCCCGGGTCGCCGGGGCCTGCACCGACCAGCCAGACTTTACCGGTCATGCTGCTGCCTCCGCATACTCAGGCAGGGCAATTCGCAGGACATCACGGGCTATCATCAACTCCTCATTGGTGTTGATCACCGCCACTTTCACCACCGATTGCTCCGTCTGAATAAAGGTTGCATTACGGCTGTTTTTCTCAGCGTCTACCTCTAGCCCCAGGAAGTGAAGATCGCGACAAATCGCCTCTCGTGCTCGCGCTGAATCTTCTCCGATCCCCCCGGTGAACAGAAGCACGTCCAGCCCACCCAGTTGCATTATGTAACTGCCAATGGTCGCCCGAATACGTTCCGCGAAGAGCATCAATGCCAGTGCTGCGCGTTCGTTGCCTTCACCGGCGGCTTTTTCCACATCGCGGAAATCATTGGAGACACCTGAAACGCCCAGTAAACCAGACTCATTGTTAAGGAGCGTATTCAGTTGCTGCGGATTCTTCCCTTCACGTTGTGCGACCCACGGCAAAATGGAGGGGTCGATATCCCCGCTACGGGTGCCCATCATCACCCCGGATTGCGGCGTAAAGCCCATCGAAGTATTAATGGAACGTCCACCTTTGATGGCGCACAGGCTACTACCATTGCCTAAGTGGCAGGTGACAACGCGCAGCGCGCTTAACGGCACGCCCAGTTTTTCAGCCATGAGCTGGCTAACATATTTGTGGCTCGTACCATGAAAACCGTAACGGCGGATGCCCAGCTCTGCGTAATAACGCCAGGGTAAGGGATAGATGAAAGTACTTTTGTCCAGCGTCTGGTGGAAAGCGGTATCAAAGACCGCCACGGCAGGTGCATGAGGTAATGCCTGCTTAAAAATACGGATCCCGGCGGCATTGACCGGGTTGTGTAGCGGCGCCAGTTCGGCGAGGCGCTCAATTTCTGCCAGTGCCTCATCGGTAATCAATGTCGAATCTTTAAAGGTTTCGCCACCGTGCGCGACACGATGACCAACACCATCAATTGCGGTGAGTGACGGAATGATCTGATGTGAGAGCAATTTTTCCAGTAACAGGGTGGCGGCTTCTTTATGGCCTGGAATAGCGAGGGTCTCCTGCCACTTTCTTTCACCTTGTCTCAGGGTAAAAATGGCATCGGACAGGCCAATACGCTCGATCAAACCCTGGCACAATAACGTGCCTGCGGGCATGGTGAGCAATTGAAATTTCAGAGAAGAACTCCCGGCGTTAACCGCCATTATGGTGCGGGACATGAAGACTCCTGGGGTTGAAGATAGGCAATCACCGCCGCAATGCCCTGGCCGGTTTGCGCACTGGTGATGTAAATATGTTGAGCGCCAGACTGCGTCAGCCATTGGCCTGCTCTCGCAATGTGCTCGTCCTCTGCCAGATCCGCTTTAGTGACGATCCCAATAGTTGGACGATTCATCGGTAGGGTGAAGCCGGGCGAAAACGGACACCACTGCGCGTCGGCATTCAGCACCAGCGCAATCACATCCGCCTCACAGGCGCTGGTAAGCAGGGCGCTGTAAAGGCAGCGGTTTTCGAGGTATTCACCCGGTGTATCAATTGTTTCCGGAGACCAGACAATGGCCTGAGTTTTCTGGTAACGAACGGCCTCTCCCCGCAACCGCTGGGTGAGGGAGGTTTTACCGCACTGGCTTGGGCCAATTAACATCATTCGTTTCATGGCATCAGGTCCGGGTAACCTGGCAGGTGGTAAAATGCAGCATTTCTCCCAGTGAGCGCGTGACCTGGCGTAGGGCATATTCCACTGAAGAGACATCCCCGGTAAGGACCACCGCGCCGGTAAAACGGTCGATAAAGCCAATCTCAACCGCGCCCGATTTGGTGGCGATGTCGCAGGCAATAATCGAGGCTTCACTTGGCGTAATGGTCAGAAT
>DFPL01000219.1 GCA_002377245.1 Enterobacteriaceae bacterium UBA3516
CCCGTTCGCCGGTTCGCTGCTGTTGTTCTATTTCACCATGTTGATTTACGGTCTGTCGCTGGTGGGTTTTGGGCTGCTCATCTCTTCACTCTGCGCCACGCAGCAGCGGGCGTTTATCGGGGTGTTTGTCTTTATGATGCCCGCGATTTTGCGCTCCGGGTATGTTTCGCCCGTGGAGAATATGCCGGTATGGTTGCAGAATCTGACGTGGGTGAACCCTATCCGCCACTTTACGGATATCACTAAGCAGATCTATTTGAAGGATGCGAGCTTTGGAATTGTATGGGGAAGCGTGTGGCCGCTGCTGGTGATCACGGCCACAACGGGATCAGCGGCGTACGCCATGTTTAGACGCAAAATTGCGTAATTTTTTCTCTTTCGCTAACAGCGAAACCAGCGCCGGGCCTGCAAGGATGACCAGCCCGGCGAGTGCCAGCAGCAGGTTATTTTGCATAACGCGGGAGAGCAGCCAGAGCACAATCATGGCTACGCCGAAATACCAGGTGGTGGTCAGTTCTTCCAGGACATCACCGATATCGCGCCAGCGCTCCTCGTGGTGGCGCTGCAAAAACAGCATCGCCAGCACGGTCACTGCGTAGACCACGCAGAGTCCCAGACCCACGCGCACCATGGCCGCGTTCATCCAGGCCAGCACCAATACCGCCACCACCAGCAAATGCAACATAATCTGCCAGCAACTCAGACCGGTCGCGACACGAACACGTTGTTGCCACTTCATGGCGTCTCTCCTGAAGAATGTTTAACTGATCAGAGAGTACTGATATTTGCAGAAAATTCCGTAACCCCGCCTCTTTTTGTGACAGAGACTACAATTTATTTTCATGGGGATAGTGACGCTGGCAGGAGAAAAATGACACAAATAACCCGGCAATTTTCATTAAACGTGCTCACCATTAATACACACAAAGGCTTCACTGCGTTTAACCGGCGCTTCATTTTGCCGGAGCTGCGTGATGCTGTGCGTACGGTGAGCGCCGATATCGTTTGTCTACAGGAAGTGATGGGTGCGCATGAAGTGCACCCCCTGCATGTGGAGAACTGGCCCGACACGACGCATTACGAGTTTCTCGCCGACACCATGTGGAGCGATTACGCCTACGGACGCAACGCCGTTTACCCTGAGGGCCATCATGGCAATGCGGTGCTCTCTCGCTTCCCGATTGAGCATTATGAAAATCGCGATGTGTCGGTGGATGGCAGCGAAAAGCGTGGGTTGCTCTATTGTCGCATTGTCCCACCGGAAATCGACCATCCGGTGCATGTCATTTGTGTGCACCTGGGCTTGCGTGAAGCGCACCGGACTGCCCAGCTCACGATGCTCGCGGAATGGGTTAACGCCTTTCCGGAGCATGAGCCGGTTATTGTCGCCGGGGATTTCAATGACTGGCGGCAACGGGCCAATCATCAACTCAAAACCCAGGCCGGGCTGGACGAAATTTTTACCCGTGCCCACGGTCGGCCGGCGCGCACCTTCCCGGTTAGCCTGCCGTTGCTGCGCCTCGACAGAATCTATGTGAAAAATGCCAGCGCCAGCGCCCCCACCGCGCTGCCGCTGCGTAACTGGCGTCATCTCTCTGACCATGCCCCTTTAAGTGCGGAGATCCATTTATGAAATGCACATGGCGAGAAGGCAACCGTATCCAGTTGCTTGAAAATGGTGAGAACTACTACCCGGCGGTCTATGAAGCCATCGGGCAGGCAAAGCAGAAAGTTATTCTGGAATCCTTCATCTGGTTTGAAGATGAAGTGGGTCGCGAGCTGCACGCGGTGCTGCTGAAGGCGGCGAAGCGTGGCGTCAACATTGAAGTCTTATTAGACGGTTACGGCTCGCCGGATCTTAGCGATGCCTTTGTGAACGAATTGACTGCCGCAGGCGTGGTCTTCCGCTATTACGATCCGCGCCCTCGCCTGCTGGGTATGCGGACCAATGTGTTCCGCCGAATGCACCGCAAAATCGTCGTCATCGACAACACCGTCGCGTTTGTCGGCGGGATCAATTACTCAGCAGAGCATGTCACCAGCTACGGTCCCGAAGCCAAGCAGGATTATGCCGTCCGGGTTGAAGGACCGGTGGTGGCCGACATTCTGCAATTTGAAGTGGAAAATTTGCCCGAAAACGCACCGGTCCGACGCTGGTGGCAACGCCGCCGTCATCAGGCGGAAGATAACCGTACGCCCGGTGAAGCTCAGGCGCTGTTCGTCTGGCGAGACAACGACGATCACCGTGATGATATTGAGCGCCACTACCTGAAAATGCTGGCCAATGCGAAGCGGGAAGTGATTATCGCTAACGCCTATTTCTTCCCTGGCTACCGGCTGCTGCACGCGATGAAAAACGCGGCCCGCCGGGGCGTACAGGTAAAACTGATTGTGCAGGGCGAGCCGGACATGCCGATTGTGAAAGTTGGGGCGGAGCTGCTCTATAACTACCTGCTTAAAGGCGGCGTGCAGGTTTATGAATACCGCCGCCGTCCGCTGCATGGCAAAGTGGCCGTGATGGACGATCACTGGGCAACGGTAGGGTCAAGCAATCTCGACCCACTCAGCCTTTCGCTGAACCTGGAGGCTAATTTGATTATTCATGACAGGGAATTTAATCACACGCTGCGGGAGAATCTGGCGGGGATTATCGCCCGCGATTGTCAGCGCGTGGATGAATCAATGGCCCCCAAACGCACCTGGTGGAATCTGGCAAAGGGGGTGGTAGTGTTCCACTTCCTGCGCCACTTTCCCGCGTTAGTCGGCTGGCTGCCTGCCCATACGCCAAAGCTGGCGCAGGTGGAACCGCCCGTTCAGCCTGAGATGGAGACCCAGGATCGCCTCACGCCTGAAAATTCGGAGGTGAAACTCTGATGGCGAAATCACATTCACGTTGGCGGCTGGCCAAAAAAATCCTCACCTGGCTCTTTTTCATCGCCGTCGCCGTGCTGCTGGTGCTGTACGCGCAAAAGGTCGACTGGGAAGACGTGGGGAAAGTGATTCGCGACTACAACCGTAGCGTGCTGTTCGGTGCCGCTGCCCTGGTGGTGGTGAGCTATTTAATTTACGGCTGCTACGACCTGCTGGGACGCGCCTATTGCGGGCATAAACTGGCTAAACGCCAGGTGATGCTGGTGTCGTTTATTTGTTACGCCTTCAACCTGACGCTGAGCACCTGGGTCGGCGGTATTGGCATGCGTTATCGCCTCTATTCCCGCCTGGGGTTGCCGAGCAGTACGATCACGCGCATTTTCTCGCTCAGTATTACCACTAACTGGCTGGGTTACATTTTGCTTGGTGGCATTATCTTTACCTTTGGCGTGGTGGATATCCCGGCGCACTGGTATATCTCCGATACCACCCTGCGCATTATTGGCGTGGTGCTGCTGCTGTTTATTGCCTTCTACCTTTGGGCGTGTGGGTTTGCGAAACGTCGCCATTTCACCATTAAAGGGCAGAAGTTAGTGATTCCCTCGTGGAAATTTGCCCTCGCCCAGATGGCCATTTCCAGCGCCAACTGGATAGCGATGGGGGTGATTATCTGGCTACTGTTAGGTCAACAGGCCAACTTCTTCTTTGTGCTGGGTGTGTTACTGGTGAGCAGTATCGCCGGCGTGATTGTGCATATCCCCGCCGGGATTGGCGTTCTGGAAGCGGTATTCCTGGCGCTGCTGGCCGGAGAGCATACGTCACAGGGCGTTATCATTGCCGCCCTGCTGGCCTATCGCCTGCTCTACTATTTCATCCCGCTCCTGCTGGCGCTGATTGCCTATCTGATGCTGGAAGGGCGGGCAAAAAAATTGCGAGCTAAAAATGAGAAGGCCATGGCTAAAAGCTGAGAGCTCTAATGTAAGGAGCCGCCGTGCGTCATGCTGGAAAGCCAGTCCACCAGCACACGCAGCAGGTCAACCAGCATCGTAATCAAACCCAGCCATACCGTCAGTGCGCCACGGAGGGCGCAAGATTGGGTAGTAACATAATCCCGGGCATACAGTGAACGCGCATCGGCCTGAACCTCTGCACTTTTACTGGCGCTCGCCAGCCAAAAAAGCAGGAGAAATGTGCTGGTGCCCGCCCATCGCCAGCCACTGCTATGGGTGACGATATTAACCAGTATCGAAAGCCCCACACCGCTCACTAACAGCAGAAAATAATAACGTTTACCTGAGGTAAAGCGCGCTAAAACGGCACCGCTGGCATACATACCGCCGGTCAATCCAAAGGCCAGTAAAGCCGCGTGTAACGGGAAGATGCTGGCGCTCAACAGGCCCGTTAGCAGGCTCATGGTCACAAGCACGCTGAAGGCCATTAAGGCAGTAAAGCTAGGCACGAAACGTCTCAGAATGAGCCCACTGCCCAGCCAGAGAACCACAAACAATACGATGTAACCACTGCCCGCAACCTGCTCACGGAAAAAGGTCTGGCTAAGCGCGAGCCAGGCCGTGGCGGCACTCAATGCCATGCCGAGTACAAGCCACAGCGAAAGGCGTGTGGTCACTTCGCGCGGATAAATCGGTGGCGGAGTTATCCATCCCGTGGAAATCATCAAATTATCCTGTAAAAAACCCGGCCGCAGCCGGGTGGAAGGTCTCTTTTAACGTCGGTTGCCAAAGATACGCAGCAGCATCAGGAACAGGTTGATAAAGTCCAGATAGAGCGTTAACGCACCTAAAATCGAATATTTGCGCAGGGTGGATTTATCCTGCACATCGATTTGCGAACCGATATTTTTCAGCTTCTGGGTGTCGTAAGCGGTCAGGCCAACAAATACGATCACACCCACATAGGTCACGATCCACATCAGGGTCTCGCTTTTCAGCCAGAAGTTAACCAGCGATGCCAGAATGATGCCAATCAGCGCCATAAACAGCATATTGCCAAATCCGCTGAGATCGCGTTTGGTGGTGTAACCGTAAAGGCTCATGGCACCAAACATCCCGGCGGTGACCACGAAGGTCGCGGCAATCGATTCGGCAGTGTAGATAAACAGAATGCTGGAGAGCGTCAGCCCGGTCAGCGCGGAATACAGCATGAACAGCGTGGTGGCGACCCCTGCACTTAACCGATGAATCATGCCCGAAAGCACAAACACCAGCGCCAGTTGGGCAATGATCAAGCCAAAGAAGGTGATCTGACTTGAGAACACAAGGGCCATGATGTTTTCGTTACTGGCGGCATAACCTGCCACAAATGCGGTCAGTAACAGGCCGCAGGTCATCCAGCCGTAGACCTGGGCCATGTAGGTTTGCAGGCCGGTGCGGGCGGATGACACTATTGAATCGGATCGCGGAAATCGGTCCATAAATCGCTCCTGATTGATGGGATAACTCGCTTTAAGCCTAACACATTCGGGGTAAAACGTTACCAGCGCTGTGCCGCCTGCTGGTCACTGTCCCGCGCTTCCACCCAGCGGTCGCCCTCCGGCGTCGCTTCACGTTTCCAGAACGGCGCACGGGTCTTTAAGTGATCCATAATGAACTGCCCGGCGTCGAAGGCGCTGCTGCGATGGGCGCTGGTGACGCCAACAAAAACAATATCATCGCCAGGCCAGAGTTCGCCCACCCGATGTATCACGGTGACGCGTCCCAGCGACCAGCGTTCGCGCGCCTCTTCAACGATAGCAGTGAGCGATTTTTCCGTCATGCCGGGGTAGTGCTCAAGCGTCAATGCACTCACGCTGTCGCCCAGATTGTGATTGCGGACTTTGCCGGTAAAGGTCACCACGGCGCCGTCTTCATCCCCCTGCGCCAGCCAGTGATACTCCTCGCCGACGTTAAACGGGGCAGTGCCTACCAGAATGCGTGTCAGTGTCATCCTCAGCCTCCGGTCACCGGTGGGAAAAAGGCCACTTCATCGCCATCTGCTACCGGGGTGTCGAAACTCACCAGCGTTTGATTGACGGCCGCCAGCAGCTTGCCCTCTTCCAGCGCCAGCGCCCAGCGGTCGCTCTGTTGCGCCAGATGATGACGGATGGACTCGACGCTGGTAAATGCACTCTCCAGCGTCAGTTGGTCACAGCCGGTCAGTTCACGCACCTGCGCGAAAAACAGTATCTTAATCATGGCTCTCTACCTTGAAATCACCGGATTTGCCGCCGCTTTTTGCCAGCAGTCTGACCGGCCCGATGACCATGTCTTTCTGGACGGCTTTGCACATATCGTAAATGGTCAGTGCCGCAACGGAGGCAGCGGTCAGGGCTTCCATCTCGACGCCGGTTTTGCCGCTCAGACGACAGACCGACTCAATACGCACGCGGCTATGTTCAGGCTGCGCCTCCAGTTGCACTTCCACTTTGCTGAGCAGCAAGGGGTGGCAGAGCGGAATCAAATCCCAGGTGCGTTTTGCCGCCTGAATCCCGGCGATACGGGCGGTGGCAAACACATCACCTTTATGGTGGCTGCCATCAAGGATCATCGCAAGCGTCGTGGGGAGCATGGTAACAAAGGCTTCGGCACGGGCCTCGCGTACGGTTTCCGCCTTGGCAGACACGTCCACCATGTGCGCCTCGCCATCGGCGTTAATATGGGTCAGTTGTGTCATCATTCAGGGCTTCATGTGGGAGTGGAAGTTACAGGGACGGGTGCGAGCATCCAGTTGCGGGGCAATGATGTGTTCCCAGGCCGTACGGCAGGCTTTCGGCGAGCCGGGCATGGCAAAAATCAACGTGTGATTCGCCATCCCCGCCAGTGCGCGAGATTGCAGCGTTGAGGTGCCTATCTCTTCGAAGGAGAGCATACGGAACACTTCGCCAAAGCCTTCGATTTCACGATCGAACAGCGGCAGTAAAGCTTCAGGGGTTTGATCACCCTCAGTAAAACCGGTGCCACCGTTGACCAGCACGACCTGCACATCGTCGCTTGCTATCCAGGCCGATACCTGGGCGCGAATGGCATAACGGTTCTCTTTTACGATGGCTTTCGCCACAACATGGTGACCACTTTCCTCGGCTGCGTCGCGCAGCCAGTGCCCGGCGGTGTCATCGTCTTCACCACGACGACTGGACACGGTAAGAATCGCGATACGGGTTGCAACAAACTCTGCGCTGACCTGACTCATTCACTATCTCCTTATGACTTTTACCCGCCAATGTAAGAAAGGTTTTGCGTAATACCGGTATGGCCCTGATGCAGGAAATGGGTCTGCTTTTTATGCCCCAGCGCTTCAGTGATGCGTGTTTCCAGCGCCGCCTGCTGATGGTCTTCCTGCAACAGGTCGCGCAGATTTACGCCGCCGTCGCCAAACAGACACAGGTGCAACTTACCTGTCGATGAGACGCGCAGGCGGTTGCAGGTGGCACAGAAATCTTTTTCATAGGGCATGATAAGGCCGATTTCTCCGGCGTAGTCCGGGTGGCAGAACACCTGCGCCGGGCCATCGCTGCGCTGGCTTAGCTGGCGAATCCAGCCACGGCGCAGCAGTTCATCACGCAGGACCGTGCCGGAGAGGTGATGTTTGCGAAACAGCTCGCTCCCCTCACCTGTCTCCATCAGTTCAATAAAACGCAGTTGAATGCGGCGTGGTTGGATCCACGCAAGAAAGGTGTCGAGCTGGTGATGATTGACATCACGCATCAGCACGGTATTCACTTTCACTTTTTCGAAACCGGCCGCGAAGGCGGCATCGATACCGTCCATCACCTGACGGAATTTGTCCTGCCCGGTAATCGCGTGAAATTGCCGCGCATCGAGGCTGTCGACGCTGACGTTCAGTGCCGTGAGCCCGGCGTCACGCCAGTTTGCAACGTCGCGCGCCAGACGATAACCATTGGTGGTCACCGCGATCTGACGGATGTTCTGATTTTCGCGCACGGCGGCAATGATGTCGGTGAAGTCGCGACGCAGGGAGGGTTCGCCACCGGTCAGACGGACTTTTTCGGTGCCCATGGCGGAAAAGGCGCGCGTGACGCGGCGAATTTCCTCAAGACTGAGAAAACCTTTATTGGTAACGCCGCCGGGCTTGTAGCCATCCGGGAGGCAGTATGTGCAACGAAAATTGCACACATCGGTGATCGACAGACGTAAATAAAAAAACTTACGCGCGAACGTGTCAGTGAGTTGTGTGGCCATGTACACCTTTCCAAATACGGGAGATGCAGTCATTTCTTCCTGCACCCTGGCGGCAAATACCGGGTGGTATTGCCACGGCCAAAATGCCGTATCGTCAGACGTAGGCACAGAGGCTAGAGTGTATGTTGTATGCAACGCTAACATAGCGTTACGGCGATAGTAGCGCGAACCTTTTCCCTTCGCCATCCTGAATATCGCTATATAATTTTCTATATAACGAGTTAATCGTGCATTTTCGGTATAGAGTACGTGAAAATCATGCTTTTGCTTTGATATGCGTCATTTTCCTCCCGCTGTGGCATCGTCATTTGGTGGTAGATGCGCTAACGTAACAGGGTAATTTTATCTCAAGGATTTCTATGCGTAATCGCACTCTTGCTGACCTCGACCGGGTGGTCGCACTCGGCGGTGGACACGGCCTCGGGCGGGTGATGTCTTCGTTATCGTCTCTCGGCTCCAGGCTGACGGGCATTGTTACCACCACGGATAACGGCGGGTCGACCGGGCGTATCCGCCGCTCAGAAGGCGGCATTGCGTGGGGAGATATGCGCAACTGTTTAAATCAGTTAATTGCTGAACCCAGCGTCGCTTCGGCCATGTTTGAGTACCGTTTTAGCGGTAACGGTGAACTTTCAGGCCATAACCTCGGAAATTTGATGTTAAAGGCGCTGGACCACCTTAGCGTGCGGCCTCTGGAAGCCATCAATATCATTCGAAACTTATTAAAAGTGGATGCATTTCTCATTCCCATGTCCGAACAACCTGTCGATTTAATGGCAACGGACAGTGAAGGCAATCTGGTCTATGGCGAAGTGGATATTGATCAGCTCCATTCGCCGGTTCAGGAGCTCATGCTTTTTCCCAGGGTCCACGCAACCCGCGAGGCCGTACAGGCCCTTGCTGAAGCGGATTTAATCCTGATTGGGCCCGGCAGTTTCTATACCAGCCTGCTCCCCTTACTGCTGCTTGAGGACCTTTCGCAGGCGCTCAGACGCACCCCGGCACCGGTGGTGTATATCGATAATCTGGGTAAAGAGTTGAGCGTGGCCGCCGCCAGCCTGACGCTGAAAGACAAACTCAGCATTATGGAGCAGTACGTGGGTAAACCCATTATTGATGCGGTTGTGGTAGGCCCTGGCGTAGATGTCACCGCTGTCAGCGACAAAGTCGTGATTCAGGATGTGCTGGAGGCCAGTGATATTCCCTATCGCCATGACCGTCACCTGCTGCGTATGGCGCTGGAAAAAGCGGTGCAAACCCTGGGTTAACCTCATTGCGGGCTTTTTCGGCCCGCTTTCCCCTCTTCCTTAATTTCTTAAGGTTGTCTTAAACATCGCCACCTAACATGACAGCACTGTTTCACCAGGAATCCCTGTCATGCCTGAATTTCTCTTGCGTCGGCCCACGTTTAGTCGCCTGAATTTTATCCTCTTTTTTGCGCTCTACATTGCGCTGGTGCTCAACATCGCCTTTTACCGCCAGGCCTTCGCCCTATTGCCGGTCAACTCACTGCATAACGCACTGGTCTTTTTGTCGATGCCGGTGGTGGCGTTTAGCGTGATGAACATTTTGATTACGCTCGCCTCGTTCTTACGCCTCGACCGTCTGGTTATCAGCCTGTTTGTGCTGGTGAGCGCAGCCTCGCAGTATTTCATCATGAGTTTTGGGGTGGTGATCGACCGCTCAATGATTACCAATATTCTCGACACCACGCCCGCCGAAAGTTTTGCCCTGCTGTCAGTCCGTATGATGATTGTGCTGTTCTTTACGGGCGTATTGATGACGATGGTGGCCTGGTGGATCAGGGTTAAACCATCGATGTCTGTCTGGCGCAGCATGGGGAAACGTTTAATCAGCGTGGTCGTTTCGGCCCTGCTTATCGTGATAGTTGCCCTATTGTTTTACAAAGATTACGCCTCGTTGTTCCGCAATAATAAAGAACTGGTGAAATCGCTGAGCCCCTCTAACAGCATTGCGGCATCGTTGTCCTGGTATAGCCACAACAGCATGGCGAATCTGCCCCTGCTGCGTCTTGGGGAAGATGCGAAACAGCGCCCGCAGATGCAACAAGGCCCGCGTAAAAACCTCACCATCCTCGTTTTGGGTGAAACCTCGCGGGCGGAAGACTTCTCGCTCGGGGGGTATGCGCGTGAAACTAATCCGCTGTTAAAACAAGACGATGTGGCTTATTTCCCCAATACGACCTCCTGCGGCACGGCGACGGCCATCTCTGTACCGTGCATGTTCTCCGGCATGCCACGCGCCCACTATGACGAAGCCTTAGCGCACCATCAGGAGGGTTTACTGGATATTATTCAGCGTGCCGGGCTGCAGGTGCTCTGGAATGATAATGACGGTGGCTGCAAGGGGGCCTGCGATCGCGTACCCAATCAGGATGTGACCAAACTGAATCTGCCGGGCCAGTGTATCGAGGGCGAATGCGTGGATGAGGTACTGTTCCACCAACTCGAGGATTATATTAATCACCTGCAGCATGACGGCGTCATCGTATTACATACCATTGGCAGCCACGGGCCGACCTACTATAACCGTTACCCGGCCGCCTTCCGTAAATTCACGCCGACCTGTGATACGAACCAGATTCAGACCTGTAGCCAGCAGCAGTTGGTTAATACCTACGACAACACCATTGTGTATGTGGATTATATCGTCGATAAAGCGATTAAATTACTGCAAAGCAAACAGGATAACTTCACCACCAGTCTGGTTTACCTTTCCGATCATGGGGAGTCGCTGGGCGAGAACGGTGTCTATCTGCACGGGCTGCCTTACTCCATTGCCCCTGAGAGCCAAAAGCATGTGCCTTTTTTAATCTGGTTGTCTGATGATTATCAGAAACGTTATGGCGTCAGCAGCCAGTGTTTGCAAAAAGAAGCCCAACAGAAAAATGTGTCGCAGGATAATCTCTTTTCTACCATGCTGGGGTTAACCGGTGTGGAGACCAAAGAATACCGTGCGCAAGATGATATTTTGACCGCCTGCCGTGGAGAGCCGAAATGAAAATTCTGATCGTAGAAGATGATGCGCTGCTGCTACAGGGGCTGATGCTGGCTATGCAAAGCGAAGGCTATGTCTGCGATGGCGTCTCGACCGCGCATGAGGCAGGCTTAAGCCTGGCGACCGGTCATTACAGCCTGATGGTACTGGATTTAGGCCTGCCCGATGAAGACGGCCTGCATTTCTTACAGCGCGTGCGCCGGGAAAAATACAGCCTGCCGGTGTTGATTCTGACCGCCCGCGACACGCTTGGCGATCGCATCTCGGGGCTTGATACGGGCGCCGATGACTACCTGGTAAAACCCTTCGCGCTTGAAGAGCTTAACGCCCGTATCCGGGCGCTCCTGCGCCGGCATAACAACCAGGGCGACAACGAAATCATCAACGGTGACCTGACGCTTAACGTCTCTCGCCGGCAGGTCTGGCGCGGGGGAAATCAGGTGGAACTGACGCCGAAAGAGTATGCCCTGCTCTCGCGCCTGATGCTAAAAGCCGGCAGTCCGGTGCACCGCGAAATTCTCTACAATGATATTTACAGTTGGGATAACGAGCCGGCCACCAATACGCTGGAAGTGCATATCCACAACCTGCGCGACAAAATTGGTAAAGCGCGTATCCGCACCGTTCGCGGTTACGGCTATATGCTGGTCAACGCAGAAAAACAGGATCAGGTGGGGTGAGAATGAATTTCAAAGGCTGGACCATGCGCCGCCGGCTGGTCCTGACCATCGGCGTGATACTGGTGTTATGCCAGCTGGTGAGCGTGTTCTGGCTGTGGCATGAAAGCAAAGAGCAAATCCAGCTGCTGGTAGAAAGTGCCGTGCACAACCATAACAACCACAAGCACATCCAGCACGAAGTGCATGAGGCTGTTGCCAGCTTGCTGGTGCCCAGTTTGTTGATTATCGGCCTGGCGCTGTTAATTTGCTTACAGGCTATCAAGATGATCCTGCGCCCGCTGTCTGAGCTCCAGCGAGAGCTGGATACCCGCACGCCTGATAATCTCGAACCGATTGCGCTGAACAACTCGGTACCTGAAGTGCAGGCGGTGGAATCGGCTATCAATCAACTGGTGGAGCGGCTGACGGTGACGCTGGATCGCGAAAGGCTGTTTACCGCCGATGTCGCCCATGAGCTTCGCACCCCGCTTGCCGGGCTACGTCTGCATCTGGAGTTGATGGCCAAAACCCACGATATTCAGGTCGCACCGCTGATTCAGCGACTCGATCAGATGACCGAAAATATCGCCCAGCTGCTGCAGCTTGCCCGCGTAGGCCAGTCATTTTCAGCGGGCAGCTATCAGCAGGTGATGCTGATGGCGGACGTGGTGCTCCCCGTCTGGGGCCAGCTTGACGCCATGCTGGCGGAAAGAGAACAGGTTCTGCTTCTGCCCGAAAGCAATCGGGACGTGGCGGTCGCCGGGGACGCCACGCTGTTGCGCGTGCTGGTGAGAAATCTGGTGGAAAACGCCCACCGTTACAGCCCGACAGGGTCGACAATTCGCCTCTGTATTGAGGACGGAGACGTGCCGGTGCTGGCGGTGGAAGATGAAGGTCCCGGCATTGATGAATCGCGCAGCGGTGAGCTCAGCAAAGCCTTTGTACGCATGGATAGTCGCTATGGTGGGGCCGGTCTGGGGCTCAGTATCGTCACCCGGATTGCCCAGCTTCATGATGCGCAATTTTTCCTGCAAAACAGACAACCCACGCCCGGGGTACGGGCATGGGTGAAATTCAAACCGATTTTACGTTAAGCGCGTGCTTAGTAGCTAAGAACCCAGCTGTGACTGAAGGCGATGACAATCGCCATAGACAGCGCAATAGCCAGGTACTGATAGAGTTGTTCTTTTTGCATGGCGGACCCTCCTGAATATGACTGAAGAGGGTATCGGAACAACATTAAGCCAACATTAAGGCCCGTTCACTCATTCGTGACGGGCTTCATATTATGAGACGGCGATAAACAGTTCCCGCAATTGATGCAGCTTGTCACGACATTTTGCCGCCTCTTCAAATTCAAGGTTCTGCGCATGTTGCATCATCTGCCCTTCAATCTCCTGAATTTTTTGCTGCAACGCTTTCGGCGATAACGCCATTTCTGCGGCTTCGGCCTGCGCCGGTGTCCGTGACTTGCCACGCCCTTTGGCTTTGGTTTTCGCCAGATTTTCCCCGAGGCTCAGAATGTCGACCACTTTCTTATTCAGGCCCTGAGGCGTGATGCCATTCTCTTCGTTGTATTTCTGCTGTTTCTCACGGCGACGTTCGGTTTCGCCAATGGCTTTTGCCATCGACGGCGTGATTTTGTCACCGTACAAAATGGCTTTGCCGTTGATGTTTCGCGCCGCACGGCCAATGGTCTGAATCAGCGAACGCTCCGAGCGCAGGAAGCCCTCTTTATCGGCGTCCAGAATCGCTACCAGGGAGACTTCTGGCATATCCAGCCCCTCACGCAGCAAGTTGATGCCGACCAACACGTCAAACTCGCCCAGGCGCAAATCGCGAATAATTTCCATACGTTCGACGGTATCGATATCGGAGTGAAGATAACGCACCTTCTCGCCATGCTCTTCCAGATACTCGGTTAAATCTTCCGCCATCCGTTTGGTTAAGGTGGTCACCAGAACGCGCTCGTTGATGGTGGAACGCTTGCGGATTTCCGAAAGCAGATCGTCAACCTGGGTCGCCACCGGGCGCACTTCAATAATGGGATCAAGCAGGCCCGTAGGACGCACCACCTGGTCAATGACGTCTTCACCCGATTTTTCCAGCTCATATTTACCGGGTGTGGCTGAAACATAGATGGTCTGCGGCGCCAGAGCTTCAAACTCTTCAAAGCGCAGCGGACGGTTGTCCAGTGCGGACGGCAGGCGGAAGCCGTACTCCACCAGCGTCTCTTTACGCGCCCTGTCGCCTTTGAACATACCGCCAATTTGCGGGATGGTGACGTGGGACTCGTCAATCACCAGCAGGCCATCGGCGGGCAGGTAATCAAACAGCGTCGGCGGTGCTTCACCCGGCCCTCGCCCGGAGAGGTAGCGCGAATAGTTTTCAATGCCCGAGCAGTAGCCCAGCTCGTTCATCATCTCCAGATCGAACTGGGTACGCTGGGTCAGCCGCTGCTCTTCCAGAAGCTTGTTGTTGTCCATCAGCGATTTACGCCGCACCGCCAGCTCGTCTTTAATCTCTTCCATCGCCTGCACAATACGTTCACGCGGGGTAACGTAGTGGGTTTTAGGGTAGACGGTAAAGCGCGGAATCACGGACTCCACATGGCCCGTTAGCGGGTCGAACAATGACAGTCGCTCCACCTCTTCATCAAACAGCTCCACACGCAGCGCAATGTCATCAGACTCCGCCGGGAAGATGTCAATCACTTCGCCGCGCACACGGAAGGTGCCGCGCTGAAAAGCCTGATCGTTGCGGGTATATTGTAGCTCCGCCAGCCGACGCAGAATGGCGCGCTGATCGATAATCATGCCGTTAGTCAGATGCAGCATCATCTTCAGGTACAAATCCGGGTCACCCAGACCGTAAATGGCAGAGACAGAGGCCACCACAATTACGTCCCGGCGCTCAAGCAGGGCTTTGGTGGCCGACAGACGCATCTGCTCAATGTGCTCGTTTACCGAGGCATCTTTCTCAATGAAGGTATCTGAACTCGGCACATAGGCTTCCGGCTGATAGTAGTCGTAATACGAAACAAAATACTCCACCGCATTTTCCGGGAAAAACTCTTTCATTTCGCCGTACAGCTGAGCGGCAAGCGTCTTATTCGGTGCCAGAACCATCGTTGGACGCTGCAGGTCTGCAATCACATTGGCGACGGTGAATGTTTTACCCGAACCGGTCACACCCAGCAGGGTCTGATGCGCCAGCCCATCTTCCAGGCCTTCTTTGAGGCGGCGAATAGCCTCGGGCTGATCGCCAGAAGGGCGAAAAGCGGAATGCAGTTTTATCGGTTTACTCATGACAGCGACCTGATGAAGGAGTGAGCGGGGAGGAAGTAATTTTAACCATCGCGACGAGATTTGCCAATCATTAATACTGGATGTAAAAACAGTGGCGCAAACAGGAATCTGTACTAGCGGGCAGGTTTACCGGGTTTGCTCACCGTAACCTGTTCAAGGACGGCACAAAATAGCTGCCCATGCGGGTTATCCCCAGAACATTTCGTTTTTTAACATTTGTCAAGGGAGGTGATGAAAGTTTTGTGGCAGTGGGTGACACTTTTCTTACAGCCATTGCTTTTATTTAATTAGCTGAAAATAAAGCACTTTCTCAAAAAGCCGCGTTTCGCATCAATTCAGGCGCAAGCCGCGTATTTACTCGCTTGTCGCACTTTTTCTAACTCTAATGCACAAGGTTATCCACAGGAATAGTGGATAACTCATTCCAGGCCATATGCACCGCCAGCCCACAGATTGTTAACAACTGCGGATTTCCGGCTCGGAAAAAATTTTTATCGCTTATTTTTGCAAAATTATGCCTAACGAAACGGAGAAGTGCGGTGCGATCGTGCTCACATTTACCCATTTTGGTGCACCATAAGCCATCATTCCCGGCACCGACAATGTGCAGGATTTTTCGGTAGTTTTCACTGCATCTGGTTTTCCCCCTCACTTTGTTCGGCAGACTCTGAAAACGAGACTTTTTTGTGATATTGGCAAGCCATTTGCACATTTAACAGAACCCAAAGCGAGAAAGGAGCAGGTTATGTTGAGTTTGCGTTCAGTGAACCAATTTTATGGTAGTCAGCACACCTTGTGGAACGTTGACCTCGATTTACATCCCGGCAGCTGTACGTCGGTAATTGGTCTGCCTGGCATGGGAAAAACGACGCTCATCAACTGCATTATCGGTGTGATACCCGTCGAGAGTGGCAGTATGGTGTGGCAGGACACCAGCGGCCCCCCGCAGAACATGCTGCCGTTACAGGCTGAACATCGCAGCGCGATGGGGATTGGCTATGTTCCTCAGGACAGGCGGCTCTTCTCCCAACTTTCGGTGGAAGAGAATCTGCACATAGCCCTGCTGGCAGGCTCCGCCCCCCGCAACGCCGTCAGCAGCGAGATATATGACCTGTTTCCCGATCTTTATGCGTTCCGTCAGAGTAAAGCGGCAGGGTTATCGGAAGATAATCAGTATCAACTGGCGATGGCGCGAGCGGTGATAACCCGCCCGCGATTGCTGATACTCGACGAACCGACCCGGGGTCAGGGCCAGGCGTTTATTCATAAGCTCGGCAACATTATCGTCCGACTGAATCAGGATTTGGGTATGACCTTCCTGCTGGCTGAACAACATTTGAGTTTTATTCGTCGGGTCACCGATCGTTTCTGTTTGCTACATCGCGGACGCAATGTCGCCCAGGGAGACGTCAGGCAACTGGATGACGGACTTCTGGCGCACTGGATGACGCCGGAGTCAGTACGTTGAGATTGAGATAATGACCGTTATTTGCCTCATCCGGCGCGTGTGAAAGCCAGGGGATCTCCCCAATCATCGGGGCTTTAATCACGCGCCGCAGGGTCGCAATGTACTCTTGATGACGACGCCCCGGGGGCTGAACGTCATTTGCTATCCATCCCGCCAGCGTTAATCCAGCCTGTTCAATCGCCAGTGCCGTCAGTATCGCGTGGTTGATACAACCCAGCTTCACGCCCACCACCAGAATAACCGGCAGTTGCTCAGTGACCACCCAATCTGCAAAGGTAAAATGGTCTGCTAACGGCGTAAACCAGCCTCCTGCCCCTTCCACCAGCACCCATTGGGCCTGTGCTTCCAGATGACGCAGCCCGTCAGACATCCCTTGCGCTAAAATGGGCGTGCCGGTTGCGGCGCTGACGATGTGTGGCGAGGTCGGCTCCGCAAAGGTCCAGGGATTCACCACGTTATAGGGTAGCGACACAGTGCTGTTGCGCTGAAGCGCCAGGGCATCGCTGTTGCGCAGTCCTTCAGCGGTCATTTCACTGCCCGACGCCACAGGTTTGTAGCCTGCAGTGCGCCATCCCAACTGAGCGGCGGCCTGGAGCAGCGCGCAGCTGGCGACGGTTTTCCCCACCTCGGTGTCTGTCCCGGTAACAAAATAACGTTCAGTCACGACTGATAACTCCCCAAAATAGTTGATAACTGAGCGGGCACATCCCGTTCTGTTGTGGCCACGCATGCTGAAGTTGCTGCAGTTTTCCACGCGTTAACCCTGAGGTGCGCCCGGCATGCAGATGCGTCGCCCCAATGCCTTTCAGAGAGCGCATTGCGCTCGCCGCATCATCAAAATACAAGGTGAGGGTCTCCACGCCGGCCTGATACCGCCAGCCCGCCAGCGCGGCGCCAATGTGCGCTGCCGATAAAAACCGGTTGGCATGGGGTGCAGTATCCACCGCCCGCCAGGCCTGACTCAGCTCCGGTAACGACCCCTGTACGAGAGTGGTGAAAGCAATGTGCCCACCGGGACGGACGACCCGATAGAGTTCATGTAAAGCCTGGGGCAGCGAGTCGCACCACTGGACGGCCAGGTTGCTCCACGCCAGACAAAACGCCTCATCCGGCAGCGGCATGGCTTCAATATCACCCTGCACATAGTGATGCGCCGTCTGCTGCTGGCGTGCCTCACTCAACATGCTAGCGCTGAGATCTAACGCGGTGACCTGCGCCCCTCGCTGCTGCCAGTGGTGCCCCATCGCGCCCGGGCCACATCCGGCGTCCAGCACATGACGTGCAGAAACGTCGCCCAGCCGTGCCAGCAGTAATTCCGTGCTTTGCCGCTGCAACCCGTCGTGCTGCCGGTAATGCTGTGCCGCGCGACCAAAGGCATGGGCCACTGCCTGCTTATTCACGGGCGTCATTGAGCACCTCCAGCAACTGGCTGATATCGGCAGGCTCATGGGCCGCAGTCAGGGTAAGTCGAAGTCGGGCCGTACCCGCAGGCACGGTGGGCGGACGAATCGCGGTCACCCAGCATCCCCGCTCGCGCAGGGTAGCAGCCAGTGTCAGCGCCCGGCTATTCTCGCCGACGATGAGCGGCTGGATGGCACTGTGAGATGCGGTCAGTTGCGCTTCCAGTAACGCTGCCCCGGCACGAAACTGCGCCACCCGGGCGGCGAGCTTTTCACGGCGTTCGTCCCCTTCTGCACCCCGAATCACATTAAGTGATGCCAGGAGTGCCACCGCCTGCGCCGGTGGCATCGCGGTGCTGTAAATGAGGTGGCGGGCAAACTGCACGAAGTAATCGGCAACAGACTCGCGGCATAGCACCGCCGCCCCGCTCAGTCCCACGCCTTTGCCAAAGGTGACAATCAGAATATCTGGCGTGACCTGTTGCGCATGGCAACTGCCGCGCCCCTCTTGCCCCCAGACGCCAATACCGTGCGCATCGTCGACCAGCAACCAGCCGTTGGCTTTCTGCGTGGCCGCATGCAGGTCGGCCAGCGGGGCCGCGTCACCGTCCATACTGAAAATGCCTTCGGTGACGACCAGTTGCTCACCGGCTATCGGTTTTGCCAGCAGGGTTGCCAGGTGCGCAGCGTCGTTATGCTGGAATCGGCGTAACTGTGCCGGGCTGAGATCCGCCGCCTCCAGTAACGAGGCGTGACTGANNACTGAGCCTGTCGGCCACAATGCGGTCCTCTTTTGCCATCAGGGCGGCGATCACCGCCTGGTTGGCGGCAAAGCCGGAAATAAACAGCAGCGCACGCGGGTAGCCCAACCAGTTAGCCAGCGCCTCTTCAAGCTCGCCGTGCGCCGCGGTGTAACCACTCACATGCCCCGAGCCGCCACTGCCCACCCCGTATTGTTCTGCCCCCTGTTGCCAGGCACGAATCACCGCCGGGTGCTGGCTGAGCCCCAGATAGTCATTGCTGGAAAAGTTAAGGTAACGGCGTTCACCCTGCACCAGCCAGCGCCCCGCGCCCTGGGTTACGCACTGACGTCGACGAAAGGTGTTGTTTTCTCGACGGGACGCAAGAGCCCCGTCGATGCGCTGCTGCCAGCTCATGCGGTGGCCGCGTTGTAATACTGGTCGGTGTCAGCGTGCAACAGTTGCTGCTCCAGCTGATGTTGCTGTTCGTTATCGCCCGTCTGCACCTCCGTCTGCTGAGGATTCAGCCCCAGTTTACGGAACAGCTGAACGTCTTTGTCCTCTTCCGG